>JAJZQD010000061.1 GCA_021847735.1 Bacillota bacterium | reverse complement strand
AGGTGGATATACAATCCCCAGATCAGCCAACTGACAAGGGACCATGTTTCCACCGGGTCCCAGCTCCAATAGTTCCCCCAAAAATCCTTAGCCCAGAACATCCCGGTAATAAGCATTACAGTCCAGCATATAAATCCGAACAATACCAGGCGGTAGGTGAGGTGACTCATTTCCTCCAATGGAGGCAGTGATGCCAGCCTGGGCGGTTCCTGACCCACTGGATAACGACTTTTTATCAAGAAAAAGATACTGAGCCCCGTGGCAAAAACCAAACAGATTGCCGCTAACACAGAGAAAACCAGGTGAAGGGCCGCCCACCGGCTAAAAAAGTCGGGAGTTAAAGGCTGGATTTCCAAAGAATAAACATAGCCGCCACAGAGAATTAAAACAGCCACTGGGATACAGACCATCCCCACCGCAGCCACCGCCGCATTTCTCCGGCGCCAAATAAGAAAAACAAGAATAATGGCCGCCGCAATAAGAATGTTACTTTCGTATTTGATTGTAACCGGCAGGTGTCCGCTCCGGATTACACGGACGATGATGGTGGCAATGTTAGCTGCAAAACCGGCATTTAGGAACAGATGTTCCCATAAACCGTTATTCCCTCTACGGAACACGAAACGATAAGCGTGTTGAATTGCTGCGGCTATGTAGCAAAAAACCGCAAACCAGAAAAAGACCTGTTCAAGAATTGCCAACCTCAGTAACCCCCATTCCTGTCATAACCTTTTGGAAATCATCCTTGGAAGGGTATCCTCCCCCAAGAGAACCCGCCATACTAACCCTGCTACTGTAGCGAAGCAGCCCGCTAAAATCAACATCCTGCCCGGATCTGCTCCGACATCAAATATCTGCCAGTATCTGAACCTGGGGAAACTAACCCTGAATCTACCGACAGACCGGGACTGCGCCATAGGAATTAAAACCGGCCCCAACCTTCGGCCCTTTTCAATAATTGTCAAGTCCATTACCGGATTGTTTGGGAAAATGGTATTTGAGAGATATTTTCCATTCTTAGCTTTCGTGAAATCAGGGTAATACCTGATTTCCAGTATCAAATCCGCTGTAACGGGAACAGTGTCATACCAGGCTGTTTCACCGTGGGTAGCAATATTGGCATAGTCGTTAACGATGACTTTATCTCCCTCTTTGATATTCAGAAAGACGGAATAGCCCGAGTTTCCGTATTTCCAGTACATTCCCCGGAAAAAAGCCTGGTAGTTTATCCGCACCTGCTGCCTGCTTTGCCCGGCGCCATCAATAAACACGACATCAGCGGCATACCTAATCCGGTACTTGTCATGTTCATTCGGGCGCCCGTAAGTAAGTTTATCGAGGGCAACAGAATAGGCAGGCATCGAGCGGGCAAGCGGTCCCTTTTTAACGACTCTCATGTTCTCGGGGACCTTAACCATCACGCCCTGGGGGATAAAAACATCTCCCTTGAAGCCCCACAGGACATTGGCCAAAAAGCCAAGCAGCACAACGACCATGCCCAAGTGAAATATAATTGACCCAAGAGGTTTCATAGCTCGGCAGCGCATATAAATTTTTAACCGGGCCAGGGTACACACAGCGAGGCTTAAAGCCAGGGTAAAGAGGCATGCATTCATCAGCCACCAGAATACGTCATTAAAAGGACTCATGCCGGTATAGAGAAGCAGCAGCGCCAACACCGAGATGGCAATAAGCAGCCAGGATGCAGTTTTTTGTGATTTGATAACTTTTGTTATTTGTCTTTTCATATCATTAATGCCAACTGCATGATCTAATGCCCAGAGTAGAGTTTTGGGTAGCACAGCTTGCCGACCCGGGGCCGTCCTCGGAAATGCTAAAGTACAGCCCGTACCCGTTAAGTCCACGGTAAACAGTATAAGTATTTGTCCCGTACCAGTTCCTTTGGGTCGGCCAACTGGCATTCTCCCCATGTACTGATACCCACTTGGTGTCACCATAGTAGGAACCGGCATAGTGGCACATACGGCACCAGTTGGAACCAAATAACTGGTTGACTTTGGCCACGTACTCGACCCCGGCTTTATTGGCAATGTTTGGATCGGTGGGATCGGCGGTCCATGATAAATCTGTCTTCTGATACTGCCATGACGGCGGACCAGAAGCTGCATGCCTGCCGTGGAAGCTTGGTTCATAACCAAAACTAAAGGGTGCATAATTGGGGTCGTTATTCTGGTACGCCTGGCTATAATGGCAATCGGTACAGAAGGTAATGCTTTTGGGATCACGTTTCAACATATAATCGAAATTGGAACCGTGTGGACCCTTGGGTCCCATGGGATCACTGTTGCCGTGGCAGTCAGAGCATGTTAGCTTATAACGCCGTGGCTCATTCTGAACATTAATATCAGGATTGGGGTTAAAGGGTGATCCGGGTCTCATCAAATAATCTGACACGGGAACCCCATTAACCTTCCTGGAAAGGCACTTGTTCATGAAGTTGGTTGGATTCTTACTGAACGGGTTAAACCCGTGGCTCGAGGCGTTATTGGGGTTCATGAAGGCAACTATCCGTTTGCCGCCCGAAGCGATACCATAAGAAGCATGGCACTTATAGCAGAGCATGTATTCTTCAAATGATGGATCATCGCTGCTGACAACCTGGGTCGGATACTTGGTTAGGTCTGTTTCAACTGGTTTTTCCCGCCATTGACCTGCTCCGGTTGCCGTGTAATTGGGTGCGTTGGGCACAGGCCATGATGTTATTTTAACCCCCCAAGTGCCTTTGAGGGCTTTGGGCAGCCGGTCATCCACGTTTGTTAATCCGAAAGTACTCTGCACAGCATGTGTGTTGTGGCAGTCCTGGCACTCAACGTGACGCGGTTTTGTGGCCAAATCTTCACCATATGTATGGACGCTGACTGTCATCCATGGCATATGACCGGTATACTTGCCCATATCTTTAAATTGTTTGATGTCATAGATGTTTATCAACACTCCAGACTTGTGGCATGTATAGCATAGATCTTCTTCTTCGTCGAAGGTTTCACCATTAATATGGATAACGTTTCCATACCAGTCACGTTTAGCTGTTCCGTGGGGGTCATGACAGTTAATGCATTTGCCCCGCCTGTCTTCTGATTGCGGTTCGGTGTAATATGTCCCTCCGGGCCACAGTACACCTGGTCTGCCTCCTCCGCCATGATGCGCGGACTGTTCAAAAGTCGCCCGTCCGAAATACCCGGGGACACTTGCTTTGGTGGAGGCGTATTCATGGCACTTGTTACAGATTTCGTTATTGGGCCCGTCTTCAATTACCAGCATTTCTTTGATAACTTTGTCGGGATCTGCAGAGTTATCAGTAGTTTTGCCATGCGAATTATGACAGTTTAGGCATACCCCGGGTAAAAACTCGGTCTTGTTATATACGACTCCGCCGACATTGAAATCAGACAGCCACTGGGCTTTCTGGCCGTGCTTGGAAGCATTATACACCGCTGACCCGTCAAACAGGCCCGTATCAGCGATGATGTTTGGATCATCATGGCACTTCAGGCAGAGTTGGTTCTTCTGGGAACCCGAAGCCTGAACCGGATAGCGGAGTATTCCCGGATACTGGGTTCCGTGCGGATCATGGCAGTTAGTACATTCCCCTGGTCCCCATTGAACGCCCAAGGAGTCGGTCAATCTCATTTTAGCATTTGTGGAAGGGTCACCATGATAAGTGGTGCTGTATACGGTTTTACCATGCCATTCCCCAAAGAACGTACCAGGGTCGTCACTGTGGCAGGTGAAGCAGAGCCGGTTAAGATTGGTGCCGCTACCTGCCCACGCAGAACTTTTTATATACTGCCCTGTTTCAGGGTCATACCGTCCATGTGGAGCGTGGCAGTTTGAACAGGCACCTGCATCTGCCGGAGTCTTTGCCGGTACGGAACTATCAGGTCCCACTCCGCCCGGCCAATAACGAGGTGTTGTGGAAGAGTATTGATAACTACTGGATTCGTTTTGTCCATGAGCTGACAAAATGTAATCCCGTTTACCCGAATACTTACCTGATTCTGATGCGCTTTCGTGACAGATAAAGCAGAGGTTGGCGTCATCATCCGCCTTTAGGAGGCTCTTATAGTCAGACCCGTGCGGGACATGACATTTTGTGCAGTTGCCCCGGTAGACGCTGCCATCTTTAAAGGTCAGGATATCCCAATCAACATTATGTTTACTTTGGTTGTAAGCCGTCCCTATTTTGTGGTTGACCGTATATCCCGCCGGCGGAACCTGCACGCCGTCATGACAGGACATACAGAGGGCTCCTTCGACACTGTTCTCACCCGATGACTTGGTTTTTGCATTCACAACCACCGAGAAATCTGAGTTATTGCCGGCCTTGTCATGGCCCATGACTTTATAATAGTACTTTGTATTA
Organism: Bacillota bacterium; assembly: GCA_021847735.1. Classification (GTDB taxonomy): domain Bacteria; phylum Bacillota; class Thermincolia; order Thermincolales; family UBA2595; genus JAJZQD01. Next base: position 4,761 of record JAJZQD010000061.1, on the reverse strand, counting down.
TCTGTTAGATTATTGTCTGTGAAACTAACCCGGCAGTCGGAAGTCAAACCTACCGACCCGATAGATCCAAGCTTAAACCAATCGATGTTGTTCTGGCTGCGGTATACTGAGTAAGCTGTTACCTTATCCTGCCTTGATGTGTTGTTCCAATCCCATGACGCGGTTATCGAAAAAGCACTGTTGACAACCAATCGAACGCTACTCGGGAGGTTGGGAGCCTGGTTATCCACCGCTTCCGCAGGAGCATCCTGGTTAACTACTGTTGAGAAGGCCGAGTCATTGCTGGCGGCGTCAAAAGCGGCCACCTTGAAGTTATAAGTAGCTCCCGGATCAAGGCCGGTTACATCATAAGCAAGGGTATCTGACCCGGTGGTCCCGGCTAGGTAGTACTGGGTATCAGTGGATTTCTTATAATAAACGTAGTATCCCACTACCCCCACATTATCGGTAGAGCCGCTCCACGACAGGCTGACTTTGTTCTGGTCAGTTCCTGTTACAGTCAGTCCGCTCGGAGCCGCCGGTGCAGAAGTGTCTGGTGAACGAACAAGTATTTGCTGGCCTATGTCGATTACCTTTGTATTTACCCACCCATTTTTTGCTGAAGCGCCGGCATAATACCAGCTATCATTAACCAGTCCTGTGGCAGGCAGGGTGAGCTGAAACTTTACTTCCCCGGTATTGCCGTCATAGTTGGCAGCCGTAGGAGCCACGGATCCCCCTAGGCCAACGCTCTTACCCTCGTAAGTGTACATCCAGACCGTGGCGCTATTATAACCCGATGTCGGGTAATCAGATGGCCCTGTCATGTAAACAGTATCCCCCGGTTTGAAGGTCAGACACTCCGTGGTACGGGCTGCATCACTGTAACTCTTCATGTAACGGTTAGTCGGCACTACATAAATGGACTCTTTATTTAAAATTTGCCTGCTGTAATACCGGGTAGGGCCAATATCCTGTTCGTAAACTCCCATGTTCACTGTAAGTTGATAGACAGAACAGTTGCCGGAACCGCTCGGGACCTGGCCAACCCAGTAGTAAATATCCCTGGTAGCTGTCTGCTCAGTTGAAAATGACCCTAAAATATTGTCTTCGGGAGACGAATCCGGATACATAGTAAGTTTTGCTTGTTTGATATCCTTGGTGGCATCCACAGCCCCAAAGTTGAAGTAACCCTTGGGTACATCCAGTTTAACCTTGATAGAACCACCGTTCATAAAAGTAGTGGTCGGGGTCATAGAAGTATCTTCCGGCTTAAAAATATGCATATAGATTGTATCAGAACCGGCCGGGTAATAATAATATCCTGCTTTAACCACAGCATTTACAGGGTTAGTCACCGCATAAACCCATGCTGATTTAGCGGATTCATTTCCGTTAGCATCTACAGCCGTAACCCGGTAAAGGTATGTGGTTTTCTCGGCCAGGGACGCATCGGTAAAGGATGTTGCCCCCGTAGAGCCTATATAGGTGTAAGTCATTCCGGGTTCCGCCGCCTCAAGATCTTTCTCGGAAATCGACTGTCCCACTGTATAATTGGCCCGGTAGATGTTGTATTTCCGCAGTTCATAATTATCTTTACTCGGAGTCCAGTTCACTACAATACTGGTGCTCTGCATCTCAACTCTTGTATTGAGAGCGGCAGTCACATTTAAAGGAATATCCGGTTTGGTTGTATCGCTGGCCTGGGAGGTGGTCACCGATGTAACATCTGAGACTGCAGACAGGTTCCCTTTCTTATCAAAGGCCTGAACTTTATAATAGACTGTCATTCCATTCGTGAGGCCCCCATCGTAGAACCAGAAGTATCCCGGGGCCTGGACCTTGTTGTTAACAATACCGTATTTCTGCCAGGTAACATTGTCTACAGACCGGTAAACATAGTAGCCCACGACATCAGTGTCTGAAGGAGCATAAACCTTAAGGTCAACCTGGTTGGCGCTTGACGCTATGGCATAGGCCACAGGTCCGGTCGGAGCAGTGATGTCGTTGACCCACGGCCTCTTGTCAATAATCAGGTTGGCACGCGGATTGTGGACGTGCTTTGTATGGCACATGTTCATACAATCATTATTCCCCGCTGTATTAACATCTCTGATAGGATGGTAGGATTGCTTGGAAGTTACCCCTGCCGGCCATACCCCGTTGAGACCTGTAAGGTTTTCTATCTGGGTCGCATATCCGGTTGAACCATGGCAGATAAAACAGGTTTCGTTATTACCGAAAGGTTCCCTGTCATGCGGGTTGTGACACTCGGTACAAGCTTTGGTCTTACCAATGCGGTGGTCATCAATCTGGACCCCATGATCGCCTATAAGCGGGATGGTCCTTATTGTAACCTGCCCTCCAGGTGTGGTCTCGCTGCTGTAATACACACTGGAATACACACTCCCATACTCTTTATGGCAAGTGGTACAGAAAAACCTAGTATTATAACCTGCCCCGATAAGGTTGTCGGGGAAATAAACCTTGGTTTGCACACCTTCTGATACTGCGGTTATAGACTGTCGCGGTGCAAATTCCATGCTGTCCCGCAGGTAATTGTCATTTGTCGAACCGTGTGGGATGTGGCACTCGTCACAGTACATCTTAGCTGTAGGGAAATCCGTATAGTAGTGACCGGCATTCTGGTAAAGGGTCTTGATATCTTTGATGACATTACCACCCCCATCGGTTTCCTGGCCATTGTGGCAGCCGACACATAATTCGTCCTTACGTTTACGCAGCATAGGCCTAAAATCAGAACCGTGGGGTACATGGCACTTGTCACAGTTCCCCAGGAAGGCGCTGTCATCAGCCGGGTAAACCCGGATAACTTTGTCATAGTTGTGAGGATGTAAGTTATACATGACGCCGTCAATAACATAAGGAGATTTTTTCGGATTTACTTCAGGGTCAACATTCTTATCATGACAGCTAAGGCATAGGTCCTTCTCCGTAAACGATTTCAGATGTTGGGCCCTGATGGCATGCGGGTGGTTTGTATGACAATCCGCTGAACAAGTATTATTTACTGTATCGGCATCGGTAATGGGATGGTGGGATAACAGCCCTGTACCGGGCTGGCTCCTCAAGCCCATCAGTGATTTTATGTCTGTGGCTTCTCCGTTGGGACGGCTGTGACAGCTGTAACACTTGTCTTCGCCACCGGTAGCAGGCCATGGCTTATGCGGGTCGTGACAAATTGTGCATTCACGGGCCGTTCCGCTGTTATATACGTGGTCCTGAACAGTTGAAGGAAGCTGTTGAATATATACTACTCCGGCAACAACCGTATTGGCGGTGTTATAAGCAACCTGAGACCGGTTCGGGTCATTGTACAGCGGGTGGCAGGCCAGGCACAACCACCTGGTCGCTGCTTCCGTATGACCCCCTTCAAAATTAACCCCTGTGTTATATTTATTGTTGGTATCCAACAGGTACATTTTGTTTGTGGAACCGTGAGAGTCATGGCACTCTGTACAGAGTAGTTTTTTGGATGGGTCGGACTTGATAAAATGGCCCGCCGAACTGGCTGCATTATATTTGGACGCAATATCCATCGGCGCAGGGGAACCATCGTGACATGCCAGGCAGGCATTGAGTTTTCCGGTAATGGTTTCGGCATCAATGGCTACCCCGTCAATGGTTTTCCGTAACAGCCTCATATTTGTTGAGGAATGGTGGGAATGGCAGGTCAGGCATGGCGCATCCAATCCCGGTCCGTACGGATTGTCCTTCCCTGTTCGCTCAAGGTTGGCGTGAGGCTTGCCTATGAACTGGGTTTTATGGTCTCCCAGGATGTTCCTGCCAGGTGTTGCCCCGTGGCACTGCCAGCAGAATTCCTTGTAAGCCGGAATTTCCTTTCCGGTAACCGGGTCGAAGGTGTTGGGCAGCGGCCCCGGCGTCCCATCAACTGCCCAGCCGGTTCTTACCTCTTCCACCAAGCCATACGGGTTTGTCTTGTTGTGCTGTGCATGGTCAGCGATATGGCACATTTCACAATTCACAGTATTTCCACCGGGTGAGATGGGCCCAAGCACGGGGTGCCTGGAAGCGGTGTCAAAGGCATCAAAATCGTGGCAGCCGTTGCATTTAACATTAGGGCTGGTCGTAGTCCTGTTATATGACAGGAATTTCCCGCTGCCCAAAGAGTGATCTTTACCATGGCATTTAATGGCGCAGGAGTAACTGTTAATATTGAAGTTCAAGTCATAACCGGGAATAAAAGCCAGGCGGTTATTGTAGCTGCTGTAGGTGGCTATACCAACCTGCACGGCCCAGTCAAAATTAACATACAGGTCGTTATTTAGATTCCATTCATACCCCGCCGGCTTACTAAGGTTTTGGAACATGCTCTTACCTGAATGAGGATCATGGCAGGCCCGGCAGCTCAATTTCCATTTGGATGCATGGTAGTGATAGTTTTTCGCGTTTCCGTTACCAAATTTGCTTCCGATGGTTACCTGGTTGTAATCACCGTTAATGCCTACATAGTACTGGGAGTCGTGGCAACGGAAGCAAATCATATTTTCCTCTGTCCCGCCTGCATAGTCCACCGGCCCATAGACCTTTCCACTGACAGTAGTCGTCTTCCAGTAGTCCTTATACGGATACATCATCATATAACGGTTGCTCACTGAACCATGCGGGTCATGACACATAGTACATGTGTTACGGCCATAGAAGTTTTGATGGTGCTTTGTCCCCAGATAATCGTTAGAAAAGTTGTTCAGGTAAACGCCGGTAAATACCGACCCCACCGAAGGATCTGTCAAGACCCTG
>JAJZQD010000060.1 GCA_021847735.1 Bacillota bacterium | reverse complement strand
TGTATAGTTGGTAATATTGGAGAGGATTGTGTTAGTCCTCTGCAAAACAGTACCGATATCCTGAACTTTTGTCTTATACCCGCTGAGAATGGTCTTTTCATCATCCTGGGATAATTTCTTTTTTTTCATCAGGCAGTCCACATAATAGCGGTATCCACTGTCTGAGGGGATTCTGCCGGAAGAGGTATGGGGCTGTTCGATATAACCAAGCTCCTCCAGGTCGGACATCTCGTTTCTGATGGTGGCAGGGCTGACACCCAGGTCATATTTTTTGGAAATTGTCCTGGAACCAACCGGTTCTGCGGTGGAAATATAGTCTTTGATGATAGCCTGGAGAACTTTTTGCTTTCTTTCGTCCAGAGTCATATCAACACCCTCTTTTTTGTTAGCACTCTACCATGTCGAGTGCTAAAACCTTATAAATAAAAAATACCATTGAAAGATTTATTTGTCAAGAATCGGAATCCCATTATATGAACTCGGCAAAGACTTCATTAGCCAATGGTAAACCTTTTTCAGTCAACTTAAGGCGATTATCTTCAATTTTTACTAAACCCAATGAACTGAGCCGCTTCAACTGCACCGCGAATATTTCAAATATGGACTGCCCGTAACTTTGTTTAAAAGCATCGAGGTCGAGCCCTTCAATTAATCTCAACCCCAAAAAGACGGTTTCCGAAATCCGCTCTTCTCTGGATAGATACTGCTGGTTTTGGATGCCCGATTCATTTCTGTTTAATCTGTTTATATATAATTCCACTTTTTCCACATTGCTAAACCTGCGTCCCTCTAACATCGAATGGGCCGCCGGACCAAATCCCAAATACTCTTCATTGCGCCAGTAAATTAGATTGTGGCGGGCTTCCCGCCCGGGCCGGGCAAAGTTTGAAATTTCATAGTGGACAAACCCGTTACCAGTCAGAAAACCAATAACATACCAGTACATCTCCAACTCCAGTTCTTCGTCACAGGGGATCAGATATCCCGAACACACGTCCCGGTGGAGGGGAGTATCTGGCTCAATTTTTAAATTATATGCCGATATATGCTGGGGCGACAGGGCTAAAACCCTGTCAAGGGTGTCCCGCCATTGTCTCATCGACTGCCCGGGGATGCCAAAGATTAGGTCCAGGCTCACATTGTCAAAGCCGGCCTGCCTGCTGTGTCGGACCGCAGACTCGACTTCCTGCCAGTTGTGTATCCTGCCCAGTCTGGCCAGCAGCTCCTGCTGATATGCCTGAACACCTATACTCACGCGGTTTGCCCCGGCTTTTCTGATTCTGCCCAGTTTGTCAGGATTCACTGTGCCCGGGTTGCATTCTACCGTAATCTCCGCATCGTCAGCAACCTGATAAGATTTACGGCAGTTTTCCAAAATGGCGGCAAGTTGTTCCCCGGTCAGGACGGTAGGGGTCCCCCCTCCCAGGTATATACTCTTCACTTCCCGGTGTTCACTGCCCATGTTAACCAACTGGTAGGACATTTCCTTCCCCAGGGCATAAACATATGACGCAGCCAAGTCTGCGTCATAAGGGTAGGAGACGAAGTCACAGTAATTGCATTTTTTCAGGCAAAAAGGCACGTGAATGTAAATTCCGATAGCCATTTTAAACACCGCCGTAATATTAGTGAACAGTGAACAGTGAACAGTGATTAGTGAACAGTGGCTTGTTTACTCTATTTTTAGCACTGCCATAAATGCCTCTTGCGGGATTTCCACATTGCCAACCTGTTTCATCCGTTTCTTTCCTTCTTTTTGTTTCTCCAGGAGTTTTCGTTTCCGGGAAATATCCCCGCCGTAGCATTTGGCCAATACGTTCTTGCGCATGGCCTTAACCGTTTCCCTGGCAATAATCTTGTTTCCAATAGTAGCCTGGATAGGTATTTCAAACATGTGCCTGGGAATAATATCTTTTAATTTGTCCGCCAGCTGGCGTCCCTTCTGATACGCCTTGTCGCTATGAACTATACTGGACAGGGCATCAACGATTTCCCCGGAAACCATAATATCAACCTTAACCAGATCTGACTCCCGGTAACCTGTAAACTCGTAGTCAAGAGACGCATACCCCTTCGACCGGGACTTTAACAGGTCAAAGAAATCATAGATAATTTCGATGAGCGGCATTTCGTAGGTTAGTGTAACCCTTGTTTCCGTAAGGTATTCCATGTTTAGGAAGACACCCCGTTTTTCCTGGGCCAAGTCCATGACAGCCCCCACATACTGGTTGGGAACCATTGCAGTAGCCTTGACAAAGGGTTCCTCCATCTTATTAATATTTTGCACAGGGGGCATATTGGTAGGGTTATCAATCTCAATAACCTCTCCGTCAGTCTTGTATATGCGGAAAACTACACTGGGCGCAGTTGTAATCAGGCTAAGCCCATACTCCCTTTCCAGGCGTTCCTGAATAATCTCCATATGCAGGAGCCCCAGAAAACCCAAGCGGAAACCGAAACCCAGGGCGATTGACGTCTCCGGCTCAAACATCAGAGACCCGTCATTCAACTGCAATTTTTCCAGGGCATCCCTCAAATTGTCGTAGTCCGCACCGTCGATGGGGAACAAACCGCAGAAAACCATCGGTGTAACCTGCCGGTAACCGGGAAGGGGTTTGTCCGCAGGTTTTTTAGCATTGGTGACAGTGTCACCTACCCTGACATCCCTGACATTTTTGATGCTGGCAGCAATAAACCCGACATCTCCGACACCCAACTCGTCCACAGATGTCATAAAAGGCCTAAATATTCCTACTTCGTTAACCTCAAAAATCTTCCCCGTTGACATCATCTTGATTTCCATGCCGGGTTTGACAGTCCCGTCCATAATCCTGATATAGGCAATAACCCCTTTATAAGGGTCGTAATGGGAATCAAAGACCAAAGCCTTAAGGGGCTTTGATTCATCACCCTTAGGGGGGGGGATTTTCTCCACAATTTGTTCCAAAATCTCCTTTATCCCTAAGCCTTCCTTAGCAGACGCCAGAACAGCATCACTGGCGTCAAGACCGATTATATCCTCTATTTCCTTTTTCACCCGGTCCGGTTCCGCACTGGGTAAGTCTATCTTGTTGATAACCGGGATAATCTCCAGGTTATGTTCGAGGGCCAGGTAAACATTGGCCAGAGTCTGGGCTTCAATCCCCTGGGCCGCATCGACTATCAGAATAGCGCCGTCACAGGCCGCCAGGCTGCGGGAAACCTCATAGGTAAAATCCACATGGCCGGGGGTGTCAATAAGGTTAAGGGTATAAGTCTCCCCATTGTCAGCCTTGTAGTTAAGCCTAACTGCCTGGGCTTTAATGGTTATGCCCCTTTCCCGTTCCAGGTCCATCTGGTCCAATACCTGGTCCGCCATTTCACGCTCACTTAAAGCACCCGTAAACTCCAGCAGGCGGTCAGCCAGAGTGGACTTGCCGTGGTCAATATGGGCAATTATGCAAAAGTTCCTTGTGTTTTGATGTCTTCCGACTTCCACCAAGTGTTTTCTCTCCCTTTTATGCAACGCCCCCAGACCGGGGTGCAGCCTGGGGCGAAATTAATCAAACTCCGGATATAAGTAAAGCAGTGAACTTCAAAGCTAAATCTCAGCCTTATTATTATAACATCATGTCACCGGCAAATCAATAATACTCTGATATCTAAACGTTTCCTGAGTTACCCGGCCCTTTTCAGTTTCCTTTTAATAATGCCCATCACAAGTTCGGTCTCCTCCAGGCGGCACATCAGTACGGCCACGGCAAACACGATCAGGCCAACGACAATGGACAGGCCTACCTGAATCACCTGGTTTATTCTAAGGGCCAAATCCAGGTGGGTGCCCAGAAAACCGGCCACACCGTATGTAACTACCCCCATAACAGCCGAAGAAACTGAAACCAGGACAAAGGACCTGATAATTTTTTTAAGGTCGATCTGGCCGATTTTAGTCCTCAGAATGTACAGCAGCACTAACAGGTTATATATTCCCGTCAATGAATAGGCGAGGGCCAGCCCCCGCTCAGCCAGCACCGGACGGAGGACAAAATTGAGGGCCACATTGATAAAAATTGTAGTCACGGCAATCAAAAGCGGCCTGAGGGTATCAAGCAAAGCGTAGTAAGCCCTGGTCACGACCCATACCGCCGACTGGGCAAACAGGCCTATACAATAAAAAATCAAGGCATAAGCTGTCACCTGGGTAGCCCCAGGGTTAAACTCACCCCGCTCAAAAAGCAGCCTCACTATGGGTACGCTGAGAACTGCAAGGCCCACAGAAGCCGGAATGGTAATCAGAAAAATTGACCTGATACCCATGGACAGGGTCTGTTTAAACTCAGCCATCTCTTGCCTGGCCGCCTGGGATGTCAGGGTCGGGAAAACAGCCACTGATATGGAACCTGCAAAAACACCCAGGGGCAGCCACATTAAACGGCTGGCCATCCTAAGGGCGGTAATACTTCCTTCACTGATACCGGAGGCCAGGCTCTGGTTAACCACCAGGTTGACCCGGTTGGCGGCGAGTCCTAACATTGTAGGAACCATCAGCAAAAACATCTTTCTGACACCGGGATGGCGTAAATTAAAGGTAAACCGGTACCTCAAACCTTTCTTTATGACCACCGGGAGCTGGATGCAGAAACTGGCGATATGCCCTGCCACTACGCCGATGGCAAAACCCATGATGCCGTACTTTTTTTGCAGCAGCAGCCCGAAGACTATGATACAGAGATTATATGCAATAGCCCCGATAGCGGGTGCAGCGAAATGCTTGTAAGAGTTTAGGATACCCTGCATCAGACCGTACATCGCAAGAATAACAAAAGCCGGAAACATTAGCCTGGACAGTTTTACTGCCAAAGCCAGGGTCTCCCCGGTAAATTTGTACGCCACCAGCTTAGTCAAGGGAACCGCAAATATCATTCCGAGAGTTACACAGATAACCATTACGATAAACAGTAAGTTTATCATGGTACTGGCTACTTCCCAGGCCTCCTCTTCCCGGTCGGTGGCCAGGTAGCTTGAGAAAACCGGGATGAAAGCTGAACTCAGCACCCCTCCCACCAGGAGGTCATAAAGGAAGTCCGGCACTGTGAAGGCTGCCAGGAAGGCATCCGTCTGCCACTTGGCGCCAAAGGCGGAGGCGAGAGAAGCTTCCCTGACATAACCAAGGGCCCGTGAAACCATCATTGCTATCATTAGCATTCCGGCAGCCTTAGCCACCTTTTTGCCTGTAGACATTGGTTTTCTCCTTTCGTTAACCCGAGAGTTTACCTCTAATTAATATATCATTATTTGGGTTAACTGGGAAAGGACAAATTATTATATCATTATATTTTTTCGTACCGGGCCCGACTGCCCACGTTATTAAATGTGTTCCGATACCACTGCCGCCAAACGGCTAAGCCGGCTTTTATCTCGGATTCGGCCCTTGTTTTTACCCGCTCAACCACCTTTACCGCAACAGGATAACTACGGGTTATCATCCTGGCCGTGCTTTTTCCGTACCGGGTACCTTTTTCAAGTTGGTCTACGGCCAAGGGAACCTGACGCCGGTACATTTCCCCAATTCCTGGAGCCATGGGTTTTCCCACCAACGTGTTGCAGGCGGCCAGTGATTTATTTACCCCTACCCCTACGGTCAGCGTTAAAAACAACAAGGCCAGGATAATCATTGTCCGGTCTCTCATTTCATTCACCCTCTAAATACTGTCATGTCAATTTTACTATGCCTGGTTTCTTCCACTTTTATTCCAATACGGACTCCGGCAAGTAATAAAGCAGCAAAGTCGCTCCCACAAATAAATCCGGCCATTTCTAATTGTTAAATTTTTCTCATGGCATTTAGATAAGCCTTAGTTTACAATGATTTTAGAAGGGGTATGCTCTGGAGGCTGAAAACATTGGGAAAAATTAAACTAGGGATTTTTTTGACCTTCGCCGCCGCTTTTTTCTTTACAATGCCAGTACCTGTGGTAAAAGCCGCTTCTATTTCCGGCCCGCTGCCTGTCCCGGTTACAATGACCCCGAATATATCTGACCCGCAGAATAAAACCGATATCCGACTTGAATGGCCTTTTACTACAGGCGATATCCTGGCAAAAAGTACCGACGGAAATACATGGACAGTATTAAACCCGACCATTGGCACCGGCACCGCGTCTTACTCGGAGCAGGGTGTACCCAACTGGTCAATTTTGTATTTTCAAATTACAAATGGTACAAGCAGAGTACGCATCGACACCTTTCCGCCCGATATTAACGCCCATGCCAACTATGCCAATGACACCAATATGTGCAAATACTGCCACATTACTCACAACGCACCAAGGCCAAAGCTTCTGCGCGGTACGAGCACCAGTGACTTATGCTTCACCTGTCATGGCTTCATGAATACCGGCAGCCGTTATAATGTGTATAACGGGGCGGTTATATCGGCCGGTCCCAAGGACCCGGTCACAGGACTGGTAACAGTGTTAAACTGGCAGAAATCCCTTGGCGGCCCATACAATGCCAATACCATGGGAGTATGGGGCCAAGATGGCAGCGGGCAAAACAGTCCGGTAACATCGAGCCATCCGCTGGACATGACCGGGCCGGGCGGTGAGTGCCTGTCCTGCCATGATTCCCACGACCGCAACAACAACTACCGGCTCCTCATATCCAATGATGCCACAGTCATTGACGCATATGCCGTTAACCCTATGGGAGATGCCCCTGAACGGCCCAATTACCTAGATGGGATGAACAAGGTCTGCTTTAACTGCCACACCTATTATATGACCCCAACCGGCAGCGGCCACATATCAACCTGGAACAACAACACTTTTCAGCATTCGGTGGGAGTCACTCTCAGTTGGAACGGCCAGTCGGCGGACGGAAATATCAATTTGACTACTACCCTTCCCCTCGAAGGAACTCCAGGGAAAATTATGTGCATCACCTGCCACCTGCCCCATGGAACGGTTTCCTCCGGACTTGAAACCGGGTCCGTGTCCGGTTACCTGGGCCCCGGAACCAGGCTAAAGCGGAAAGACAACCGGGCCATCTGCGAAGACTGCCATAAGAAGTAAGAAATATAATCGAAAGGTTTTTGAAGCATTCAACATTTAAAAACCCCTCCCGGGTATCGAGAGGGGTCTTATTTATTTCGTCTCCGGCATTGTTTCACAGAAAAATATTGTAATAATAAAGCTACAGACCGTAAAGATTATGAGTTATCATTCAATACCGCCACCACCACATTGGCAAACAGGCGGCCTGAGGCCACCGCTTCATCAGTGGTGTTTTTAGCGCTGCCGATTTCCACCAGCAGGGCTTTGGTGCTGAACTGCTGGTTATACCGGCCCTGTTTAATGGCAATTCCCCTGGAAAGGCCGGGATACATATTGTCCATCTTGGCAGCAACCTTTCTGGCGAATTCAAGATTCTCCCGCCACCTGGGGTTGTCGGCCCTGGCATCGGTCCCTACGACGATGAGGATTTTGGCTGCCGGCTGGCCGTTAATCCTGGTAAGACTCTGCTCTCTGGTCAGGGAACCGTCCCGGTGGATATCAAACAACATTTCGAGTTTAGAGTTTTCCTTGATCAGCCGGTTGACCGTTTTCTGTGATTCTGCGTAAGACTTATTAAAGGACATGTCATGAATCACAGGTGAACATGCTACTGCTATGCCATACTGTTCCTGGATTACTTTTTGGATTTCCCTGGCAACTGCAACGACACCCCCTGCCTTTCCTTTGAGGTGCGCTAACCCGTCTGTCAGTTCAAAGGTCTCACTGGTATGTGTGTTATATAGGGCGATAAGAGGTTCTGAGGATTTGATTTTGTTGGCCACCCCGGGCTGTGTAACCGCCTTTCCGGGGGGTTGTTCCTCGGCAGGCTTAACGGTGATATCGTCAAACCCGGTTTCATCAAAGCTGTCGGCAGTTACCGGGGTTACATCCATCATGGGTATTTCCGCTTTTAAGTAAGTCAGGGGGTCTTCAAGCTGCACCCCGGCCAACAGGTTCAGGCACAATTTAATAACAGGGAGACTGGAGGTCGGCGGGCTGCCGCTTTTTTCGTCGGCAATAGCCAAAACCGGCAGTTCAGTTTTAAGGATCGTTTTCAGAGCCTGATCCCCTATCCTGCCGGATAAATTTTGTAATACTGTTCTTCCTTTGTCATAATAGAATTTTGAACTAAGGGCCGGGACATACGGGTCATTCCTATCGGGAAACTGGCCGGCGAAAACCGAAAAAAATACTGCCAGTACCGCAACAAAGAACAAGCCCAGGTTTTTAACCATCGGCCCTATACTTTTGAGCTTAACCTGTCTCATGGCCTCCCCCCCTTGTCTACCGAATTATATTCGAAAAACCGGGTATTTATACCGGAGGAGGGGAACAAAAAATCCCGCCCATAGGGTGGGATTAATGGTTGTGCTGCATTATCTGATAAGGGTGGGTACGAATGCATCAATTATTCCAATTACAAAAGCAGCCAGAAGAGCCCCTATTATTGAAACACTCAGGTACCCCGGGATAACGAATTTTGCCAGGTAAATCACTACCGCGCCGGTAATGAAACCTACCAGCCCGCGGTTTTGGGGTGAAACCCTGTCACCCAGTAGTTTTTCCACAACATACCCAAGAATTGCAATAATAGCAGCGGCAATTAGCGCCCCCGTAAACCCGCGAACCGTTATTCCGGGCAAAATCGCGGACACCAGCAGTAAAACAAGGGCAGAAACAATAAATCTCACAATAAAGCCTATCCATTCACGCATTGCGATTCCTCACCTCCTGTTAGTTGGATTCGGAATTAGGTTTAACCAAAAATGCCTTGTCTATACACAAATGCCTTGCTTTTTTAATGACGTCATGGTAAAATGTACATTGTCACTTGAAAAGTATAACTTTTACCATATCGGCACATATTTTTAAGGAGGTGAAGTTCCGTGGCAAATATTAAATCAGCAATCAAAAGAGTTGACGTTACCAGGAAAAATACTCTTCGCAATGCGCCTATAAAGACAGGCGTTAAAACCACCATTCGCAAATTCAATGAGGTAGATACTAAGGAAAATGCCGCCACTGCGCTTAAAGTAGCACAGGTGTCAATAGATAAAGCTGTTGCCAAAGGTGTTTTACATAAAAACGCCGCAGCCCGGAAAAAGTCAAGAATGACAAAGAAATTAAATAAAATGACATAAAAGGTTCGCCAAAAGCAAACCTTTGCTGGCTGTCGACAAAATCGGCAGCCTTTTCATTTTTCAATAGTATAATCGTGGAATT
>JAJZQD010000059.1 GCA_021847735.1 Bacillota bacterium | reverse complement strand
ATCTCCCGCCATTTTAGCGGGTAACAACAAGTCTATCCGAAGGCCACCTCAAGTACCATCATCACCGCAAATCCCACCATGGCACTCATCGTCGCCAAGTCCGTATTATTTCATCTGAATTTCGTCCTGAAGCCTGGAACGGTCCCAGGCAGCGATTGCTTTTTCACCGGCAAGTTCCGCGGCACTGTTGGTAAAGTATGAGGTAGTTAACGAACGCACGTAAGATGCGTTCAAGGAACTGGTCTTTGAAGTTCGTAAACGACGGTTTCGCTATAGCATATTGACGAACCGTGACAGGTGGGATGTCGTTCGTTTCCTGCCGACAGGATTTGCCACCCCTCGTCAAGCAGCCTTGTGACTTCCTGGCGTGATTCGGGATACCAACTGTGCACCGGGACAACCCTTTTATCGGTATTCATACAAAGCCCCCTTTTATCCCAATTCCAAGACTCCACCTTCTATTAGGTGGAGTTTCCACTTTTCTGCTTCAGTGGGGGTAGAGTCCCCCACTGAAGTTTCGATGTTCAGCTTTAGCTGAACGAGTTCACTCTGATGTAAAAATGGGACGACCATAAATTTGATAACGGTATAAATTTAAACAGAGCAGCCATTAGCTGCCCTGTCCCTGCCCAGTGTTTATTTGGTTGCCTTTTCGCGCGGCCTGACGAGCAGGCTGATACACCAAAGTCCGGCCAGCCCGACCAGCACGTAAATGATTCTACTAATAAGGGTGGTTGTCCCGCCAAATAAAGCGGCTACCAAATTGTATTTAAACAATCCCACCAACAACCAGTTGAGAGCCCCAATGATTACCAGCACCAGTGATATCCTGTCTAAAATCAATATGAACACCTCTCTCGATAATAATTTCAAAAGTAGTATTTCCTGGATTGTATAATTTAATTCCTAGAACAACATTAGCCTCCAAATACCGTGCTGGCAAATAATTCAAGGCGGAAAATCTTAATGGTAACTTGCCGCAGCCTCTTTTGGTTTTCAAAAGAAGGGAGAGGCTGTCCTTTGACAGCCCCCTTCTATGAATCTCCAAAGAACAGTAAAATCAGGATTAAGAAGAGAATAAAAACAAATTTCCCTCCGAAGAATCCTACACCGTCACCCATTTACGACCCCCCTTTATGATTGCGTTTTTTGGACAGCAACCCTGAAACTCGAGTGCGTGACTCTTATTCAATAATATGTAAGGGAGACCTGAAAGGTACCATCCCCGGCCGCTATGTCCACTAGATTAATTCTGGCAATTGGCGGCCTTAAACCTTTACTCTTTTATGTGCCCAACAGCGTCTCGTACATATTAGATAATTTTTGACCCGCCCGCTGCCAGTTAAAATATTCTTCTACGGTTTTTCGGCCACTGATACCAAAAGATTTTGCCAGTCCGGGGTTTTTAAGTAACTTTAACTCTATACTGCCGAAAATTCCCTTTACCCAAGACCATCTCCTCAAGATGCTGGAAGACCTCACCCTCAAGACTGCCACCCTCCTGGACGATAAATTAGGCCCCCTGGGAGAATTGGGCCTGGACATCGTTCTTGACAAGTCGGGGAACCCCTGGCTGATTGAGGCCAACGGAAATCCCGGAAACATCCCCATCTTCAGGCAAACAGAGTACCCCGCCTGGCGGTACCTGGTTTTTCAATATCCTTTGGACTACGCTTCACACCTGGCCGGTTTCAAAAATACAGATAATTAACCGAAGTATAAACCTGTTCAAGGATGAACGCGGCCAGCACTTCGACCCCAAACTTATCGATGTTTTCATTGAAAACCTGGGGGAAATATTGAAAATCCGAGACTCTTACTTAGACGCATATGAGGACCCGGGAAATTAATCCCGGGTCCTTTAATTTCGGCCCTCAGAGTCTACTACCAGCACAGCCGCGCCGCGGAGTGTGCCGTTACGAAGGGCATCCAGGGCTTCGTTAGCTGCACTGAGCGGGAAGGGCCGGACTTGGGTTTGGACCGGAACCTTCGGGGCCAGAGCCAGGAACTCTTCCCCATCCCTGCGGGTGAGGTTTGCCACAGACCGTACTACCCTCTCACCCCAAAGAATCTCATAAGGGAAGGAGGGGATATCGCTCATATGTATCCCCCCACAGACTACCGTACCCCCCTTGGCTATAGCCTTAAGGGCCGCGGGTACCAGCGACCCGTCGGGAGCGAAAATTATGGCCGCATCAAGCTGTTGCGGCGGCGATTCGTGAGAATCCCCCGTCCAGACCGCCCCCATATCGCGGGCAAACCGCTGGGCTTCCAGGTCCCCCGGGCGGGTAAAGGCATAAATTTCCCTGCCCTGGTAACGTGCAACCTGGGCAACAATGTGGGCCGCGGCGCCAAAACCGTAGATACCGAGTCGTTCGGGATCCCCGGCCATAACCAGGGAGCGGTAACCTATCAGCCCCGCACAAAGCAGCGGTGCCGCCTGTAGAGGAGGATAGCCTTTGGGTACAGGAAAGCAAAACCTATAGTCAGCCACAGTAAATTCGGCAAATCCGCCATTAATCTGGTATCCGGTGAACCGCGCATCATCACACAGGTTTTCCCGGCCTGAACGGCAGCTGCGACAGCAGTTGCAGGTTGAGCCAAGCCAGGGCACTCCGACCATGTCTCCTGTCCTAAATCCCCTGACAAGTTCGCCGGTTTCTACAACCGTGCCCACTATCTGGTGCCCGGGAATTAAGGGAAGCACCGGTTCCGTTAACTCACCATCCACTATGTGCAGGTCGGTCCGGCATACCCCACAGGCATGAACCCTGATTAAAACCTGTTCCGGGCCCGGTCTCGGCGCCGGTACGTCGGCAGGGCGCAAAGGCCTGCCGGGTGCGTCAAGAATCATGGCACGCATTTCAACTAACCTCCAAAATCTCCTTCATTGTTTTGACAATATATAAAACATCGTCCCTGCTAACCCAGTAGTTGGTTACAAAACGCATTATTCCGTCTTCCGGGGGGTTAATCTTTATGCCCCTCGCGTAAAACTCCTTGACGAGCCTGCCTGACTCAATTCCCGCAGCACTCATATCAAAAAACACCATATTGATGTGTATGTCATCGGATTTTACTTTTATTCCGTGTATCCCGGACAGTTCCCGCCCTAAAATCACGGCATTTTCGTGGTCTTCGTGAAGCCTTTGCCTCATACTTTTAAGCGCTACCAGGCCTGCGGCGGCAAGGAATCCCGCCTGTCTTAAACCTCCGCCCATGAGCTTTCTTCCTTTTCTGGCCCTGTCAATAAATTTTCCGTTGCCGGCCAGCACTGAACCGACGGGAGCACAAAGACCTTTGGACAGGCATACCATCACAGAATCACAGTATTTTGTAATCTCCTTAGCATCAACATTCAGGTACGTGGAGGCATTGAAGACTCTCGCCCCGTCCAAATGAATGGGAATATTGTGTTTCTGCGAAATGCCGTAAATCTTCTTCATGTTGTCAAGGGGAATAGCCCTTCCGTTAGAGTGGGCATTTTCCAGACAGATTAGGCCGGTTGAAGGGAAGTGGATATCCTCAGCCCGTATTTTGGCTTCAATTTCGTCGGTATCGAGCTCACCATTTCTGCTTGGCAAAGTTCTCAGCTGCACACCTGCAATTACAGATGAGGCCCCTACCTCATGGGCGACGATGTGACAGTCATCCCCTAAAATGACCTCATCCCCACGTTTGCAGTGAGTGAACAGGGAAAGCTGGTTTCCAAAGGTCCCGCTGGGGATAAACAGAGCCGCCTCTTTACCCAGAATGGCAGCGGAGTATTCCTCCAACTCCCGTACTGTGGGATCGTCGCCATATACGTCATCACCCACTTCGGCTATGTACATCGCTTCTCTCATTTCCTGGGTTGGCATTGAAACGGTGTCACTTCTCAAGTCGATGAATCTCATGTTCAACCTCCCTACAAATTCTGTCTGTATAATAATTAGCCGGACGGCTGCGAAAATCCTTTGGCCTTTACCTAAATATGGCCAATGCTGCCGCCCCAAGGGTGAGCCCATCATCCCCCAATTCGGCAGGAAGAAGGACAGGGACCTCTTCCCCGGCATAACACTGCCAGGACCTGTTCAGGTCAGCCCAAAAACTTTTATCATCAGGGTCATGCTTTGTAATAATTATAATGACTTCCGGAAGGGCTTCCTTGATTAGTCTGAATAACTGCCGCCATAAGATTTGCCCGGTGTTGTCACGGTATGCCGGGTCTAACGTGACTGGCTTGAATTCATTTACGCCCCGAACCGGTTTTCTATCCCGGATAACCCGAAAATCTAACACTTCCCGATAATCAATGAACAACAAGTCTTTTTTTCCCCAACCGGCACCCTGCCACATTTCTGCCAGGGCCACACAGTCAAAGGTTGAGTCCAGGAAAACAGGCAGGCCAATTAGGCCTTCCACCATTTCTTTAAAATGGGTTTTTAAAAAACCGATACTGCCGTCAAGAGTTATTCCCACTCCCCTGACCTCTTCGGTCTTGGCTTTGCGGTAACCTAACAGGTGGTTTATTCCCGCAACAATCTCTTTTGCCGCCAGTTCGGGGTCCTGTCCTTCCAGGTTTTTTCCCCAAAAATGCAGATAATGACCCCTTGTATCATACATGGCTGCTCTTAACGAATTAGTTTTGATATGAACGCCTATCGCGTACTCCAAGGCAATTCACCCTTTCGAGTCTGTCGTTTCATTATTGAGACTTATTTGTATTAGATTCTTTTCATCCGGAAGGATTTCCTCTTATGATATAGAATTGGTTGGTTACCTTTTTATTATTAATGAAACTGAGAGGGATATAATAAATGACACGTGTAAAACTTCTCGGTAGTACAGAAATCACCGGTGAGCAGCAGCGTTTTGACCAGAGAGAAGTTGCCTTTACCAGGCTTGGCCGGGGGCTTTTGGGTAAAGACACCAAAGACCGCTGGCTTGGCGAGTCCCCCGACCCCTTCTGGCGAATACTATATGCCTACACCAGGAAAGAAAACAGCTTAGTTTGGCACCTCCGCCGGGCTGTTGACGGTCCGCTTAAACCTGAAACGGTCTTCACCGGGGACCCCGAAGAAACCAGTGCCAAAATAAAAGAAGTGGCCAAATTCTTTGGCTCCAGCCTTGTGGGCATCACGAAACTTGACCAGGCCTATGTCTATTCTCACCGGGGGCGCAACACCGACCTGGAAGACGGGCGCTTCGGTGAAGAGATTACAAACTGCCACAAGTTCGCCATAGTGGTCGGATATGCAATGGATTACGAACATATAAACCAGTCCAACAGTTATTATAGTGATGCCGAGACCGGCAGGGCCTATGTCGAAGTGGCAAAAATTGTAGTTATGCTGGCCCAGTTTATCCGGGAACTGGGTTATTCAGCTTTGGCCCACCATTTCAGGCAGGAAGAGGTGCTGCATGTCCCCCTGGCAGTGTCAGCCGGTTTAGGTGAATTGGGGCGCAGCGGTTATGTAATTTCTCAGGAGTTTGGCCCCCGCTTCCGCACTGGGGTTGTCACCACTGACCTGCCCCTGGCGGTGGACTCACCTATAAATGACCATATCCAGGATTTTTGCAATTACTGCAGTTTGTGTGCGGAAACGTGTCCGGTTCAGGCAATCCCGTCGGGTGAAAAGACCGTTGTGCGCGGGGTCAAAAAATGGGCCCTCGATGCCGACGCCTGTATGACTTACTGGTCGTCAGACCCGGAGAAGCACTTGTGCTGTGCCCTGTGTATGAAAAACTGCCCCTTCAATAACAGGTAATGTTTTACTATTTCCATCAACACATCAAAAGAGCCCGCCTCTTTCGTTTGCGCACTACGCGACCCGCCTCGCCTGGTTTGGTAATCCAAAACTGGGCGCCAGCCCAATAAAAAATGCGGACGATGGTATCCGCGTTTAATCGAACGCATTTTTTCACTTTAGAGTGTAATAACCGGTAACGCAAGCGTTAACCGGTTATTATATTTCCTTTTTTTTGAAATCTATTAATAATTAGAACCCTTCTAAGTCTGTCTAATGGTATTATACTAAATGGTCTGTGAAAATCTTGCCGAAACCGGTTCAGGAAAACCCGAAAAAGACCGGGAAATTCGGTCTGTTTTGGTCGAAAATTGTGGGGAAACGGCGAGTAACCCGGCGCGGCTTGACCAGTTCGCTGACGATTTATTTGACCGTAACAAAGACGAGACTGAGGGAGTAACTTCCCGCAAAGAAAAACAAAAATGGCTTAAACGAGATTAACCGGGGATTATACCCCGGTTAATCTTTGATATACTGGCCCAGACCAAATTGTACCGGCCTTCCACGGACCAAAGCTCTGCCCCTCCATTCAGTCCGGGCAAACCCTCGGCCTTATTTTTGTTACTTTCTGGCCGCCGGTGCCGGATAAATCTCTGTAATATATGTCTTAACCACATAAACAGGTTTTGGCAGGTTTAGATTCATTCCTGCTATCGCCGCACAGACTCCATCATAAACTTCTCCGCTGTCCAATAGCTCTGCCTCACCTTTAAACTGAAAGCCAACCATTTTTTTGTGGTCTACCACACAAATACATATTTTATTGTTTTCCTGGAGGTTCTTTCTGGTCTTTGCCGAAAAAATGTCCGCGAAAATTAGGTGTTCATCATCCAAAACCCTTAGTGAACCCTTGAATGAAGCGTTAGGCATACCGTTCTTATCCGCAGTGGCCACTACGCATGACTTAAGATTCCCAATAAACTCTTTCATTTCAGGTGTTAACTTCGCCATTTAAATACCTCCTTAAATTAGAAACATTTATAATTATGTATCCTTTACGGTATTGTTCCGACCATTATAGTCCCAATAAACTGCATTATTGATAAACTATAAATTCCTTTATCACAGCAGGCCGGGAACTATCACCTCCTTATTTTAAGAATGACCGTTATACCGATTATAACTCTACACTTACGTAACTGTCAATATCTATACTGCCAAAAAATCCACATGAAAAAAGAACGATAAGGTTTATCGTTCTTAAATCAATGCTTCCCTGTTGGGGCATCCGCTTAGACAGCCTTCCTTCTGACACTTGTCACACTCATGGAGTAATTTGATGGCTTCTTTAATATCTTTTTTTATCGCTTCAAGGTGTTTCATTTTACTTTCGACCTGGTCTAACTGTTTTTGAAGTAAAGATAGGCTTGATGATATTCTTTCCGACTTACTTAGCCCGTCTTCAGGCAAATCGATTAATCGCAGTATTTCATCCAAAGGAAAATCAAGATTTTTAAAACGTCTTATAAAATGTAATTTGCGCAAATCATTTTCGGAGTACAGACGAAATCCCCCGGGACTGGTCTCTGTGGGGGACAACAAGCCCAGTTCCTCATAATAGCGAACAGTTCGAACAGTTACCCCTGCTTTTTTGGCCAGATCACCTATCTTTAGTAATTCTTTACCCTGCTCCACTTTTAAAACCTCCAAACAGTGAAGGTGAAGTTATCTATTTAATAGTATAACATATTGATACTTATTTCTTAACGACCAAATAAAAAATAATAGTAGCCATTATCTGTCCAGAATCTTAGGGGTCTCCCCGGAAAAGGAGGATTAAAATCAAGAAAAGTATAAACGCAAAGTTTCCGCCAAAAGGAAAGCCTGCAAATCCACCACCCACTGTTATACCCCGTTTAATTAACGATTCGGGTTATCTCAACCCTGGTAAATACTATGTGTTTTTCCTTCAGAAGGTTCCCTAGCGGGGGCTTGTACAGGATTTTACGTTAACCTGCCTGCTTTTGGTCTACCGGTTTTCATTCGTTTTAAGAGAGTCATATATGTTCTTACATCCCGTTTCTCTTATAAAAAACAGAAAACAGTACCCTATACAAACACTTAAAACACAGAACAAAAAGGCTTTACTGTAAACCTGCTGGGCGCTTACGATATTCTGGTATTTATCTATAATGCGTCCTAAAACTACTGGTACTATGGCGGCTCCAATAAAACCTCCTGTATTGATAACAGATGTCGATATTCCTGCGTACTTTGGATTATTCACTTCCTTTCCACAGGCCCACCCAAGTACGAATACGGCACTGGAAAACCCCATCGTGAAAAGCAAAATTCCAAGTATCCCAACGGGCGGCCTACCCTCTTTAAAAAACACCATCACTACCCACGATATTAGATAAATCGTGCCGAAAGCTATCATGGGAACTTTTCTTTTTAAGATTTTATCTGACAACCTTCCCAGCAAAACACTGGCAGTGCAAAACCCAAGGACAGCAATAGCAATGTAGTTTGCCGCTTTTACATTGTTCATACCGTAAACAGTTGTCAAATAACTGTGTCCCCAAGTGCCCGAAAAGGCTTGAAAAGCTCCGTAAAACCCCGCAAACATGAAAAATGGGGGCCAAGTATGGGGATTCCTACACACTTCAAAGAGTCCATTGAGGATATTCACCTTTTCCCCCTGGGCGGTCTTCTCCCCTGCCTTATCAATAGGCGGAAGTCCAACATCGGCCGGTGTGTTCCTGATAATTTTAAAACACAGGGCAGCCATTATAATTGTGACTAGACCAATCATCATAAATGAATACCTCCAGGTAATTACGGACACAAGAATTACCAGTGGAGTTTGGGCAAGTACGCCCCCCAAATTCCCCAGAAAAGCAGTAAGTCCCGACATCGTTGCAAATTCTTTCTCTAAAAACCACTGAGTCTGGATCTTAAGGATAGATATGAACACAACAGAAACGCCAATCCCGACCATAATCCTTCCTAAAAAAGCAACATAAAGGGTGGGAGAAAACCCAAACAAAATAGAACCTAAACCTGCCAATATGGTACCAACTGTAACAGTAATTCTTACTCCCAGAGTATCCACAAGCATACCGGTCGGAATTTGCATAATCATATAGGCGTAAAAATACGCCGAACTCAGGTTGGCAAAAGTACTGCCCGATATGTTAAAGGTTTTCATCAGGTCAACTTTGACCACACCAACAGCCAACCTATGGAAAAACACAATAATATAGACCAGACATAATATACTCCAAATAATCCAACGGGGATTTTTAGTATTCCGAATTTTTTCCCCCATAAAACAACCCATCCTCTTTAAGTACTACCAATAACGGATTAAAACCCTATATCGAAAATTATAACTCAACACCTGATAAGTTACTATAGAAATAATTTAATTGAGTTCTAAGATAAATATATACAACAGAAAAACACCTCGTAAGGGTGCAACACCAAAACATCCAAGTATACGTATCATGTATTATACGAGGAGGGGTGTGTTATGCTTTATGCCAGTCGTTTTCTAAAACTGATGAATCCATTTATGACCGGGCCTGATGCCAGGGCTGTACAGGA
>JAJZQD010000011.1 GCA_021847735.1 Bacillota bacterium | reverse complement strand
CGGCAAACCGCTCCTGCATACGCGGATCTACCCGCAGGGCACAACGGGGCTCTAAGCGCTAAAGCGCAAAGAGCCCCGACGATGGTTGGCGGATGTCAGCCTCGCTCTCCGGAACACACCTGCATCTTCCTTTTGCGTTTTAGCGAAAAGTGAAGCAGGCTGTCTTTTGACAGCCTACTTCCACATCTTTTCTATGGTAATACCTTTGAAATAGAACTTGATTATATCTCCGGGCTTTTTGCCTTCGGTTGCCATTTTTTTTGCTCCCCACTGGCACATCCCGACCCCATGTCCGAATCCTTTGCCTGTCATTACCAGATTGTAACCCTGGACAGAAAAACCGGTAATGTAAATCGAGCGCATTTTGTCACTGCCAAGGGCTAATCTTAGGACCGGTCCACTTACTGTGGCTTTACCGATTTTGAAGGCCGCGACTCTACCAGATGGGCCTTTCTTTACCACAGAAACATTTGCCGAGTTAATCTCACCCGGGTCAGTACCCGTGGACTTTACTACAGCAGCCCGTACCGTATTCAATGGGAAGGAAGCGGACCACTGCCTGTTTTCCGGAACCGTAATAGACAAACACCCATCCTTTACACCGGCTTTAATGTATGGAGTTTGTTCTCTGTGATACGCCAACCCTTCCACTGCCGAAGCCTCTGTACCGCCATCACAGGCACTAAACCAAGCGTTTATATAGTTCCCCCGGAACTTTACCACTTCCCCGCGGGTCATGTCCACAGCCCGCCGCACGTTGTCGTTTATTTTGGCCTGGTCATAGGCCTGGAACTCCTCAACACTGGTTGAGGCGTCGGTCCTGTGCTTTGGGACACCACCTTTGTCCTTAATCTGTTTCAAGGTGAATGTCCGGGCTAAAATTGCCTGGGCCGCCAAAGCATTTGCAGGCCATTCGGTATCCATCTCAGCGGCTACTACACCTTTGATGTATTCCTCCATTCGGAGGCGTTTGACCTGACCCGTCTCGTTCACAAACAGGCTTATTGTGGGTTCGACGGTCATCTTCCTGGGTACCGGTTTCTTCTGCTTGGGGGCACAACCGGTCATACTGCCAATAAGTATGGCCGCAACCAGGATAGCCACCGCCTTGTCGGCAAAATTTATTTTCAACTCAAATTCCCCCCTTAGTACCTCAGTGGAGCCGAAGGCCGGTTAAGTTTTCCACCGGCCCCTGTCACTGTAAATAGTATTTTCCAGGGAAGTAATAAGATATGAGTGGAAATTTTGGGTTAAATATACCCAGGCTTTTTGGCGAAAAAAAGAACTGAACCGGGTTAGATCGTCATTCACCAATTATTTTGGTTTCTTCCAGGGCCCGGTAAAGGTCTTTGGCCTGGTCGGCCCGCACTGTGTTGGGGGTACTGAGGACCTCTATTTTGATTCTTTTTGTACCAAAATCCAATTCCAGTACATCACCGGCAGCAACCACCGCACCCGGCTTTGCCACTTTACCGTTTATTGACACCCTGCCCCCTTCGCAGACCTCTTTTGCCAATGTCCTTCGTTTGATAACCCTTGATACCTTCAAAAATTTATCTAACCGCATCTTTACCTCCAGTCTGTGCCAATAACCGACAGATCTCGTTTATCGACACACTCCACTCTATAATACTTGTTGAAGTATAAAAAAAATCAGGTTCCTACGAACCTGATTTTGTCTTACTAAGAAACGGAGTCTTTTAGAGCCTTTCCTGCTTTAAAAGCGGGAACTTTGGCGGCGGCAATTTTAATTTCTGCACCGGTTTGCGGGTTACGACCCTTACGGGCAGCGCGTTTACGAACCTCAAAGGTTCCGAAACCAACCAATTGAACTTTGTCACCCTTGGCAAGCGCTTGTTCAATACTGGCAAATACGGCGTTTACAGCTTTTTCGGAATCTTTTTTGGTTAATCCTGATTTTTCTGCAACACTGGAAACTAGTTCCTGCTTATTCACGAAAACCCCTCCTAAAATGTAGTTATAAGTGATTATTTTGGAATTCCACTTATTGCTATTCGCTAAAACCCTTGAATCTCCTGCTTTTAACCTAATTTTTTCTTACAAACCCTATGTTTTTTTACTTTCTAAGCGATTTTTGGCCTCCTCCCATAAGCTGTCAAGCGCCTCTAAATCCATTTGCCCTAAGGCAGAATGAGCTTGTGCCGCCTGCTTTTCCATGTACATAAAACGTTCCTTAAATTTCTTAACAGCCAAGATCAGGGCTTCCTCCGCATCTATTTTTAACAGGCGGGCCAGGTTAACTACGGCAAACAGCAAATCCCCTGTTTCCTCAAGTACCCTGTCCCGGTTATCCCCCGGTATGGTTTCCCTAAGTTCGGTGATTTCTTCCAGGACCTTGTCCAAAGCCCCTACATAGTCGGGCCAGTCGAATCCAACCTTGGCGGCTTTATGTTGAATTTTATCGGCTTTCATCAGGGCTGGGAGGTTGCGGGGAATACCGTCCAAGAGAGACTGACGGATTTCGCCTTTTTCCTCCAGTTCGCCCTTTTTTATTGCTTCCCAGTTAACTGAAACTTCATCACTGGTCTTGACCGTGGCACTGCCAAAAACATGGGGGTGTCTTCTGACTAGTTTTTCGGATATGGCAGTGACCACATCGTTCATGTCAAAAAACCCGTCTTCCCTTGCTATCTGTGCTTGGAAGGCTATCTGTAATAATAAGTCTCCCAATTCTTCGCAAACTTTATACATATTACCTTCATCTATCGCGTCAAGTACCTCGTAAGTTTCTTCGACCAGGTACTTTTTTAGAGAGGTATGGGTTTGCTCCCTGTCCCAGGGGCAGCCGTCTATATCCCTTAACCTTTCGAGCACGTCAACTATACGGTCAAGCGGAAACCTGCTAACCACTGACTTTGATTCGTGAAATGGCGGAACAAACACACAGGTCAGGTGGTCAATCCAGGAAATCCTATCCAATTCGAACAGCGCAATTTCTTGTATCCGTTCCTGCCCGGGCAGCCCCGCAGCCCGAATAACCTTTACCATGTGCTCATCCGGGTAAAAGTTCATCAGGGAAATTTTTACCTCCGAAGCTACCAAGGGGTTATAGACTTGCATAATAAGGTTAGGTATATGTGGATCTATCCCGTATATACAATCGTTCCTGTCCCCGGTTAAATCCAAGCCGTCTGTCAACCTGAGCCCCCCGGATAAATCCAAGCCCAGAGAGGCTACTACCGGGTCTAGAAAGCTCATGGCAGGTAGTATCTTGCATGTAACACCGGCTTCATGGGCAAAACCGGTTATCCTGCGAACCGATTCCTCACCTACCAGGGGGTGTCCGGGTACCGCATAAACAACATGGCCTTCCTGGGCCGCTTTTACCACGGTTTCGGCAATCTCGACATACACTCTTTCAAAATCAGCGCACTGTTCGTACAAATAATCAAAGGTGCTGAACCGGATACCTGCTTCTGACAGTTCTTCTGCCGCCGGATGTTTGCCTGTACGAATAAACAGGTTTCGGGCAGTTTTTAATATGTCTAGGGTTCCGACCGTCAGGAAATCCATCCCGCCCGGTCCGAGGCCTACAATAATCAATTGTTCTCGCAAATATCATCACCGCTTGTCACAATTTTAACTATAATCCATGTCTTTCGTCATCTCCGGAAAATCCGGCGAAGAACCATGATGGGTCCGGGAATACCCGACTTTCGAAATGTCCCCATAATAGCCAAAACCAAAATATAGAGCAGAAACCCGATAAATATAGAAATAATTGTAGCCCATGAGCCGCCAACAATTATTCTTGATTGCCTGTACGTAAAATATACCACCACTGCCATTATTGTAGCAGCAAACACCGGCTTAAGCAATACGGATTGATAATCTGGCCTCCAACCCGTAAGCCTGCGGATAAAAATGATATTCATGTATGAAGACACCAAAAACCCCCCAACAGTGCCCAGAGCGGCTCCGACGATGCCTATTTCGGGAATGGCGGTCAAAGTATAATTAGCGGCAAACTTGACTACGGCACCAAAAGCCAGGTTAATTACGGGCAGCAACGTTTTTCCCATGCCTTGCAGGATTCCCGCGGTGGCCTGATGGAGACCTAAAAGAAGGGCTGCCGGGGCAAGAAAAGCCAATGGCAGTCCGGCTTCGGGGCATTTGAATAACAGGTCCGAGATGGGGGAAGCCAGGACAGCCAGCCCGACCGTTGCCGGCAGGCATACTAAAACCGTGATTTCTACGGCTGTTCCGGTTTGTCTTCTTACATCGTAATAGTTCCTCCGCTCAAAAGAACTCGAAATTGATGGCACCAGGGAAGCCGCCAGAGAGACGGTTATTACTGTGGGTAAATTTATGAGGGTGACGGCACCCCCGGTCAGCTCACCGTATAACTGGGCTGCCCTGGAAACGGAATGCCCGGCAAGTTGAAGACGCCCGGGAACTGTTAAGGCGTCAAGGGTCTGCATTACTGGAATAACCATCCCGCCTAGGGAAATAGGTAAAGCAAGTACAATTACCCGGTGAAGGGTTGAGAATGTACTCCTAAAATCACCCCTGACAAGCCCCTCGGGTCCGGCAGGCCTGATACTAAAATATGGCCTGATAAAATACAGTCCAGCCAGAAACAGGGCACCTACCGCAGCCCCGGTGACAGCGCCGAAGGTGGCAGCGGCGGCCGCAAATTCTACCCCCCAGGCCAGAAATGTATAGGCTCCGACCAGCACCGTGACAACCCTCGCCAACTGCTCAAAGACTTGGGAGCATGCCGTTGGAATCATTTCCTGGAAACCCTGGAAATAGCCTCTGAATACTGACATTATTCCGACAAAAAACACCGCCGGCGCAATAGCTACTATACTGTAATAAGCCCTTATGTCATGCAAAATCTGGTCAGCCAGGTAAAATGCACTCTTGAATAACAAAAGGGACGTGGCCCCCGAGAAAACGGCAATAAAAATCAGAGATATTCGAAAAACCCGGTTAACCCCTGGGTAGTCCCGGCGGGCAAGGCTTTCAGAAACCAGCTTGGACACGGCCACCGGAATGCCGGCACTCGATACGGCTAGCAGCATGGTATATAAAGGATAAGCCATCTGGTATAACCCCATCCCTTCCGGGCCGACCAACCTAAAAAACGGGATGCGGTATAGAGCGCCCAGGAGTTTGCTAATCAAACCTGCAACGGTTAATATAGCCGCCCCTTTTAGAAAAGAATGGGTTTTCAATAGATGTACCCCCCAAATAGACTCCCTAAATGTTTATTTGGGGAAAAAGAAATTTATTATACCGGGATTGCATAAATAAAAACAAAAAAGGCAGCGTTTTCAACGCTACCTGACTTCACTATTGCTCCATCTGTTTTGCTAGAAAACCGGCTGCGGTCTCCGCAAGTTTCAATTCCATGTCGCCCATTTGAGCCCCTTCTTCCTTAGAGAGAAGAATTACCGCACCAATAGGATCTCCTTCAGCGATAATCGGAGCAATGACCTCTGCACTGAACTTGCACGGTTCGTCTTCGTCCCCCTCAATAATGGGGCAGTTTTTGCAACTGGGGTGAGCCCCAGGGTCGTTGATAAGTACCGGTTTACGGTCCTCCATAACTTTTTCCACCGCAGGGCCGATGGCCTTGTTAAGGAATTCTTTTTTGGGAGCACCCGAAATAGCAATTATGGTATCCCGGTCGGCTATGCAGGCAATATGCCCAATTGCCTCATATAAAGAATCGGCATATTCTTTAGCAAAATCACCTAACTCACCAATCGGTGAGTATTTTTTAAGGATAACCTCTCCTTCTCTATCTACAAAAATTTCTAGAGGGTCCCCTTCTCGAATCCTCAGGGTTCTTCTGATCTCCTTGGGAATAACTACGCGTCCTAAATCGTCTATTCTGCGTACGATACCGGTTGCCTTCATTAGTTTGTCTTCCCTCCTTTTTCAGCATTATTTAACAGTGACCTTTCACTGATAGTATATAACGCCGGCGAGTTAATTATTCATTTTTTTCCATTCATTTTAGGAAACCCCCGCGGCATGAAACAGGCCATCTAAAGGGGGTTATCAAAAAAAAGTACGTTTGAGCCAGGCTCAAAACGTACTTTTTAAAATAGATTTTATCCCAATTCCAAGACTCCACCTTCTATAAGGTGGAGTTTCCACTTTTCTGCTTCAGTGGGGGTAGAGTCCCCAACTGAAGTTTCGATGTTCAGCTTTAGCTGAACGAGTTCACTATTTTTGTGTTTCAGGTGTCTGGGTTGATGTCGAAGGGTGGCCTGGGGGCAATTGCTGCGAATCCTGCGGGGATGCCGGAGGCGCTTCCTTGGCCAGGTTATTGACTACTTTTGCTTTGTTACGTAACTCTGTAATATAATCTACGAATTTTTGCTGTTTCCGGGTTGCCGGCAGCTCCTGTTGAATTTTAGCCTTGGCTTCTTCAAAGGTCTGCTGTTTTTCGGGGGTCAAGCCTTCAAGTTTGATTATAACGTAACCCTGCCTTGTTTTTACAGGTGTTTTGGAATAGCTTCCCACCTTCAGGGCAACTGCTGCATCATCAAACTCCCTGGACATCAAGGTTCCCTTGGAGTAAGTGTCGCTTCCGGCCGTATCCTTGATTTGCCCACCGTCACTTTTGGTCCTGTCATCTTCGGATTTTTCTTTGGCCAGTTTGGCAAAATCCTCACCCTTGTCAAGCCGCTTGATAATATCTTCAGCTATCTTTTTGGCATCCTGTTCGCTGCGACCCACCTTGGGAGCGGGTTCACCCGCAGCAGGGGCCTGGCTGGGGTCATCAAACTTGATAAGGATTGACTTGGCTTTGATTTTGGCAGGGTCCTTATAATTTTGCTTCTGGGTGTCGTACCACTGCTTAATATCAGCGTCAGTAACCTTTACGTCGGCAGTAACTTTGTCAAATAGTTTTGTACGGGCTATGTCAAAGCTCTTTAATTCCTCAATCTCTTTCATGGTATAGTTATAGGTTTTTAGAGCCTCATTAAACTTCTTCTCGCCGCCGAAACTGGCTATAATTTCGTCAACGGATTTTTTAACCTCAGTGTTGGACGGATTTACTCCCTCCTTCTTGGCAGCCTGAATAATCAAAGTCTGGGTAATCATCTCATCAAGAGTCTGCTGCTCCAGGGCTTTTAACATCTGCTGGCCCTGTTGGCCGGTAAAGGAAGCACCCTGTTGTTCCAAACTCATTTTTATTTTTTTCATTCTTTTATCCAAATCGGCCTGGGTAATTTTTTCACCATTTACCTTGGCAACCGTTTTGCTGCCACACCCTGCCACTGTGATTGAGAAAACGAGAACAATTAGTAAGGCAATAATTCTATTTAGATTTCTCATCTATATCCTCCCCCTATTTAATCATAACCCTATTATACTGCCTGTCCTTTCATTATTCAAGGCCTTAATTTTACCTGTTTGGCAATTTAGTTAACAGCAATTCCAGTTTCTCCAAAGTCTCCGAGTCCTTGAATCCCTTGACTGACAGGATAGTTTGAAAGTTGGGCGTCATGGCAAAAGAGATGCGTTTTTTAAAGTAAGCGGTAATAGGAGCAAGTTGTTCGGCTTTAATATTTGATTCTTCGTGAAACTTAATATTTATGGAGTCTTGGTGATGAAAAATGCTGTGAACTCCTGCTTTAGCTGCCAGTGCCTTAATTCTTGCCACTGCGATAAGGTTATTCACTGGCTCCGGAACGTCGCCGAAGCGGTCAACGAGTTCGTCTTCCACGTCCCGGGAATCTTCCACGTTTTCAATGTGCATGATTTTTTTGTAGACTTCTATCTTGGCGGCGGGGTCAGGGATATACTGGTCACTGATGAAGGCGTTAAGGTTTAGATCGAGGGTGAGTTCAGGCGACTGTTCGGGTGTCGTCCCCCTAAGTTCGTGAACCGCCTCGTCCAAGAGCCTGCAGTACATATCAAAGCCAACTGCCATCATATGACCATGCTGTTCAGGCCCCAGTATATTGCCCGCTCCCCGAATTTCGAGGTCCCTCATGGCAATTTTAAACCCGGCCCCGAATTCCGTGAATTCACGAATGGCTTGCAAGCGTTTTTCTGCTATCTCGGTAAGGCACTTATCCTTTTTGTAAGTGAAGTAAGCATATGCCAACCTGTGGGAACGCCCAACGCGCCCCCTCAGCTGGTGTAACTGGGACAGACCCATTTTCTCCCCTTCGTCTACAATAAGGGTATTCACATTTGGTATGTCCAGCCCGGTCTCAATTATTGTCGTGCATACCAGCGCATCATAACTGGCGTTTATATATTCCAGCATACTGCGCTCAAGCTGGTCTTCCTTCATCTGACCGTGGGCCACTACGATTCTGGCCTCGGGGACCATAGCCTGAAGCAAATGGGCCGTTTTATCGATGTCCATGACCCGGTTATGCACAAAGTAAACCTGCCCACCCCTGTCAATCTCCCGGCGGATAGCATCAGCGATTATCTCAAGGTTAAACTCTAATACGTAGGTTTGAACCGGAAAACGGTCTTCCGGCGGTGACTCCAGAATGCTCATGTCCCTAACACCGACCATAGCCATGTGCAAAGTCCTCGGGATAGGCGTGGCGGTAAGCGTCAAAACATCTACGGTCTGCCGGAGGTGTTTTAGTTTTTCTTTATGGAGAACCCCAAAACGTTGTTCCTCATCAATAACTACCAGTCCCAGGTCTTTAAAGAGTATATCGGACTGCAGGAGGCGGTGAGTGCCGATAATTACATCTACCATACCCTTTTTGACCCGGTTGAGGATGTCTTTCTGCTCTTTGGCGGTTTTAAACCTGCTCAGCATCTCCACCTGAATGGGATACCCGGAAAACCGTTCCGTAAAGGTATTGTAATGCTGTTGGGCTAATATCGTAGTGGGAACCAGAACGGCTACCTGCTTGTTGTCCATTACCGCCTTAAAGGCCGCCCGGACGGCAACTTCAGTTTTGCCGTAACCTACATCCCCGCACAGCAAACGATCCATCGGTCTGGGTGTTTCCATGTCCTTCTTTATTTCTTCGATGGCTCTTAACTGGTCAGGTGTCTCCTCATATGGAAATGCGTCCTCAAATTCTTTCTGCCAGACAGTGTCAGGTGAAAACTTAATGCCAGGCATGCTTTCCCTGATGGCATAGAGTTCAATTAACTCGTTGGCCAGGTCTTTAACGGATTCCCTGACTTTTTGCTTGACTCTGTGCCATTCAGTTCCTCCGAGTTTGTAAAGTTTAGGGGCTGTTCCTTCCGTACCAAGGTACTTCTGAATTAACCCAATCTGATCTGTGGGCACATAAAGTTTATCCTCACCGGCATATTGGACAAAAAGGTAGTCTTTCCTGACCCCACCAACCTCTAATTGCTTAATTCCCACATATTTTCCGATACCGTGATTAACATGGACTACGTAATCGCCTGGGCGGAGGTCGGAAAAGTGACTGATTTTAGCACCCGGTTGGGCCTGGGCACGGATTACCCGGGTCCTTTTGGGCTGACCGTATATTTCCCAGTCCGTGATTACGGCCAGCTTGGCAGCGGATAACTCAAAACCAGCCTCCAGAACGCCGGAGCCAATGATGACTTCCCCTGCAACCATCTTTTCAGGTAAACCCGATTCCAACCTGGCAAAAATGTTTTGGTTCCTGAACAACTCATTGATTTTTTCGGCCCGGGATGCCGTACTGGCAAAAACAACAATGGTAAAGCCGTTTTCTCTGAGGGTTTTGACTTCTTCTATTAAGAGGTCTGTTTTCCCCTTAAACAAGTGCATAGTTTTCGCGCTAAAGTTGACAATGTTTCTTGGCTTGGCTTCAAATTGTTTGGGCAAAAGTGAAAAACCCACCCTGACAAATCTGGTAAGTATTTTGGCCAGCTCGTCATAGGTAATGTTGTTTCTTATTTGTGAAGGCAGCACCAACCCCTGCTCCAGGAGATTTGTATGCACCTCAGCCTGTTCCCGTACCCTGTTCTGAAGGGACTCCCGTTGCCTCGAGGGTTCCTCGAGAAAGACCGGCGTACCCGATGGAAAGTAATCCAAAAGAGTAGCCCCTTCCGGGTAGAAAAACGGAAACAAGGCATCGGTGCCTTCGGGGGTGGCTCCCTGTTCAATTTTTTCCAGGAGTTCTCCCATTCTCTCGTTGAGTCTCTTATAAGCATCATTCTTGCCGGCTTTTAAGAGCATGGCTTTTTGAGAGGTAAACTCCCGCTGGATTCCCGGCAGGGTTGCAGAAAGCCGGTTGATGGAGAAAACGGTCTCCTTGGCTGGAAGAATAATAACCCTCCTTAGTTTATCCAAAGACCTCTGGGTTTCCGCAGTAAATTCCCTGATGGAATCTACCTCTTCGTCAAATAATTCAATCCTTACTGGGTTTTCCCGGGTGAGCGGAAAGATGTCCAGGATCCCACCCCTTGCACTAAAGTGCCCCGGACCCTCAACCATATCAACCCTTTCATAACCCTGATCAACCAGAAGCCTTACCGTGTCCTGGAGGTCCAGCTTCTGACCCAAATCAACGGTTAAACAGTATTCCCTAAAGGTCTCGGGGGGGACAAGCTTTTTTAGCAAGGCTTCGACCGGGGCAACCAGGACCACCCGGTCGGAGTCAAGCAGCGCCTCCGCTGCTTTCAAGCGCTGGGCTACAACCTCGCGGCTTTGGGCAATGGCCCCAAAGGGCACAGGGTCAAGGTCCGGGTAAAGTAATACTTCACGTTCGGGAAGAAGGGTCTTTAAATCACTGGCCTTTTTCTTGGCCGTCTGGGACCCAGCGGCCAGAAATAAAACCGGTTGCTGGCTGGCGGAGATCAAAGCTGCGGTCAGATAGCTGGCCTGCGATGAGGCAAGGCCGTAAACCACCTGGTATCCGAATTTTTTTTGGAGTCCTTTGGCCAAGGACAGGTATTCTTCATTTTCCAAAAGCGGCCGGAAAAAATCGTGCATTATGACTAACTCCTTTTTTACACACCAAAAGCACCGGTTTTGAAATCCCGGTGGCATATCTTTTGTATATCCAAAAAAAGCTTTAGCGATTAATGCTAAAGCTCATCGGGGCTTTTCTCAGTGTATCAGTGGAGCTCTGTAGAATATGAGGTCATCTTTTTCATTCAACCCAAGTTCTTTGCCACATTCTTCACAAGTTGCAGAAACATATATTTCAGAGCCTTCCCAGTCTTGTAATATTATATCGTGCCTTTCACTGTCAGTCAAGGCCTGAAAATCCCCCTGGCGTTTACCGCCGAGAGCCTCCACCTCGTCAAATATGTAGTCACAGCAGTCACATACAAACCTTACTTTCACCCTGTTACCCTCCTTTTTTTTACCACGAATTTCATTACGGCGATATTCCAGAGCATGTGCACCACATATCCAGCCAATACAGCAGCCCAGAAAACGCCGAGCCTTTGCCAGACGAGGTAGGTTACAACGCCGTAAAAGACATGCCCCAGCAGACTTGCCAAACCCGCCCCAACCCCTGGCCAACCGGAATCCCAGGCATCATATAACCCTTCAATTAAACCGAACATTGTATGGGTAAGTATCATTGAGCTGCCTGTCAGGACGGCCGCACTGCTCTTAGCCAGTTCTTCAATAAAGGGGGCCAGTACAACTATCACCTTGGTGCCCATGATTTTTAGAGCAGCGCGGTTCCCCATCCAGGAAACAGCAGCGGCCAATATCCCGGCAATAAGAAACCGCATATAACTCCTCCGAAGCATCTTCCCTTTTATATTGGGCAGTTCTGGAATCTTTTATGCAAAAAACGGGATATCACAAAAGAACAGCCTCCTTCGCTTTGAGCAAAAAAAGGAAGAGGCTCTTCCTTGCCATGTTGCCCAAAGTGAAAGAGGCTGCCTTAAAAGACCTGATTATTCCACATTCACTTCATTCATTGCCCGCTCCACACCGTTTTCAAGAGTGTCCAGCACTGCCTCTCCGGCTTTTTTCACCGCTTCTGCCATCACCTTTGTTTCTTCTTCATTAAATTTACTAAGCACATAATCTGCAGATTCCATTCTCTCGTTTTCCGGGCGGCCAATACCGATCCTTAAACGCGGAAATTCGTCAGACTGGACCAGATAAATGATAGACTTCATCCCGTTGTGCCCCCCTGCACTGCCTTTCATCCTCAACCTAAGCTTGCCAAGGGGCAGGTCCATGTCGTCAAAGATAACCAGCATATCCTGGGGCTCCGGCTTATACCACTGGACCATATCAAGTACGGCTTCGCCACTCAGGTTCATATAAGTCTGGGGTTTAGCCAGCACTATTTTTTCCGTGCCCACGAAGCCTTCCCCGATAATACTCTTAAATTTAATCTTATCCACTTTTATTCCCAGCTTCCCGGCCAGGTAGTCCACAACCATAAACCCGATGTTATGCTTGGTGTCGGCATATTGCCTGCCCGGATTGCCCAACCCGACTATCAGTTTCACAGTAACTCCCCTTTCCTATATCCCCTTTTCTATTCGAGAATCCCCCGGTTTTTCCTTCTACTGCACTCCAACAGATGACAAACAAAAAAAGAGGGTGAGTAGTTTTTACTCATCCTTCTCTTCCTGCTCATTCCCTTGCCGGGGTTCCGGTGCCGGTGCCACCGCAGGGCCCTCAGCCCCCGTCGTCTCCGGCTGTTCAGCCATTCTGGGGGCAATCATTGTCACCAGAACAGCTTCAGGCTCTGTAAGAATTTTAAAGTCGGGCGACTCTGGGATATCAGCCACTGACAGGTGGTCTCCAATATCCAGAGGACTGATATCCAGGGATATGGTATCAGGTATTTTGGCAGGCATACATTCTATTTCAATTTCACGGAGCCCGCTTTGGATGACTCCCCCATTAACCAGGCCCCTGGCCTCTCCTTTCAGGCTTACAGAAACGGAAGTGTGAAGTTTATCTTTTAAGGATATCTTACACATGTCAACATGGACAAGTTCTCTCCGAATAGGGCTCCTTTGAATCTCCTTGACCATAACCACATATTTGTTTTCACCTTGTTTATCCTTAAGAACCAAATCAATCAGGGCATTTCGGCCTTTTTTCTGAATCGCCGTCTCCAGGTCCCTGGCATCAAGCTCAATCGGCTGACTGGTAATCCCTTCTCCGTAAATTACTGCCGGAATTATCCCCTTGTTGCGCAAAGAGTGTTTGTAGCTGCTTGTTTTACTGGGCCGCACCCTTGCGTTGATTTTTACCTCAACCATTGTTTACCCCCCTTTAAGATTTCACAGGTTCATGTCCCAGGACGTCAGACAAACTATTAGACAACTATTAGATATTTATCTGTAGTATTTCCCGTAAACTGGTATAACAAACATATTTCATGAATAATATGGTAGCAAAGAAACAATTGGGGGGTTTTGCATGAAAAAGAGCCGTAAGTTTATCTCCATGCCAGTAGTGAGTTTGCAGGAAGGCACAGAAATTGGCGCGGTTAGAAGCCTGATAATTGACCCGGCAAAAATGGAGGTAGCCGCCTTAATAATTGACCAGCGCGGATGGTTCAGGGAGCAGAAAATAATCCCCTACTCTAAAGTCAAGAGTGTCGGCACTGATGCCGTTACCATCGACCAATCATCTAATGTACAGAAAACCGTCAGCCTGCCGGAGATACTTAAATTGATAAAGGAAAGGGCAAATCCTTTAGGGACAAAGGTAATTGCGGAAAACGGCACGGTTTTAGGGTTGGTTGATGAGTACTATATAGATGAAATTACCGGCAAAATAACCGGACTTGAAATAACCGGCAAATTACTGGAAAGCCTTTTCAAGGGAAGGGCCATGCTGCCCATAGAAAACGTGAGGACCATGGGTTCAGACATCATGGTCGTCAAGGACGGTTGTGAGTCACAACTGGAGAAGATAGACGGAGGTTTACAGGAAACCATTCATAATATCAAGGAAGGCACTTCATCCCTTTGGGGGTCTACCGTTCAGCGCACCAAAGAAATTAGCAAAAATATCAAAGACAAATATGAAAAAAGAGAAAAAGGCCGGAACAATAAAACCATGCCTGAACAGGAACAAAGGGCCGAACCACCTGATGCGCCGGAAACGGCGGAACAACAGGTTGAACCCGACCCTACCCTTGATATCACCAGCGAAGTAGAAATAAAAAGCGCGGATGTTCTCCCGGAAATCATAGAGCCGGAACAAACGGCCGATAAACCCGGCAGCGAAGAACCGGACACGATAAAAAGTGAAGATGACAAAACCGTATAAGCAGGCAGGGCAAAAAATCGGGGGTGTCCCAATAATTTGGGATACCCCCTAATTTTTCTCCTATATTGTCTCAAAAGGGACTGCCTTCCTTGAGTTTCGGGGAAAGGGCAGGTGTGTTCCGGAGAGGGAGGCTGACGTCCGCCGGCCCGCGATCCGCGCAGCGGGAGCGGTCTTTTGCCGGCTGAGTTGTTGCTCCCTCGCAGGAATATACCTGCCCTGGCCCCTACCCAAAGCAAAAGGCCGCCCCTTTTGGGACAGCCCCCCTATTCTATCCGAATAATTCCCTGTACAATTCCGACAAATCCAAAAACCTGGCCTTGTCACGCTTTTCCAGGGCTGTATCAATTTCAGCCAGCAGTTGGTGTTTGCGATCCTTTGTACCCCGGACCTTAAATTTTAGTTCCCTTTCAAGGTTTTTCACAACCTGATGATAAAAGATTTTGCTCTCTACTTCCGGCCTGACTCCCAATACAATGTCACACATAGAACAGAGGAATTCCCGGTCAAAGGACAGCCAGACAAATAAGTCTTCGGGAGGGTCGTACTCCAGGTGAGCCATAATCTGGTCTACATTCTCGTAGTAGACATTGTTTATCCGGCAAAGGAAAGAAACAGTAGCCGCGTCTTGGGCGGAAACTATTAAAGCACTAGGCAGCTGCCTGACATTCTCGACAAAGTGAACAACCTTTAACAGTTCATCACTCTCACCAAGAAATCTAAGGATCTTGGCAGATTCCGGTCTCTTTAATTTATAGGTTTCCAAAAACCAGCTTATAAATCTCTTTTTCTTCATTATTAAAGCCGCATCTCTCATAATTATCACCTACTACTCATGTAAAGCTTTTTATATAAATTTGACACTTAAGTAAAAAAGCCTCTTCGGTAATGGGTGGTAATATGTGGCGAATGTTGCCTTGAGAGGGAAAATGATAAGGAGGGCGCGGGTTAGCGCCCTCCTTATCCCTATGCTGCCAAATCAATCCAGTCCCAACTTGGCCCGCTTTTTTATAATATGCTCTTCAATTCCTTTGGCAGCTTCAACGGGGTCATCACCCAGAGCCACTTTGCCACCGGTGAGTCCCTCCAGGTCTTTGGTGAGTAGTTTAACCAGTTCCGGTCCCCCGGCCACCGGGGGTGTCGGTGATAAATGGGTGTAAAACCCGTAGGCAAGGGCAAACATACCGTCAATAGTCGCTTTTTGCTCTAAGTACTGGGGAGCCGTTACAGCTACCGGCAGGTCCGCCGAATCCACGCCAAGGTGGTTGGCCAAGGCAGTGGTTAACATGGAAATTCTACCGGTATCCGTACAGGTACCGAAACTGAGAACCGGAGGAATATTCAGACTCCGACAGACTTCCTGTAGGCCCGGTCCGGCCAAATTTATGGCTTCAAGATTACAAAGCCCGGCTACTTCAAGGCCGTGGTTGCCGCACCCTCCGGCTAATATAAGGATATCCTTTTTGATTAACTCTTTCGCCAGATTTACAGTCATGTAATCGTGAGGACCGGTTGACAATGTGGTACAGTTCACCAGGGCAACCACCCCTTTGATTTTACCGGTTTTGATAACACTGACCAGCGGATCCAGAGTCCCGCCCAGAACCCGCAAAACCGCTTCTGTCGAAAACCCGGCTATAGCCTTGGTAATTTTTTGCGGAACCTTAGGTGTAATTTTTCCCCTGCGGTTTTTAAAATTTTCAACAGCCATATTGATTAGTTTTTGGGCAATATGTGCCGCTTCCGGCGGTTTATAGTCAAAATTTCTATCCACCCCCGGGATGCGGACAAGGTCATTGACTGATACGAGGGTAACACCGTACTTCTCCTCATAAGGCTTCAGATATGGTGGGGAACAGTTCTCATCCATGGCGAAAAGATCGATTGCCCCTGTTGCCAAAGCCGGTTCAATAGCCAGCCAGTTGCCTGTCAACCCGTGAAAAACGTCATCCATTGGCAAGCGTTGGAGCATCTCCTGACCCGTTTCGATAGAGCCGATAATCCGCAAGCCTTTGGCTCCGGCATCTTTCGCCCGCTGCTGGACTTGCGGGTTCTTGGCGGCAAGGTAGGTAGCCATCCCGACCCAAGGCTCATGACCGTTAAAAACAATATTGATATAGTCAGGCTCCAAAATCCCGAGGTCAACCAAAACCTCATGGGGCATAGGGGTGCCAAAGAGAATATCCTGCACCATCTCCAAACCCAGTTGGGCCCCGTAAATTGTAGCAACCCCCAGGCGTAAAGCCTTTTTGGCCATAGAAACATAATCCCCGTCAACATTGGTCAGGCAGCTTGCCACCGCATCCTTGATTTCGTGAAGGGTCCCGGCAGGGTATATGGCAAGATCCTGCCAAAGCTTTTGCCGGGGCGGTGGGGCAAAAGCCGCAATAATCCGGCTTGGTTCGTCATACCCCCGGTGCAATTCAAACATTAGAAAGTCCGATAACCATACTGCCACCTGCTCCGGAGTCCCACTGGTGTTAACCCCGCATTGTCCGGCAAACCACTTCAGTTTTTCAACATCGGTAATTTTGAAGGGGGTTTTACCCTCCACTGTCGACCTCAAAGTCCTGAAGGCTTCATAGGCATGGTGAGCATATGTAGATGCCCCCATAGCGTTTCTTAGCAGCATGTCCCGCATGGCCATGGCGTCGGGACTAATCCCGCAAACCCCAAGCGTTGCCCCGGCCTTATCAGAAATACGACATGGTCCGTTAGTACAAAGCTGGCAGCTAACCCCGGCCAGACAGAAATTACATCTGATTTTTTCCTGGGGGTCAAAACGGTCAAAAGTGTTGCTCATACCGTCTTGATGAAGCTTCTCATACATCTCCTGAACCGAGTCGTGGACGCTGACCCGGCCGCCCAACTTGTTCCTAATCCGTTCAGCCATTTATTGATTCCTCCTTACTTTATTTCTATTACACTTGAAATAGTTTTTCTCCCGGGAAGTTATTTATACTGATAACAAGCCCCCTCCACGATTGCAGGGGAATGTCTGAATTTTGTAGAATAGAGTATTAACCTAAACACGGAGTTGATCTCAATTCCAAGACTCCACCTTCTATTAGGTGGAGTCTTGGAATTGGGATAAAGACCGGGCTTCTTAAAAGCAAAGCTTAAACTTTGTGTCCTTTGTGACTTTGTGGTAATCATATTCTTTGGTTTAATCCGCGTCTTGATAAAAATATAACAGAGAAAATTCAGCGTTAAAGGATTGGAGCCGAATAAATTTAAAGGGAAAGGGGGGCGCTTCTTTGTTTAGGAATATAGCTATGTCTTTAATGGTCATCTTGCCCATCACCTTATTATCGGCAGTGCTTCTCGGTAAAAATTGCTGACACAGCTGGACGACGGTTTTCCACTTAAAGTGAGGCTGTTCAGTGCGCACATTCTTGGCGCTTCAGCGCTTAGAACTGCGGCCTACCCTTGCGGGTAAAAGCGAGTTTAACAAGGAAAAAACGGCGCCGCAACCGGAAGCGTATTACTTATACGCTGAGGATTGCGGCGCCGTTTTTGACGCAGCTAGATGAAGTTTTTCACCTCTAAACAAAAGGCTGTTCAAAAGCGAGTATAGCTAGGAAGCAATTTAACCAAGGCTGAAGGCGTACTCGACGTACGTCGAAGTCTTGGTTAAATTGCTGACAACGCTGGACGAAGCTTTTCAACAGCCTTAGGAGAAGAGTTTGCTGACGGAGAGGTCTTCATGAATCCTAATAATCGCTTCACCCAACAGGGGAGCTACAGACAAGACGCGGATTTTAGCCATACTTTTATGTTCCGGAAGCGGAATGGTGTTGGTAATAACTACTTCTTTGATTGGTGATTTCTGCAGCCTTTCGATGGCCGGTCCGGATAACACCCCATGGGTACAGCACGTATATATTTCTTTTGCCCCGCGTTCTAACAAAGCCTCCGCACCCTGTGTTATCGTTCCGGCCGTATCGATAATATCATCAATCATTACAACTGTTTTGCCGTCCACATTACCGATAATATTCATAATTTCCGCTATATTTGGTTCAGGCCTGCGTTTATCAATTATGGCGATTGAGGCGCCAATACGCTCTGCCATGTCCCGGGAACGGGTAACTCCTCCCAGGTCAGGAGATACAACTATCACATTATCAAGGTTTTTACTCAGGAAATATTCTGCCAAAATCGGCACACCGGGGAGGTGGTCCACAGGAATGTCAAAAAACCCCTGAATCTGGCCGGCGTGAAGGTCCATCGTAATAACCCTCGTAACCCCACTTGCTGTGATAAGGTTTGCTAACAGCTTGGCCGTAATAGGATCACGGGCCCGGGCCTTCCTGTCCTGCCTGGCGTAACCGTAATACGGAATTACGGCAGTAATCCTGCGGGCAGATGCCCGTTTCAATGCATCTATTACAATAAGGAGTTCCATGATGTTTTCATTTACAGGTTCACAGGTAGGCTGAACAACAAAAACGTCGGCACCCCTGACACTCTCATTAATCTTGACATGAATTTCACCGTCACTAAACCTTGAAACCTTAGATTCACCGACTGAGACTCCCAAATACTCAGCAATTTCTTCTGCCAAACGAAAATTGGCGTTTCCCGAAAAAATTTTGAGCTTCCGATTAAAAATTGGCATTGGCTGCAGAAACCCCCCAGCAAATTATATAATAATATTCCATTTTTCTATTATATCACTTTTTCTTATTTTTTCTAGCAACCCATCCGGGATATATTGCCTGTTTGCTTCTCTCAACACACAATGCCC
Organism: Bacillota bacterium; assembly: GCA_021847735.1. Lineage (GTDB taxonomy): Bacteria > Bacillota > Thermincolia > Thermincolales > UBA2595 > JAJZQD01. Next base: position 27,836 of record JAJZQD010000011.1, on the reverse strand, counting down.
CGTCGGGAACATTCTTGGTTATCGTGGACCCGGCCCCGATGATGGCGTTTTGTCCCACTTCGACAGGAGCCACCAGGTTCGTGTTGCTGCCGATAAACGAGTTATCTCCAATAATCGTCTGCCATTTTTGGGACCCATCATAATTGCAGGTAATAGTACCTGCCCCCACGTTGACTTTCTTCCCGATTTGGGCATCCCCTACGTAGCTTAAATGCGGAACCTTACTGCCATTTCCGATAACCGACTTCTTAATCTCCACAAAATCCCCGACTTTTACGTCATCCCCCAACACTGTGCCTGGTCTGATATAAGCAAAGGGGCCAATGGTGACGTTATTTCCAACCGTCGATTCCATGACAACAGAGTTCTGAACTGTCACATCATCGCCTGTTTCAACATCCTTCAAGTGGCTGTACGGCCCTATGCGGCAGTTGCCGCCAAAACGGCAATATCCTTCAATGACGGTTCCGGGGTACACTACAGAATCAGGGCCAAAAACGATGTCCCTGTCAATGTATGTGTTCTGCGGGTCAATAATCGTCACGCCGTCCATCATAAGCCGGTGCAAAATACTCTGACGCATTATTTTATCCGCTTCAGCTAACTGAACCCTGTTGTTGATGCCCATCGTTTCCGACGGATCTGCAACCTTTACGGCCCCAATGCGCTCCCCATTATTTTTAAGCACCGCCAAAACATCTGTCAAATAATACTCCCCCTGGGCATTGGCCGGGCTTATTACTTTAAGAGCGGCAAAAAGTTTTGGTCCGTCGAAACAGTAGATTCCCGTATTGATTTCATATATCTCCAACTGCTGAGGTGAGGCATCCTTGTGTTCAACAATTTCCTTCACCTCGCCGGCAGCATCTCTGACAAGTCTCCCGTAGCCGGTCGGGTCATCCATCAGCGCCGTCAACACGGTTACGGAATTTCCCGCAGCCGTATGAGTCAGCATTAACTCTTTCAGGGTATTTGAAGTAATTAACGGAGTATCCCCGCATAAAATCAATATGCTTCCCTCAAAACCTGATAACAGTGGTTCAGCCTGCATAACCGCATGACCCGTCCCCAACTGCTCGGACTGATTAACCCACTCGATATTAGAACCCGCCTTGTCTCGGACCAAATCCGCCTCGTGACCGATAATAACAATATTCCTGTCCACACCTGAATCGCAGGCCGCCTGGATTACATGGGTTAACATCGGTTTGCCGCATACACCATGTAAGACTTTTGGCAGCCGGGACTTCATCCGTGTCCCCTTACCGGCTGCAAGAATAATGGAAGCAACCTGTCCCAAAACGTTTTCCTCCCTGTGTATCATTTAACCGGACAAATAAAACCGTCGACACTATACGATATTACTGCCGAATACTATTTAATTCCACACAAAAATTACTTTTCCTGCGGTTTACGAAAAAGTTAAGTTGCTAATTTCCGGCAAAAAAAAGACAGGAGCTTTGTACTCCTGTTCACTATTTGTCGCCTTAAGCAAGGGCATTTTGGTATGCCTCAAGTACAGCGGTTTGAATTGTCTCCCGTGCACTGGAAGTTATTGGATGCGCAATATCCCTAAACTCCCCCTCAGGAGTTTTCCGGCTAGGCATTGCCACAAACAGTCCGTTCTGGCCTTCAACAACTTTGACATCGTGAATCACGAAGGCATCATCAAGAGTAACAGATACGATTGCCTTCATTTTACCGTCCAGATTAATCTTCCTCACCCTTACATCAGTAACATTCACTTTTTGTAACCCCCTTTTGCTCAGTCAAAATTAGTTCGTTAAATTTCGATATTCTTCATTTTCCAAAGAATTCCTTCAAGAATTACAAAAATTTTGAGAAAATTTTAAATATACTGAGAAAAGGTGCTATACTATTGCTATTGCCTCTATTTCGATTAGGGCATTTTTAGGCAATCGGGCAACTTCCACGGTAGACCGGGCAGGGGGATTTTCCTTAAAAAATCCGGCATAAACCTCATTTATCTGAGAAAAATCGTTCATGTCCTTTATGAATAGCGTAGTTTTCACAACTTTTTCAAGGGAACTCCCAGCTTCTATTAAAACAGCCTCCAGGTTTTTCAGCACTCGCGAGGTTTGAGTTTTTATGTCGCTAGATACCATTTGCCCTGTTGATGGGTCAATCGGTATTTGTCCTGATGTAAAAACAAAGTTCTGGCATTTCACGGCCTGGGAATAAGGCCCAATGGCGGCAGGGGCGTTTCCGGTTGAAACAATTTCTTTAATCATTATTTATCCACCCTTTCTATTCATATTCTTCTCTGGTAATTTTGTAGCCATTGGTTGTTAAGACTCGAATTATTTCATCCACATGCTCGTTATCCCTGGTCTCAAGGTCCAGCTGAATTTCGGCCCGGGAGATGGGGATACGGGGTAAAATCCGATCATGGTTTACTGAAATGACATTTGTCTTGGTTTCCGCTAAAATACCAAGTAATTTCTGCAAAGCCCCCGGCTTGTCGACTACAACGGTTTTGAACCTTAAATACCGGCCGGCTTTACTCAATCCACGCTCAATAATGATACTGAGGGTGTGAACATCTATATTGCCCCCGCTAATCAATACAGCTGTTTTACCTGTGCCGGCGATTCTTTTATGGAGGAGGGCTGCTACACCGACAGCTCCAGCTCCCTCACATAATACCTTCGCCCTTTCCAACATCATCAAAATGGCTTCGGCAATTTCTTCGTCACTGACCAACACAATATCATCCACAAATTCCCTGACTAGCGGAAAAGTCAGTTCCCCGGGGTGTTTTACGGCAATTCCGTCAGCGATTGTGGATACTGACTCCAGCTCGTCTACTACACCCTGGGATACGGCATTTTTCATCGATGGGGCACCCTCGGCCTGTACACCGATTACGCGGATCCCGGGATTATTGTATCTTAAGGCCACGGCCATTCCGGCAATCAGCCCGCCTCCACCGATGGGCACGATGACTGTATCAACGTCCGGCAGGTCTTCGTAAATCTCCAGACCCACCGTACCCTGTCCGGCAATTACAGCCGGGTCGTTAAACGCATGTATCAGGGTTGCCTTGCTTTCCGCTCGCAGGTGCTCAGCAGCGATATAGGCCTCATCATATGTCCTCCCCTTTAGCATGACCCGGGCGCCATAGCTTTTGGTGGCCATAAGCTTAGCTATTGTAACACCTTCAGGCATAATAATAGTAGCGTCGCAGCCGGCTTTGGCGGCAGCGTATGCCACCCCCTGAGCGTGATTGCCGGCTGAAGCGGCTATTACCCCGTTTTCCCGCTCCCTTTTACTTAGCTTTAAAATTTTGTTGTACGCGCCCCTTATCTTGAAAGAACCGGTTTTCTGTAAATTTTCATACTTGAAATAAACCTCCCGGCCCAATATTTCACTAAAGGTTGTTGAATAGTCGAGGGGAGTCCTTCTTACAATTTCAGCTATGCTTCTTCTGGCCTCCGTTATGTCCTCGTATTTTATCGGTCCTTTCATATAATCACCCTTCCCAAAATTAGCGGAAAGAAAAAACCCGAACTAAGCGGGTTTTCCCAGGTAGTCGGAAACTATTGAATAATCACTCGGTTTGTCAACATCAATCCCAATTTCGGGGAACATCGTGACTACCGCTTTTACTTTTATATCCAATACTTCAGACACCTTTTTTTCCAACTCGGGAATCGTCAGGTGACTAAACAATAGTTTTAAGACGAACCTTAACCCCAGGAGCTGGCATAATTTAACCGGGCTTTTTCTGAAATTGACAAATTCCTGGGCCTTGGCAGCGCTTCTGGGGACCGCTTCCGGGTTTACAATAAAGAGATTGCCCCCGGTAAAGGTGCCTTCCTCTAACTTAACCGATGTTCTTTTAATTTCGGGAAATTGCCGCCGAACCTCATCCATTGACACTATTGGATAAAAAAAGTCCACGTCTTCTTCCTGGCTTAATTGTACGAAGTCCCGAACCGCTTTTGCGGTGAGCAATGGAATATCACACGTGGCTATTATCACAGGTTTGGTAGTATCAACGAGGTCCAGCGCCTTTCTGGCGTTTCCGATAACTGTTCCTTCGAGTCCGGCCACCTTCACGGTTTCTTCAGGAAATTCATCTTTTAGTTCCTTTGGCCCTGATATTGCGATGTTATTGACAAGCTTTGACTCAAACAAAGCGTCTACAACATATCTTATCATGGGCTTTTCCCCTATTCTAATCATTGCCTCATAGGCCTCATTACTGCATTCGCGCAGCGGGCCGGAATTTGGGCTTCCGGCAATAACAATAGCATCAAACATTGATTCCTTCCCCTTTGTTTAGGTTAAAAATCTATTTCTGCAGTTCCTTACCTTCGTTCAACACTTCGAGCATGCTGTTCTCGGCGTTTTCAATGTGTTCCCTGGCCAAGGTCTGGGCTAATTCCACATTTCTTTCGGATACTGCTTCGACTATCTTTTTATGTTCTTCGAAGGCATATTTCATTCGCCCGGGAGTTGCCAGTGAAGCTGTCCGGAACCGCTGAATCTGTTCACGCAGATTACTGACAATTTGAACCAGTCTTTCGTTGCGGCTGGCTTTAAAAAGAACGTCATGGAACTCCGTGTCTATCTCGATTATCTGTTCCAGGTCTTTGTTTGTCACACATTCTCCTATTTTGACCAAAATTCTTTCCAGTTGTTCTAGTTCTTCCTCAGTTATTCTTTCAGCAGCCAATCCGGCTGCAAGGCTCTCAAGCGCAGTTCTGATCTCAAAAACATCGGCAATGTCCTTCACGGAAATACCGGCCACATACGCACCTTTGCGGGGAATCATGACCACAAACCCCTCCAGCTCCAGCTTACGTATGGCTTCTCTTACCGGAGTACGGCTAACCCCCATTTCTTCAGCAAGCTGAATCTCCATTAGGCGCTCACCGGGTTTGAGCATCGCGTTGAGGATAGCTTCCCGCAATGATTCAAATACAATTTCTCGCAACGGCTTGTAATTATCCAAAGTAACCGGAACCAACCTTCTCTCCATCTCTCTCTTCCTTTCAGCGGTTGTAGAGTTTAGCAAAATACCCCACCGCAGCCTGCAAAGGCTGCCTGATATATAGACTATTCTATCCCTTTCCTTGAAATTCCTGCCACTCGGTCGGCCATGTCCGGGAGACCGCAACAAACATTCCCGGCAGTTTATCCCGAAGCCGCCTGGCAGTCCCTTCGGCCGCGGCCCGGCTGTCTGCGACGCCAAATACCGTCGGCCCGCTGCCTGACATGAGGGTCCGGCGCAGCCCGGATTCTTCCATTACCCGTTTGAGCTGAAGCACTTCAGGGTACCTGGTAAATGTAACTGTCTCAAGAACATTGGCCAGGTTTTCAATTACTTCCGCCTTATTTCCGTTATGTATTGATTCCAACATATGTTTTGTATCAGGCCGCCTTTTAACCCGTGCTGGGTCAAAATTCTGATATACTTCAGCGGTGGAAACCTCTAGCGGGGGCTTGGCCAACACCAGCCACATTTCCGGTGCATCGGGCAGGTTTGACAGGATTTCACCCCTGCCTCTGGCAAGGGCCGTACCTCCCCTTACACAAAAAGGTACATCAGACCCTATTGAGGCCCCCATTTTTTCAGCCTCATCTTTGCTAAGGCCTAGGTCCCAAAGACTGTTTAAGCCCTTTAGCACTGCTGCCGCGTCAGTAGACCCTCCGGCCAACCCGGCTGCTACAGGAATATTTTTGATGATGTGAATCCTGATCCCCTTCTCAACCCCTAACGCATCCATTACCAGCCTGGCTGCCTTGTAAGCGATATTAGATTCCCCGGCGGCTAGAAGCGGGTTGCTGGTGGTGACGACAACTCCCCTGTCAGCTTCTTCGAGAAGCAAAAGGTCATGTAATTCTATTGTCTGCATTACCATTTCCACTTCATGGTAACCGTCTGGTCTTTTCCCCAGTACGTCTAAAGTCAGATTTATTTTTGCCCGGGCTTTCACCTTAAGCTTTTTCACCGGAACCCCCCTTTTTTTGACTTACTAATTAATTTTTGATATTACCGGGGAAATTCCTTCAATTTGAAGTAATTATGGCAAGCTGTTCCGAAGTTTATCCTATATTCCGGCAGACCAGTTCAAGGTTTTCTCCTTCTTCCCCCTTGGCAGGAAATACAACCCGGCGCATTTCCCGCAGCAGGTTTAACACCGGTTCCAGTTTTTCATAAAATATTACGACCAAGTCGCCGTCGGCGGCCATATCCAATCCCTTCTTGACAGCAGATGTTTCGGAAAGTACTGTGTCAAGTTGATTCTCGCTGAACCCGGTTTCCAGGACGGCCTTTTTCATTACACCGGCAACCTCCCCAGACTCTCTTTCCCGCAGGTCCTTATCCTCTTTAATGATGATAAAGTCACAGTTTCGTGCGGCTACCTTGCTGACCATTATTATATCCTCGTTTTTCCTGTCTCCCGGCATACCTATCACTCCGATAATTCTTTTCGGCTTTAACTTCTTTACGGTCAGTAAGGTGTTGGCAAACCCTTCTTCGTTGTGTCCATAATCAAGGACAACCCGGAAATTGCCAATTTCAAAAATATTGAACCTTCCGGGATTGTAATCCTCGTCGGAATAAAAACCAAGTAATCCCTCTCTGATAAATTCAAGCTCTGTTCCCAAAGCGACACAGCCCGCGACTGCGGCCAGGGTATTCTGCACATTATGCTGGGCAAGACCCCCAAAGGTGCAGGGAATGTGTTTAACAGGCAAAACCTTTTGTGTTTTTGCACCCCGGGCGACCACAATTGAAGCGTTTTTTACAAAAACAGCAGTTCCGCCTACCCCCAGGTGCCGACGAACAGTGATGTTGTCTGATGCCATACTAAAATATATAACGTCGGATTTCACCCTCTTGGCTATGAGAGCAACGTACATATCATCGGCATTAAGGACTGTTACACCGTTTTTGTGAACAGCTTCAGCCACCACTGCCTTAACATACGCCATATCTTCCATTGTCTCAATCCCGTCGAGACCCAGGTGGTCATTGCTTATGTTGGTAATTATGCCTACATTGCTGTATTCATAACCCAGACCTGACCTGAGAATTCCACCCCGGGCAGTTTCAAAAACAGCAACTTCCACAGAAGGGTCCCTTAGAATAACCTGGGCGCTCCGGGGACCTGCCATATCACCACTGACTATTCTGTGGCGGTTAATGTAAATACCGTCTGTGGTAGTTGTCCCAACTGTACAACCGGTGCCTTGAAGTATGTGGCTGATAATCCGGGTTACAGTAGTCTTTCCGTTGGTCCCTGTTACAGAAACAATAGGAATTCTGGACTTAGACCCCGGCGGAAACAACATTTCCACAATCGCCCCGGCAACATTCCTGGCTTTTCCTTTAGCAGGATAATGGTGCATCCGAATTCCAGGTGCCGCATTTACTTCGATTATGGCGCCGTTTTCAGGACTTAACGGCCTCTCAATTTCCGCCGCAACCAAATCCACTCCTGCCACATCTAACCCTACTAAGCGTACAGCCCTAAGTACCATCTGAATTGTTTCCGGGTGGACCTGACCAGTAACGTCTACTGCAATTCCCCCCGTGCTGATGTTGGCATTTTCCCGGAGATAGACGATTTCACCTTTACCTGGGATCGATTCCGGCGACAAGCCTTTCTTTGCCAAAACCATAATTACTATAGGATCAATTTTGATTTTTGTGAGAGGCTTTTCATGGCCTTCACCCCTTAAAGGGTCGGAATTAACAATGTCAACCAGTTGCTTAACAGAATGACAACCGTCACCTACTACAAAAGCGGGGATGCGCTCCGATGCCGCTACAACCCGATCCCCGACTATCGTTATTCTGTAGTTTTTCCCTTGGACATATTTCTCCACTATGGCTTTGGGACTGTTACTGAGAGCAACTTGAAGGGCACGGGATATTTCCTTCCCGGTGGTAAGGTTTAGCGCTACCCCCTTTCCCTGATTGCCGTCAAAGGGCTTTATTACAATAGCATCCCCTATCCGGGCAGCTATTTCAAGGGCTTCTTTTTCTGTCCTGGCAATACCTCCCCAGGGTACTGGAATACCCGACTCCGTTAACAGTTGTTTTACCAGGACCTTGTCGCAGGCAATATCAACGCCTATACACTTCGTCCTGCCGGTGATAGTGGCTTCCACCTTTTGCTGGTACTTACCGTAACCAAGTTGAAGAATACTGCCTTCTCCCAGTCGCATTACCGGGATGCCCCTTTTCAGGGCCTCCCCGGCTATTGCCCCCGTGCTTGGCCCCAGGCTGTACCTGGCGGCAATCTCACGTATCCCGGCTATCTCTTTTTCCACATCTATCTGCCTGTTTTCCAACAGTGAACCAACAATTTCAAATGCGCATCGAAGGGCTTGGATTCCACCTTCCTTTGACTCACATTCTGTTACTACCCAGTAGGTCCCCGGGGTCTCGGCCCGGACGGTTTTGCCGTAAACCACGTTAAAACCGGCTAGGTGCTGCAGTTCAAGGGCAACATGTTCAATGACATGCCCGACGTAAGTCCCCTCATTCAGTCTTTCTACAAATCCTCCCGGTCTGCCAACGGAACAGTAATGATCCTTTAAAGAAGGAATGTGACCAACCAAGTTTTCCGCAAAACCGGAAAACTTATCGGTTGTAACCCCGGCAAACCTGCCAAGGTCAATTTTCAGTTTAACAACCGGCCTATAGGAGTATATATTTGCTCCTTCTATCGGCCTGAGTTCAACGATCTTCATTTTTTTCTCCTTTCGCAGTCTCCGTTTTGAAGGGCAGTCTGGTTGTTAAGTCAAAGCCAAAACCCTTGGGAAGTACATGTAAAACAGCTTGTTCAATGGCCAGCGGCTGTCCCGGTGTAAGCTCCGAAACATTTGAAAACGCCACCTGTCTCCCGTCTATAAACGTAACGGTTTGGGAACCGATTATCTCCAGCCTGGCATCGGGATAAACCAGTACCGCGGTATCCTCATCAATTCCCATACCAAGGATATAAGGATTGTGGGCCACAGCGGATAATAACCGCCCGGTCCTTCCCCGCTGGGCAAAGTGCTGGTCAATTACAACATCCTCCAGCAACCCTAAACCGGGGGCCAGCTTTATTGTGTTAAGTTTTGGGGCCTGCTCACTGTCTCCTTCCACAATCATAGTATTGCTCATCATAGAAGCGCCGGCGCTGGTCCCGGCTATTAAGGCACCTCTCAGATAAGCCTTTCGCAAACCCTCGTTAGCCACCGTACCACCAAGGGTAGTGGTTATCCTCAACTGGTCACCCCCGGTAAAAAATATTCCGGTGGCTTTTTCCAATAGACGTGTCATGTACGAGTGGTTGGCCCTTTTTCTGGAATCCAGATTCAGTACTTCAATATATCCTACACCCAGGTTTTTAAAGACTTCCGTATATTCCCGGCCGACTTGATCCGGTTCCAGGGAGGCAGTGGTTATTATGATAACAATGGCATCTCCGCCCCCGGAAACTTCTGCAAACCTTCTTAGAATCTCGCATTTACCGGTTTTATCCTCAGCCCCGCCGATAATTAATAACGTACCCTGCACCTTATTTCCCATCTTTTCCTCCGCATTAATCAATCAGCGATATTTTGCCCTTTTTTACCATTTGTTATACGAATTTGTCGGCAGCTGCATATAATGTAAGAGAACAGTTCACAGGGTAAAGGAGGTTATTATGGACGGCGACAATGTTTATTCCCAAAACAAAATTCAAATCTACACCTATGACCGTCAATTGTATTTTGTCAGGGGGCAGCGGGCGGCTAAAGCTTATCCCATCGCCGTGGGAAAGCCAGAGACACCCACCCCCACCGGTACATACCATATAGCCAACAAAGCAGTTAATCCTGGCGGGGTTCTGGGTACAAGGTGGATGGGCCTGGATATACCTGACGGCCCTTACGGAATTCACGGTACATTTCAGCCTGACTCTATCGGAAGGGCAATTTCCAACGGGTGTATCCGGATGTATAACCAGGATGTTGAGGAACTGTTCAATCAGGTCCGGGTTGGCACCACTGTTGTAATTGACCAGTCTTCACCGGGTATGGGCACCGATTTTTCCATATATACAGTAAAACCAGGTGATACCCTGTGGAAAATTTCCCAGGAGTTGGGGATTCCGGTTAACGAACTGGCAGCCTTCAATAATATTGACAACCCCGATAATTTACAGGTGGGCCGGCAGCTTAAAATACCAAAGAGATGATAGCGCAAGGAAGGGGCAGGTATATTCCTTCAAGCTTTGGGGAGAAATAGGAAAAGGGTCTGCCCTAAATTTGCTTTTTGGGCAGACCCTTTATCCCAATTCCAAGACTCCACCTTCTATTAAGGTGGAGTTTCCACTTTTCTGCTTCAGTGGGGGTAGAGTCCCCCACTGAAGTTTCGATGTTCAGCTTTTAGCTGAACGAGTTCACTTTACGGGTTTTTTAAATTTTGAATCCTTTGGTCAATGTACGCAGATCGCGAGCCATGTTGGACAGGGTTTCGGCCGCCTGGGCAATGTCTTCCGTGGACGCAGCCATTTCTTCTACCGATACCGAGATGTTCTCGGAATGTTCCGCACTTTCCTTGGTTAACTGGGTAATTGTTTCTATTGAAGACATTGCGCTGTCACTACCTGCAGCCATTTCCTGGGTGGAGGCGGAGTTTTGTTCTGTAATTGCCGCAACATTGTCAATAGCCGTAACAACAGACATACTGCTTTCGCTCATCCTCTGGGCAGTGCCGGAAATCAATTGAATCTGGCTCAGCGTCATCTCCACCGTCTGCATAATCTCCTCCAAGGCCGTACCTGCATCATGGGCCAGCCGAACACCTTCTTCAACTTCCTTGGTGCCGTGTTCCATTGCATCCACGGCCTTTCCGGTGCCCTTTTGAATATTAATAATCAGTTCGGCAATTTCCTTGGTGGCCTTTCCACTTCTTTCCGCCAGTTTCCTAACCTCATCGGCAACTACGGCAAATCCTTTGCCGTGTTCACCGGCCCGGGCGGCCTCAATGGCAGCGTTGAGAGCCAGGAGGTTGGTTTGTTCGGCTATTTCATCAATCACCTGAATAATCTCACCGATTTTCTGGGAATGTTCACCCAGTTCTTTAATTCTTACCGCAGAATCGTAAACAGTATTTTTAATCTTCTCCATGCCGGAAATAGTTGACTCAACTGCTTCTTCACCCTTGCGGGCTACTTTTGCCGCATCAACGGCTGCATCCAATACAGTCTGGGCATTAGTCGCCACTTCCTGGATGCCCCCCGCCATTTCCCCGATGGCCTGGGAGGTTTGGTTCACATGGTTTGCCTGTTCGTTGGCGCCGTGGGCAATCTGACCGATAGCAGCCGTGAACTGCTCCATTATCTCTCGGGTACCGCTTACCGCATTTAATTTGTCATTGGTTCCCTTGACCATCTCCTCTATGGAAAGAGCAACTGTTTGACTGGCTTTGGCAACCTCATCGGAATTACTGGATAACCGGTCACTGGTTTCTGCCACGCCGTCAATAGACTGGACGAGTGTTTTCACCATGTGGTGGATTTTTTCGATGAATAAGTCAAAGGTTTTTGCCAATAGACCAAGTTCATCGGAAGTCGCAACATTTAAACGACTGGAAAGATCGGCATCCCCGGTAGCCAGGTTTTGGGCGGCATCAAGAATACGGCGTAGAGGACTGCCAATAACTATTTTAGTAACCAAAATCAGAGTTGCTGTGATAAGGACCAGAATACCCACCATAATTAGTATTGTCTGCTTTTGAACCCCTTTGATTTTGGCTTCAGCAGCCTGAATGGAGATGGCTACCCGGTATCCTCCCCAGTGCTGCCCATCAACATAGATAGGATATGACATGTCCCACATAACCTCACCGGTATCCCGTTGATATTCCTGCTTTAAACCCTCAATTTTCGTGGTTGTGGCAGCAGCCGCGCCCGTAACATCATTAAAAATCCGTTTGCTTCGGTCTTTGAATACCGTGTTATGTGTTGGCAAATATCCGTTTAGTTCCGGGTTATCCGAATAAGCCACAGGGATGGCAAAAACAACCTCGTTATCCACCAGAAAACCATCCACATATTTTTGTAAATGTTCGTCTGTATATTTATCAAAAGCCGAACTGTATTTTCTCTTCTTTGAATCAGGGTTGTCTGCAATTAGTTTGTAGTTACGGTCAAATAGCTGCTGCTTGGTGATAACCCCGTTCCTGATATCGTTTTCAATAATTGCCTGTAAACCCATTGCTGCCGCCTTGGCCAAGCCTATGCCTTTAGACTCGAGGTCATTTTCTACGCGTTCCCTTACCTGGCGGCATTGATACCAGGTGTAAAAACCCATGAGTATCCCCAGACAGATAAACAGGCTCACAACCAACTTAAAATAGAGACTTTTGGATAATTTGACCACGCCCTTCACCCTTTCCCCCAAGATATACGGGTACAAAACTTGTAGCCCTGCCTTTCAATACTTTGCTTTATCCAACGAGACCAATACTTCCTTCAATTGTGATAACCTGGCCGCTAAAACTAATGAAAAACCTGCCAGGGCTGCAATATTTAGCGCTAGACGTTAGTCCATTGACCTGAGTAGTTATAAGCCGCGGAGCGGGCTCGTCCTACAATATTTCGCCGAAATATCGCTTATTCCTGCTTTTGGTGAGTCAAAATTCAACCTTTTATGTATATATGTGCCAGGTCTGATGTAAAAAGCTGTAGTTGCTGTCGTATATGGCAGGAAATTAGTATATTTTACCGAATTAGTTTAAAAGCAAATAAAAAGGAGGAAGGTGTTGTTGGGCTTAGTTAACTTAGAAGATACTTCAAAAATGAAGGGAGCGGTAAAAAAAGGATGAAGATCGGTCTGTTTTTTTCCAGGTCGAACGGGCAAACAGACAGGGTTGTCAACGTCGAGCACCTGGCCAAACACTTTAGCCAGAATTACTACACCTTTGTGGTGGATGATTTCTTTACAACATCCGGACTCACTGCCATGCTCGCGGAAATCGATAAGAATTCCTTTGATGCGGTGGTTCTGGCAGGTGACTCTCCACTAAATTACCTGACCAACAAAAGCGCCGAATTTGTGATTAACCAAATCGAAGCAAGGGGTATAAATACTAACAAGATTGGCTTTGCCAATATTAAGGAACAGGTTGCCCTGGCCCACCCCAGCTTCCCCCAGAGGGCCACTGAAAAGGCGATAGTACTGGTGGAAGTGGCGATTGAAAAAGTAAAAACCGCCCGCCCGCTCAAAACGCGAGACATTGCTCCCCACCCGGCAGTAGCTATTATCGGGGCTACCCCGGGCGCTATGCTGACTGCTCAGCGTCTGCTTGAACGTAACTTCAAAGTGTTTATCATTGATAAAACCGGCTGTTACCGCAATTTCTCCAACAAAGAGAACCAGGATAAAATTACCTCGGTTATTACTTTTGTAGAAATGCACCCGAGGACCAAATTCTTTTTTAATACACAAATTAGTGACATTTACGGCTATGCCGGTCGTTTTACTCTTGATATTACCTCAGGAGACCAGAAGGTAAGCCTCACCGTGGGAAGTATAGTTGTAGCAAACACCACCGACCGGGAATTTGCAAATGATATCAGGCCTCTGGTCCACATTGACGTTAACGAGGAAGGCTTATTCAAACCAGTAAACCCTGATACCCTGCAGGTTTTTACCAATGAAAAAGGGATATTCCTGCTGCCTGACGATGAAAACCAGAAACTGTCCAATATAGTTTCTCTTAGTGATTCGGTCGCTTTTGCAGTTACCTCCTTCCTGGAGAGAAAAGAAATCTGTTACAAAATTGTGGTCTCTGAAATTAATGAAGAACTTTGCAGCGGATGCGGGACATGTGTTAAAACCTGTTTATTCAAAGCATCCAGTATTGATTCAATTAGAAAAGTTTCCGTTATTGACGAGCAGCGCTGTAAGGGCTGTGGCAATTGTGTAACCTCCTGCCCCACGGGGGCCAGGGACCTGCTTACTTTCCCCCAAAAATACCTGACCAAAGCCATTGAGCTTTTATCCAACTTCGATACCGACAGTCCCAAGATTCTTGCCTTCCTTTGCGAGGGTTGCGGGTATTCCGCCTTGGACCTGGCCGGAATTACAGCGGTAGAGTACGATATCAACATAATGCCTCTCGGAATAAGGTGCGGTGGAAATATCGATACCCAGTTAATCCTTGACGCATACAAACAGGGCTTTAAAGGGGTTGTAATCTGCAAGTGCCCTGATTCCGACTGCCGCAATATAGTCGGTAACACTGACCTTGACCGCCGGGCCAACCTCTTCCGGGATATTCTCAGAAGCAGGGGAATTGACGCGGATACATTGCAGATAATAGAAGGCATCAGGGAAGGCCAGAACAACTGTATTAACTCCGTTACGGCACTATATGATGAGATTAAAAGCAACGGAGGTGGTAACTAATGTCGAAGGTAACTGCAGCATCCGTCTGGCTTCAGGGTTGTTCTGGATGTCATATTTCTCTCCTCGACCTTAATGAAGAACTTCTTGACTTGTTGGATGCCGTTGACCTCAAAGCTTCACCTATCCAGGACATCAAGGAAATCCCCGAGGTAACGGTGGGAATTGTTGAGGGCTGTGTTTCCAACAGTCATAATATTACCGTTTTAAAGAAAATCCGGGAAAAATCTAAAATCCTTATTGCTCTGGGAACCTGTGCCTGCTTTGGCGGTATATCCGGTATTAGGAATATATTTGAGCGCCAGGAGTTATTAAACACTGCTTACGTGGAAGCACCCAGTGTCATCGATGGGAAGGTGCCCGGTTCGTCTAGCATTCCGGAATTTTTAGATAACGTCAAACCTATTCACAGTTACGTCAAGGTGGACTACTATATCCCGGGATGCCCTCCCCTACCCTCTATGATCAAAGACGTATTATTCGCCCTTGTCAAAGGGGAGGAACCCGCTCTACCCAAGAAGAGCCTCTGTGACGAATGTGGGCGTGAACACCGGGAAATGCTGTCGCCAAAGAGAGAATTTCTTACTGATTCCGTAGTGTCGGTCATGGAACTGGAAACCATTGATCCCGACAAATGCTTCCTTGAGCAGGGCGTTCTATGTATGGGCCCGGCAACACGGGAAGGATGCCATGCCCGCTGTATGAAAGGAAACATGCCCTGCCGCGGTTGTATGGGGCCAACACCCGGTGCGCTGGAGCAGGGGGCCAAAATTATTAATGCCCTGGGGTCAGTTCTGCCGGCCGGCGGCCTTATGTTTATGGAAGACATGGTTGGTACCGGCTACCGTTATTCTTTACCCGTCTCCATAGTCCCCACCAATATAAAGAAAGGAGATGGTAAGAATGGCTAGAACTATTACTATTGACCCCGTTACCAAAGTTGAAGGTCATGGTAAGGTTACCATCCAGCTTGACGATAACGGCAACGTGACCGAATCCCATTTTTACATCCAGGAATTCCGGGGTTTTGAGAAGTTCTGCGAAGGCCGGATGGCATGGGAAATGCCGGTAATTACCACCCGAATTTGCGGGATCTGTCCTGTTAGCCATCACCTTGCATCAGCAAAGGCCTGCGATGACCTTTTTGGGGTGGACATTCCGCCAACTGCCAAAATGCTTAGGGAATTAATGCATATGTGCCAGATGATTCATTCCCATGCCCTGCATTTCTTTTATCTGGCAGCCCCCGACCTGCTTTTTGGCCTTGATGCTCCGCCGGAACAACGGAATGTCATAGGGGTTTTAAACGCTAATCCAGACCTGGGCAAAAAAGCTATCCGGCTGAGGCAAATTGGCCAGTCCTCCATAGAAAAGGTTGGCGGGCGCTCTATTCACCCGGTGTCTGCTATCCCCGGAGGCATGAGCAAAGCCCTTTCTCATGAGAGCAGATTTATAATGATTAAGGAGATGGCGGAGGCCCTGGAACTTGCCAAGCTGGCCCTAGGGGCTGTAAAGGGCGTCAACGAGAAATACCGTGACCTGATACCAACCTTTGCCTCATTTAAGACCAAATATATGGGCCTGGTCAACGACGGAGCCTTGGAACTATACGACGGTACCTTGCGGCTGATAGATGAAAACGGCGGGATAATCGAAGACTTTGACCCCAAGGATTATCTCAACCACATTGCTGAGCATACCGAAGACTGGACCTATCTAAAATTCCCCTATCACAAGAAATCTGGTTGGCCCAATGGCGTTTATAGGGTTGCACCGCTGGGCAGGCTCAATATTGCTGAGCGGATTTCCACTCCCCTGGCAAATGCGGAATTGAAAGAATTTAAGCAGTTGAACGGCGGAAAACCGGTTGAGGACAGCCTGTATTATCACTATGCCAGGATAATTGAATTGCTCTATGCAATTGAATGGGCACAGGAGTTGCTGCAAAATGATGATATTGTCTGCAAAGATGTTCGGGTACCCGTAGCCAGACAAGCCGGTGAAGGGGTAGGCGTAATTGAAGCCCCCAGGGGAACTTTAATCCACCATTATAAGGCGGACGACCTGGGCAAACTCGAAAAGGTCAATATCATCGTTTCCACCGCCCACAACTATTCTTCAATGGACAGGGCTGTTAATGAAGTTGCCAAAATGGTCCTAAAAAATAACAGAGTAGAGGAATCTCTACTCAATCAAGTTGAAATGGCTATTAGATGTTATGACCCCTGTCTGTCTTGCGCGACACACCAAATGGGAAAAATGCCATTGGAAGTACAAATCGTTACTTCGGGTGGTGAAATTGCCAAGACTGTTAGGAGGGATGGTTAATGGATATTTCAGGTGCTGTGCAGGAGGTAAAAAAAGACCTGGAATCAACCTTCGGCAATACTCTCGCGGCATCTATTATCGCGATAGCCAGGACAAAAGCAAACGCGCCCCTAATCGGAATGTCTAAACAAAACTTCTCTGATCTGGTGGATTCTGTTTGTGGTGATAATCGGGTGCAGAGCATGCTGGGAGCCGCAGGAACAAAAGAAAGGTCATTCAAGTGGAAAAAATTGGTGGGTTAACTCCTCGATAAACACCAATGCCTTTTTGGCATTCTTAATGGCTGTGAGGGAAAGACTGTCCCCTGCTTCAAACGATGACCCTCTTACAGCTACCAGGTATGCCTTGGGCACGACCCCGTAAAGACTTTTCGTGAGAGACAGAATATCAGAGCTTGATCCAATGTGGGTGGTAAACGCCCTGGATTTTGGCTCCGGGGTAATCTCCTCGACCCTAAACGGGTCGGGTCCTTTTTGGGCATCCGCGTCAATGAAAATGATAAATTGGTACTTCGCAAAAATTTCGCTATGGATAACATCAAGCTGGTGGACTACCAAGTAGTCCACCAGCTTATCTTTTACCCGGCTTCGGGTTTCTTTCATTAAATCTACACAATATGGCCCAAGACCGTCGTCTTGCCTTAGTTGGTTGCCGATTCCGACAACAAGCGCCTTCTGCTTCACAGGATTCCCCCATCAAAATATTATCGTGCCCTGACTTCCCTTAGGGCAACACTGATTTCAATATCACCAAACTCTGTCGCCAGAGGTATTTGAAGACGTTTAATATTTATAGTAGAAATCATTACCCCACGACCGGTAATCACTGTCGGTGGAGCAAGGGTACACGGGTAACCTGCGTTTTCCAGTCCCCTACTCGCTAGTCCTGTGATAACATTGCCCATTTCAGCTATAGCCGACTCCACCATTTTATCCATAATCGGGACAGGCTGCCTGAGAATTCCCGAAACTATGTTCTTAGCTGTACGTTCGGTGAGTCCATACATTACAATACCCTGAACAGCACCCGTCACGCCAATCATAACTGTAACGTCCATGGAAGTGTAATATGATTCCTGAAGTGCCAAGGGGCCCTTGTCAATTACTAAAGACCTGCCCATTTCCTGGCTTAATACTTCTGTTGTTGCAAGAATAAAGGGGTTTATAAATTCAGCTTTCAACGACCTCATCCTTTCAAGTGCGCCGAAGTTAGGATGTTAACATGTGAACTATTTCATCTGCAATTTGCTGGATAGGCAGAACTTTGTCCGCCTTTCCCATTTCCACCACAACCCTTGGCATCCCATATACTACACAAGTTGCTTCGTCCTGGGCTACGGTTTTCCCACCCATTTTTTTTACAGAGGCCATACCTTTTGAGCCATCGTAACCCATACCGGTTAGAATTACTCCCACAATTTGAGACCCGTAATATTTTACCGCCGATTCAAAAGTGACATCTGCCGCGGGCCTTACGCTATGGACAGGAGGGTCTTGATTCAAACCAATAACTGTCTTTGAAAGCAGACCCATGTGATAAGCGCCAGGAGCGACATAGACTTTTCCGGTTTGCAGGACATCCCCTTCCTTGGCTTCACATACCTCCAACTGGGAAGTTTCATTAAGCCTCTTGGCAAGAGAGTTTGTAAAACCCGGCGGCATGTGCTGCACCACCAGTACAGCGGCCGGTAAGTCACCGGGTAATCGCGGGATAACCTGTTGCAATGCATTGGGCCCACCCGTTGAACATCCAATAATAACCAGCTTTTTTGGTGCATGGCCCGGAAGTGAAGAAACGGGGGCACTAAAAGGCTTTGTCATTTTGAGGGTAAGAGGGCCGTGTAGATTTGAAATGGATGCTCTAGCCGCAACCTTAATTTTGGTAATCAATTCTTCCCTTACCTGGTGAATGTCAAGAGAAATGGCACCCGACGGTTTCGGAACAAAGTCAACCGCCCCCATAGTTAAGGCCTTAATTGTAGTTTCGTTGCCTTCGAGGGTCAAGCTGCTCAACATCACAACCGGTGTCGGGCACTCTCTCATAATCCGTTCCAGCGCCCCTAAACCGTCAAGTCTTGGCATCTCTACGTCCAGAGTAACTACAGCGGGCCTCCATTGTTTAACTTTCTCAATTGCATCCAAACCGTCTCGGGCAGTATCAACAACAAAAATATCTTCGTCAGACTGTAATAAATTTGAGATTACCTTGCGCATATACGCGGAGTCATCTACGACAAGGACATCAATCTTTTTTGCCATTACTGTTCCTCCCGCTAAGCTGGAACTTTTGTCTAATCTATAAACCTCTTAATTGTGGTTAAAATCTTATCGGGCTGGTATGGTTTAACAATAAAGTCTTTGGCACCGGCTTTGATTGCCGTCATAACGGTATTTTGCTGGCCTAACGCACTACACATAACAATTTTGGCACTGGGATCAATTTTTTTGATTTCAGTTACTGCAGTCAGCCCGTCCATAACAGGCATGGTGATATCCATTAATACTAGGTCCGGCTTGATTGATTGGTACTTTTCTATTGCTTCCTGTCCGTTTTCCGCTTCATCTACGGAGTACCCGTTTTCCGTTAACAATTTCGCACAGCGCATCCTCATAAAGGCTGCATCATCAACCAGCAACACTTTAGGCATCTTGACACTCCTTTCACAACCTTTTAGCTATTAAGAGGCGATCTTTTTAATTAGGTTGGACACGTCCACGATCAAAGCCACATTGCCATCACCAAGAATTGTCGCTCCGGAAATCCCCTGTACATCACCTATGTATTTACCCAAGCTCTTAATAACTATTTCCTGTTCACCTACCAGGGAATCAACGACGAACCCTATCTGTTGGCCTGCCAGGTTGACAACTACCACAAACAGTTTTTCCCTTTCCTCGTCGGTAAAGTTGATACCGGTGAATACTCTTTTAAGTCTTAATAATGGCAGCACCTTACCTCTAACCACTATTACTTCCCGGTTGTTAACAAATTCTATTTGGTCTTTCTGCATCCGGATCGTTTCTGTTACTGTGGAGAGTGGTATGGCGTATACCGACTTTTCTATTGAAACCAGCAAGGCCCTGATAATAGCAAGGGTCAGAGGCAGCTTTATTTTGAATTCCGTACCCTGGCCAACTACCGAGTTAATTTCTATAGCGCCGTTAATTTTTTCGATATTATTCCTGACCACATCCATTCCGACACCACGGCCTGAAACATCAGTAACGTTTGCAACCGTGCTTAATCCGGACAAAAAGATTAAGTTGATAGCCTCCTTATCCGTAAGCCTCTTAGCCTGCTCTTCGGTAATCAGACCTTTTTTCACACCGCTTTTCTTTACTGTCTCGGCGTCTATACCTCTGCCATCGTCATTTATCGTTATAACAATATGGTTTTCCTCATGGGAAGCCTGAAGTTTTAGCTTCCCAATACGGTTTTTTCCGCCTGCCTCCCTCGCGTCAGGAGGTTCAATCCCGTGGTCCACGGCATTACGCAACAGGTGAATCAAGGGGTCGCCAATTTCTTCTATGATGGAGCGGTCTAATTCTGTTTCCTGGCCAGTCATCACAAAATCTATTTCCTTACCCGCCTTTTGGGATAAATCCCTTACCATCCGCGGGAACTTATTAAACAGGTTTTCTACCGGCAGCATACGCGCTTTCATAATCTGTTCCTGGAGCTGGGTAGTGACCCGCGCAATGTGCACCGAGGTTCTCCCCAAATCCTGAGAGACTTCATCCATTTCATAATTAATTTCAAGGTTCCCAAGAATTTGGAATAAGCGAGTCCGGTCAATTACCAACTCGCCCACCAGGTTCATAAGGCTGTCCAGTAGTTCAACATCCACGCGAACAGTCCGGTTGGCCTTTTTAGCGGCGCCATTTTTGGCTGCTTCTCCAGGTTTGGCTCCGTTTCCGACCGGTTTTATTTTTGTTTCAGGTCCTGCTTCTTCCTGCGGCTGCACCCCGGATTCGGGGTGGCTCTTGGTCGTATCATGACTGTAGAGTTTGATTTGACAGGTGGCTATATTGGACAGTTCGCCCACCAGTTTTTTGACCCGTGCTTCATCTTCTTTGGTCAGCAAGAGTAAAACCAGGGTATCGGTGACGTGTTCTTTTTCTATTTCTTCCTCGGTCGGGTTTGATTTGACCACTTCGCCCAACTCTTCAAAAGCCCTCACTGTAACAAATGCCCTTACAGCAAGCATCTCTGGCTCAACCTCGAAAGTCAGCCGGACGAGATAAGGATGAAGCCTCTGTTCAATGGCATTGTGTAAGGTGTCTTTCTCCTCCCATGTTAACTCAATAGAAAAATCTGTTTCCGCCCAGATACAGGAAATACCGGGCGCTGCCGGTTGGTCGGTAGTTGCTGCCGGAATTTCCCCAGGTTCCTTGACGGTGCCTAATTTCTCCAAAATCTCCTGCAGGTCTAAATCTGATTCTTCATCATTGATTATTTCGTCTCTTAAAACCCTAAGGCAGTCGAGACATTCAAATAAAACATCCACCAAGTTACTTGTAACAGACAACTGCTTTTTGCGCAGCTTGTCCAGAACATTTTCCATAGCATGGGTGAGTTTGGCCATACGATGATGTCCAATAGTAGCCGAAGAGCCTTTGAGTGTATGTGATGCCCGGAAAATTTCCTGCATTAGATCCTCGTTAAATTCCTCTTCCTTCTCAAGCCGGATTAAGTCTTCCTCGAGAGTCTGAAAATGTTCTTCCACTTCTTCCAGAAATATTTTTAGTTCCTCGGGAGATGCATCTAAATTTAATCCCATTGTTTTCCTCCTTTCGAGACGTTAGCCGATATTTTCCAACATTACTGCGTCGTCTCTGTTTAAAACCTTTGACAGGTCAAGCAGGATCACCAGTTTATCTTCAAGTTTAGCCACTCCAGCCAGGTATTCCTTGTCAATATCGCTCAAAATATGTGACGGTTTTTCGACAATATCGTCGGTGATTTTAACTACCTCATAAACCCCGTCGACCAGCATACCGATGCTGTTTCCCCCCACCTCTACAACTACAATTCTTGTTGAACGAGTAATTTCGTCCCCTGCCAAGTTGAATTTTTTATGTAAATTAAACACCGGAATAACCCGGCCCCGGAGGTTAATGATCCCTTCGATAATATCCTCCGTTCCAGGTACTACAGTAATTGTCTGCATTGTGATAATTTCCAATATGGAGGAGATCTCCAGTCCGTAAATTTCCCTGCCTAACCGGAACACCACATACTGGTTTTCATTTGCGATTAACTCCTCTGCCATGTTACCCCCTCCAAACATAGAAATTTTCAACTTGTGAATTTTGGCATTAGTTCTATCGTTGTCTTCATCGGGTATCCAGGTATTTTCTGGAATCGGTCAGTCACTGTCTGACAGCTTGTCCAAATAAAGGATTTATAACACTGTCAGCTTTAAAATGACTAATAACCTGTCTTTATTCATAAACAATTTTGCTGGAATTAGTAAAATTAGCCAGTCACTTGTGTATGTTCGACAATTTGCCCGAAAATCCTTCATCTTGTTTACTTGACAGTTAAAATTTGTTTGAAACTGCACGGTCTTTGCTAGTTGAACGTCTGCCTAATTACAAAGGCATCGGCTAAACCCCCGAAATCATTGAATGCCCATATCAGGCCCAGCGTAAAAACCGCCATAAAAAACAGTATCCCCGCCAGGACTGATTTCCCCCTTACTATTTGATAAATCAAAGTTTCCCCTCCTTGCTGCCGGGTTAAAACCGGCTCACTAAATCTTATGCCTTTAAAATCAAAGGTATGAAAACATAGGAGAGCATAAGTAACAGGTCGGAGGAATACCTTCTTTAATAGGATTAGTAAGGCGGTGAAGGAATGGCCGAAATAATAATTTCCAGCATAGTGGCCGGGTTGGCCACATGTTTTGGTTGTTTGATTGTAATGTTGGTGGGTAATCCAAAGGAAAAATCAATTTCAGTTATGTTTGGGTTGGCTGCCGGTATAATGCTCGCTGTTGTCGTTTTGGATTTACTCCCCTCTTCCCTGGAACAGGGTAGTCCGCGCCAGGCTGCAATGGGCTTCAGTATTGGCGTGATAATAATGTTAGCCCTGGACCTTGTTTTATCCCAGGTTTTCTCACCGCAAAACAGGGCTTCAGACTCCAAAGCGTATTTCCTTAAGATGGGATACCTGGTGGCTATCGGTATCGCCCTGCACGATCTCCCCGAAGGGATAGCAATTGCCGCCGGGTATTCCGCCCAGCAGCACCTGGGTCTGGTTATAGCCCTGGCCATAGGCCTGCATAACATCCCAGAAGGGATGGCCACAGCCACTCCTTTGAAAATCGGGGGCGTAGCCCCTTTCAAAATCTTGTTTTTGAACGTCATTGTAAGCCTTTTTACCCCAATAGGGGCTTTAATCGGGTTAGTACTCGTTAACATTTCTCCTGACCGAATTGCCCTTTTGCTGGCTGTTGCCGCGGGGGCTATGACTTTTATTGTGAAAAATGAACTCTTGCCTGAGTCCAGGCGGAGACATCCCAACTATTCCACAATGGGGGGAGTCATCGGATTTCTATTTATCCTCTCCCTAAGTATATTTCATTAAAAATCAAAATAGGCAGCCTCTTTGTTTTGGCAAAGAGAAGGAATATGCAGGTGTGTTCCGCAGGGCGAGGCTGACGTCCATCGGCCCACGACCCGCGCAGCGGAAGTGGTTCGCCGATGGAGTTGTTGCTCGCTGATAGGAATACACCTGCATATTCCTTGCCTTTTAGCGAAAAACAAAGAGGTTGTCTTACGACAACCCCGTTTAATCTTATTAAACCGCCGAAACTGTTATTCCTGAGGTTTAAAGGTGGAGCATGCGGTACCGTCTGAGGTTTCAACCGACCTGTCGCCACTTGACCGAACTTCGATGGCATCGGCATTGCAAATCATGTTTTCATTAAAATGGCACTCTTCCACGACACATTTAATTTCTTTCGGCAATTTTCACACCTCCAATGTTTGCTGTATTTGGTTTACAATTAATTTCCCCTATTCTTACTTAATTATACAACCACCGGCTGACTTGCCCCCAAAGGAAAAGGAGGAAACAAAATTGCTCCCCCCTTTCCTGTTGAAAAGTAATCAATAAACCCGGTAAATATTTTACCCATACTTTGGGTCTTTATGCATGGTTAAGAATACTGTGTCCCAGGGAATTTAGGGTGCTGATAAGGTGGTCCTCAGGGACCTGGCCGGGGTCAAACTTGACTGTTATCCCTTGAGAAGTTTTGTCAATTTCAACACTTTTCACTCCGTCAATTTTATTCAATGTATCAACTACTTCATCACCTTTCCCCCGCTCACCCATTCCCCCAAGTCTGTAATTGCGGGTTATCAGTGTCCCTACGATATCTCCACGCGGGTCGCAGCAACGCGCCATGTTATTCCCTCCTCATGAACTAAGTCTCCGGTACTTAAGCTATATCATCCCTCGAAATACTAAAAATATTACCGCTAAACCTACAGTCGGGCGTAACCAATTGAAATTAAAAAAGAGGCTTTTACTACCTTCAGGAAATGTTCTCCCATTTACCGCAGCGATCACCCCATCGGGCAATAACCTGCTGGTCATGAAATATCTCGATAACCTCACAGAGGTTTGAGCATCCCTTACACTCAAAACTGCCAGCCTTATACTTGAACTTGCTGGCATCGAAGCCCTTGAAATTGGTCTTTTTCTTTTTCTTTACCGCTTCTTTGGCCAGCATAGCCACCCCAATGGCACCCATTACATTGTAATACTTGGGAATTATTACCTCTATGCCGAGGGCTTTTTCAAAAGCGGCCTTGATACCGACGTTTGCGGCAACCCCGCCCTGAAATGTCACAGGCGCAAGAATCTCTTTGCCTTTCCCTACGTTGTTCAGGTAGTTCCTGACAAGTGCCTCGCATAGTCCGGCTACAATATCTTCCAGGTTGTGGCCCAACTGCTGCTTGTGAATCATATCTGACTCGGCAAAAACCGAGCACCGCCCTGCAATGCGCACCGGAGACTTGGCCCTAAGGGCCAGCCCGCCAAAATCTTCTATGGGAATACTCAGACGGGATGCCTGCTGGTCTAGAAAAGACCCGGTTCCCGCCGCACAAACGGTATTCATGGCAAAATCTGTGACCACACCCTGGCGCAGCAGGATTATTTTAGAATCCTGGCCGCCGATTTCAAGCACGGTCTGTACCCCGGGAACCATCGCTGAAGCGGCAACGGCGTGGGCAGTAATTTCATTCTTGACGGTATCCGCGCCCACCAGAATATTGGTCAGATGCCTGGCGCTGCCGGTGGTACCAACCCCTTGGATGGCAATTGAATTCCCGACCTCTGCGGCCACCTGTTTTAATCCGTCCTGCACGGCTTTTATCGGCTGGCCCCTGGTCCTGATATAAAAATTGACCAGCACCTCGTTGTTTTCGGCAATTACTACAAGATTTGTACTGACTGAGCCTACATCTACTCCTAAAAACCCTTTCATATAGCTATACCCTCCAACTTGTCGCGCTTTTGAGCCAACAGGTCAACAAAAGCCTCTAGCCTGGTCTGAAGCCCGGCTTTACCGGTTTGTTCATCAAGAAAAACTGTCAGAACAGGAATATTGTAGTCCTGGGTAACCTTATTCAAAATAGGTTTTGCAACAATTTCGGGAATACAGGTGAACGGTGCCAATTGAACAACACCGTCAAACCCTTTTTTGGAATATAAAATACTATGACCCACACTATATATCCCATGGCCGCCAAAAAGTTCATCGATGTACGGGGATGCAACTTCAATAACCTTTTGGGTAGACTCATATCCTGTACTTTCCCGGGTCCAGTCCGAAAGGTAAATCGAGCGGTGAGTCAGGACACCCATTTCCCCAAGAGTAATCTCTATATCATGATTGGCAAAGGGTTCAAGAACCACATATATCTCGCCGACAATGCCAACTTTTAAAACCTGGCGGCTGCGGTCAACAGGAATGTCATTAAGCATCTTTTTAGCAATCACCCGGACCTCATTAATCTCCGGAATGGTTCCGGCCTGATCTATAATTTCAAGGCATTTGCTAAAAACGTTGGTTGTGTCGCCCCTTTTAAGCTCAAACGGGCGGATTTGGTGGGAAAGAAACTCTATATCATCGAGAACCTTGAGTTTTTCCCAAGCCTTTCTAAAAACCTTTCCAAAAGTCCACCAGGATACTCCGGAGGGGCCGATAACGCTTCTGATTTTACCTAAAAAATCAAAAATATTGCGAAACGGTGATTCCATTACGACTATTTTGGTGTCATATCCCAGATCCTGCAAAATCTTTTGGTGTAAAACACCATAATAGCCGGCCCTGCATGGGCCGGCTCCGCCTGAAGTAATAACCATTTCAGCTCCCAGTTCAATAGCCTCCAGGTAGCTGCCAAGGAGTATTTTAAAAGGCAGGCAGGCAAACTCCGGGGAATTTTGTGTGCCATATGTAAGGGTTTTCTTGCTGGGCTTGGGGGGTACAATAGCCTCGTGCCCTAAACCCTCAATGAGCATCTTGAAGGCTATATGGTATGTACCCATATAGGGGAATGTTATTTTCATGACCGTTCCCTCCGTAGAGCTAACATGTCAACAAAGGCTTCTATCCTGGTCATTAAACCGGCTTCACCGGTATGCTCATCAATAGTAATGGACATAAACGGAATTTTGCCTCTTTGTTTAGCTTCCAGTTCTATCATTTTGTCAACCATAGCATCCGGTCCGCAGCCAAAGGCCGTAACATGAATGATCCCGTCAACTTTGCTGTTATCAAGATAATACAGGGCAGCCCTTAAGACTTGATTGCTAAAATTCCAAAATAGATTTTTGGGGACTTTCTTGGCTTGTTGGAGAAGAATTTTAGGTGGGACCATTTCAGCGGTAAGTACTTTTATCCCAAGTTTTCGCAACTTGTTTATGATATCTACGTTAACAAACTTATCGTATATGGTGTAGGGAAACCCCAATACCGCGAATTTTAGTTTTGGGTCGGTGCTGTTTGCTAAGAGACTGTCCTCCCCATCCAATATATTTACGGCTTCTATCGGGCTATATTGTTCGTTAAGGAGCTGTTGGTACTTGGCCTGGGCTTTCATGCCGCTGCTGTAAGCCTTTACAATCGTCCACAACCCTACATCGAATTTCCTGCCAAGGCGGTAACATATTTTGAAAAGCTCCAGTTTCCCTTTTTTTAAATCGACCCTTATATCGATTAACGGGGGTAAACCTGTCATTGATGTCTTTATCATGTTAGGCAATCCAAGGAACTTCGGACAAAATGTAACTGTTTTTTCTTTGTTAATGCTTACGAGCCGGGGTACAAATATGTAATCTGCCTTATCTTTAAGATCACGCACATGTCCGTGGAAAACCTTAATGGGGACACAAGCATCGGTAACTGCCTCTTTCACACCATCATCAAGTATCTGCTTCGTTGTTACCTGAGAAATAACGGTTTCCAGGCCCAGTTTCTGAAAGAACTCTTTCCAAAAAGGATAATAGGCGTAATACGCTAGTGCCCGGGGAATTCCAATTTTAACAGGCATAGCAAAATAATCCTCCCCTCGGACTTCAGATTTTTTTCGCTAATGACCCTAATTTCTAATAACTTTCATTTCTACGGTAACATATTTCGGTAATATCGTCAACTCGTGGGAGTTTATCTTTGTACTAAACTTGTATACACTAACACCCCCAAATATTCAATAAAAATATTATTATAATACTAAAAAAGAAACTCTTCCAAAAAAGGAAGAGCTTCTCTCGTTAAGCTTTTCTAGCGGCTGCAACCGGGCAGACTTCAGCACAAGAACCACATTCTGTACACTTGTCAGAATCGATGGCATAACCCTTTTTATCACCCTTTATTGCCCCGGCCGGGCATTTGCCGGCACAGTCACCGCATGCGGTACACTCCTCCGAAATACGATAAACCATTACTGTCACCTCCCGAATCCTGCACATTTGTATTAAACAACCTTATTGTTGCCTCAAACAAAAAACAATTATGCAGAACCATGCGATTCTTATTAAGATAGCTGACAGCGTAGCTGGGC
>JAJZQD010000010.1 GCA_021847735.1 Bacillota bacterium | reverse complement strand
ACCAACTGCCAACTGTATACTAATAACGTGCTACTGCCTACTGCTGACTGCCAACTGCCTACTGACCCCAAATGAATCAAAAAGAATACCGAAGGGTCCTGGGAGAGTAAGTCGTTGCCGGATTTAATATGAAGAACCACTTGTGAGAGCAAGTGGTTCTTCTTTTTGTTGGGGAGCAGGCCGACCAAATGCCACGGTCCAAGTGCCTGAAGCGCTGAGCCCGAGGAGATTTCGGCACTTTGATCTTATTATAACCAGGAACTTATAAAAGTTTCTACGATAACCTTCGTCAAAAGTTAACGGCGGCATAAACCACGGGTGTGGATTGCAATAAGGCACAAATAAGGCCAATTTATAAAAAACGGATTGACAATTATATAAAAAGTTGTTACCATTAAATACAGATTAATACAGTAATACTCTTATCCAGAGAGGTGGAGGGACTGGCCCTATGAAACCCGGCAACCATTTCGCCTGATAAAGGCGAAACAGGTGCCAATTCCTGCAGAAGTTTTCTTCTGGCAGATAAGAGGGGACAGTAGCTTTGCATTCTAATCCCCCTATGCCAGAAGGGGGATTTTTATTTATCTTTATTTTCCGGAGCAAATCCGTAAAAGCTGGAGGGTTGAAACACATGGGTGTAAAAAGAACTTATGCGGAAATCAATGAGAAAATTAAATCAGGCAAGGTAGTTGTAGTCACAGCAGAGGAAATCATCAAGATGGTAGAAGAAAAAAGTGTGGAAGAAGTCGCGAAAGAAGTTGATGTTGTTACCACCGGTACCTTCGGACCGATGTGCTCATCGGGAGCTTTTTTCAATTTCGGGCATTCTAAACCCAGGATAAAAATGCACCGGGTGTGGATGAACGGAGTGCCTGCATATACAGGTGTTGCGGCTGTTGACGCATACCTTGGCGTAAACGAGCTTCCCGAATACGACCCCCTTAATTCCAACCATCCGGGTGAATTCAGGTATGGCGGGGGCCATGTCATCGAAGACCTGGTTGCAGGCAAAACGATAAAATTTGAGGCAACCGGATACGGCACAGACTGCTACCCGCGCCGGAAAATTGACACTTATATCAGCCTCAATGATGTTAACGAAGCCTTCCTTTTTAACCCCCGAAACGCTTACCAGAATTACAATGTTGCGGTCAACCTGTCCAATAAAACAATTTACACTTATATGGGCACACTAAAAGCCAACCTTGGCAACGCCCATTACTGTAGTGCCGGTCAGCTGAGCCCGCTGCTAAACGACCCTTACTACAAAACAATTGGTATTGGCACCAGGATATTCCTGGGCGGGGGCGTCGGATATGTGGCCTGGAACGGAACCCAGCATAGTCCGTGTGGAGCCCGTGGCGAAAACGGAGTGCCTTTGGGTGGAGCCGGGACCCTTGCTGTAACTGGGGATCTCAAACAAATGAAACCCCAGTGGTTGAGAGGTACCAGTTTCCTGGGTTACGGGGCTACCCTAACCGTCGGTGTCGGTGTCCCTATTCCGATTTTGAATGAAGAAATGCTAAGATTTACTGCTGTCAAAGATGAGGATATATTTGCCACGATAGTGGATTACAGCTACGATTATCCAAATGCTACAGGGAAAACCCTGGGTTCCGTGTCCTATGCCCAGTTAAAGGCAGGCACAGTTGAGTTAAACGGTAAGGAGATTCCTACAGCCCCCCTTTCTAGCTATATTAAGGCGAGAGAAATTGCCGAAACACTGAAGAAGTGGATATTAGAGGGGGATTTCCTGCTTGGCGAACCGGTCCTTACACTGCCTTCAGCAGACTCGGGTATTACCCTTAAGGGCTTACAGGAAAAACAAGCCCCCTAAGAAGTAACTTAACTGCCTACCAGTAGTTATTCACATTAAATTACTGGCCACTGGCCACTAACCAAAATTCAATCCGAAAGGAGTTATTAATATGCCTCCCAGAAAAATAGTTCTGCGTTTTCCACCCCAGGTTGTTGATAAACCCCTGATATACCATCTTGTGAAAGACTACGAACTTATGGTTAATGTTCTGAAAGCCAATGTCAACCCGTATAAAGAGGGATTTATGGTTATGGAACTGGTGGGTGAGCCCGATAAATATGAACAGGGGTTGAATTTCCTTAAAGAACAGGGAATAAGAATAGATTATCTGAGTGAAGATATTGTCAGAAATATCGACAGGTGCACCCATTGCGGGGCTTGCACCAGTATTTGCCCCTCTGGTGCATTATATGTTTCGCGCCCGTCTATGGAAGTAATATTTGAAGACGAGAAGTGCGTGGTTTGCGGGGTTTGCCTAAAAACCTGCCCGGTTAAAGCCATCGAAGTAAACTTTAACGGTAAACAGTAGGAGCATTCTATGTATGTGAACAGGACTTACCGGGAAGCATTCAGTAATAAGGACCTTTGGGGTTTTCGGGTTATTGTCAGGGAAACGGATTTGTACGTTAGCGTAGACCAAGCCAGCTTCAGCCCTGACCTGGAACAAAAGGTGGAAAAACTAATCCTTGCTCTTCGGTATGACCTGGAGACATATATTTCTTCGGACAGCGAGTTCAAGACGACTCTTCAGCCTCATTTGTTAGCCCCTGGGGCCCCTGTAATCGCCCGGACCATGGCCGCAGCGGCCAACACCGCCGGAGTAGGGCCAATGGCAGCTGTTGCCGGCGCCTTTGCCGAAACTATAGGCCGGGAATTACTGAAATTAAGTTCGGAAGTAATAGTTGAAAACGGGGGAGACATCTTTATGGCTTCCCCGAAAAAGAGGCTTGCGGGTGTATTTGCCGGCACGTCCCCGTTTTCCGGCCGCCTGGCGGTAGAAGTCCCGCCAGACAAAATGCCGTTGGGAATTTGTACGTCCTCGGGAACAGTAGGGCCCTCTTTTAGTTTCGGTAGAGCCGATGCCACCGTGATTATTTCCCGTTCCACTGCTTTGGCAGATGCCGCGGCTTCGGCTGCCGGAAACGCGGTGCAAACCGGTGAGGACGTAAAAAAGGGAATTGAAGTGGCCAAAAGTATTCCCGGCGTTTTAGGGGCAGTATTAATTAAAGACGATAAGATGGCTGTATGGGGTGAATTCAACATTGTACCCGTGAGCCCCTTAAACCTCTGAATACCCTGCCGGGGAATTTTAGGGGTTTTTATCCCAATTCCAAGACTCCACCTTCTATTAGGTGGAGTTTCCACTTTTCTGCTTCAGTGGGGGTAGAGTCCCCCACTGAAGTTTCGATGTTCAGCTTTAGCTGAACGAGTTCACTATTCGCGGGGGACGTGTAAAACTATCAAAACAATTACAGGTCGGGGGAAGGGTAATGGGAGAACAAAAAAAAATTCTGGGTTACAATAGAAATGTGTTTATGCTTGGGCTGGTGAGCCTTTTCACAGATTTGGCCAACGAGATTATTTTGCGCACAATACCGCTTTTTCTGGCCAACGTATTAGGGGTAAGGACTTCCATAATAGGCCTGGTGGAGGGCGTGGCAGAAAGTACTGCTACGGTGCTGAAAATATTTTCGGGCTGGTTCTCCGATTTGACCGGTAAGCGTAAACCTTTGACAGTTTTGGGATACGGGTTATCCTCCCTGTCAAAGCCTTTTCTGTATTTCGCGGGCAGTTGGCCGGCTGTGCTCATGATAAGGTTTTTTGACCGGGTTGGTAAGGGCATCCGCACATCACCAAGGGATGCGCTGATTGCTGACTCCAGCGCGCCCGGGGAAATAGGCAAAGCCTTTGGGCTGCACAGAACCCTTGACCCCTTGGGTGCAGTTATAGGTACCGCCCTGGCCGGCTTTTTGGTGCTGTGGGGTCAAAAGGGGACAATCCTGATGAGCGGGACAACTTTTCGGTATTTAGTCCTGATGTCACTTATTCCTGCTGCTATTTCAGTAATCCTGCTTGTTGTAGGTGTCAGGGAACCCGATAAACCGGTCTGTTTTAAAGAATCTGGGGGGGAAAATCAGAGATATAAGTGGTGGGAATTGAAGGGTTATCGCCAAGGCTTTCCTGCTTTTCTCTTTATTAATGTGATATTCACCCTGGGCAACTCAAGTGATGCCTTCCTGGTTTTGCGGGCTCAAAAGCTGGGCACACCTTTGGCAGGGATTTTCTTTTTGCTGGCGGTCTTTAATATTGTATCTTCGTTGTTGGCGCTGCCTGCCGGAAGGCTTTCGGACCGGCTGGGCAGAAAAAAACTGCTTGTCTTTGGCTGGCTGCTGTATTCCTTGGTGTACCTTGGTTTTGCCTACGC
This sequence comes from Bacillota bacterium, assembly GCA_021847735.1. Lineage (GTDB taxonomy): Bacteria > Bacillota > Thermincolia > Thermincolales > UBA2595 > JAJZQD01. The sequence goes on along the minus strand of JAJZQD010000010.1, from coordinate 43,702 downwards.
CCGGACATCATGGCAGGTATGGGTCCTCTATTCCCTGTATGGCGCTTATTACGGTATTACCGACGGGGTAGCCAGAGCCTTTGTGGCCGACATGGTAAACCGGGAACGAAGAGGGACCGCCTATGGACTTTATAACATGGCTGTGGGAGTTAGTGCTCTTCCGGCAAGCTTGGCCGCAGGTATACTTTGGGATAGGTTTGGCTCTCCGGCCCCCTTCATTTTTGGGGCAATTTTGGCCTTGGCAGCCACTGTCGGTCTGACGGTATTTGTTGGGGGCAGCTTGCCTGATGCTAATCCCCCCTGCCAGGATCCCAAGTGATTTCCTGCAACTGCTCCCAAGCCGTTTCTTCTTCCACGGGCAAAACAATCTCGTGGTTTTTTTCACTCAGGTCAAAATGAAAGAACTTTAATCCGTTTGGATGATAAATTAGGTTAGGATTGTTACGGAATTTTTCTGAAAAATTATTCCTGCGAAGCATCAGAGACCACCCCTTTATTTAACTGTTTTTAATAATATTCTCCCCGATAGACCGAAAAAAATAACATTGGATGATGGTCTTTGTTAAGACCTTTGAAAAATCGGGGTTTGTATGCTAAAATATTTAGGTAGTTCGAAAGGGGAGATGAAGCATGTCAGGCCATTCAAAATGGGCTAATATAAAACACAGAAAGGGAAAACAGGACGCCCAGAGGGCAAAAATCTTTACGAAATTGGGTAAAGAACTTATTGTGGCGGCCAAACAGGGTGGCGGCGACCCGGAAACCAACCAGAGGCTCAAAACAGTGGTTCAAAAAGCGAGGGCCGCCAACATGCCGATGGATAATATCACAAGGGTTATTCAAAAGGCGACAGGCGAACTGGCGGGCGTTAATTACGAGGAACTGACTTATGAAGGCTACGGCCCCGGCGGCACAGCAGTTATGTTGGATATTATGACCGACAACAGAAACCGGACTGCGGGGGATATCAGGCACCTGTTTTCGAAATACGGCGGCAACCTTGGCGAATCAGGTTGTGTAGGCTGGATGTTTAAAAAACAGGGGGTAATATCAATTGAGAGGGAGGGCCTGGATAAGGACTCCGACGAGGTAATGATGATGGCCCTGGAGGCGGGCGCCGATGATGTGAAAGAGGAAGAAGAAGGCTTTGAGATTATTTGTGACCCGGAGGAGTTTGAGTCAGTTGAAGCGGCGGTTCGGGCCGCAGGGCTGCAGCCCTTCATGGCGGAAGTTGCTATGGTTCCGGAGAACACAGTGACCCTCGAGGGTGATGATGCCGTCAAGATGTTAAAACTGATGGATGCCCTGGAAGACCACGATGATGTACAAAACGCATATTCCAATTTTGATATTGATGACGATCTATTGGAGAATCAGTAAGACCAAAGCCACTTTGGTCAGCAATTGACAACCTTCGACTACCAATGAGATAATAGTCATATATTATTTCCCCGCCCATCGGATAGTGATACTAATTACACTGGGGGTAGACCCATGGGTGAAGTTTCAATGGAAGAAAAAATATTGGCCGGCTTTGGCCACCTGATGATTATTTTTGGCTGGTACGGTACGGCGGCAGCCATTGCCATTTGGATTGTTAAGAAGGACAAATCCGAGTTTGTCAAAAAGAGTGTTAAACAGGCTGTGGCTTACCAGATACTGGCCATGGGCGGTTTGCAGATAATTGGTTTATGGGGTAGACACAGTGTCGGTGAGGCCCTTTTATGGCAGAGAGGTACATTTTCTGCCCAGCCTGTGAGTGTCATTTGGGTATTTACCGGCCTGGCCCTTTTCCTATACGGGGTAATTGGGGCTGTTGCCTCTTTTAAGGGGAAAGAGTTCAAATATGCCTTCATTGGTAATTTTGTTGACAAAATTTTAAATTAATTTAGCTGTTTTCCTAAAACTTAATGTATAAACCCTCTTCAAGTTGGTAATAAATACTAGTTAACAAGCCGGTTGAAAGGGGGTTGTTTTATGTTTAAAAGGAACGGCAGTCGTTTTATTTATCTGGGTGTGGCAGTGGTTTTCTTTTTGAGTTTTGCCACCGCCTACGGGATTTTCGGCAAGGGGTGGCCCATGTACAAACCATGGACGGCAGCAGGGGGGACGACCAAGACTGTTAAACCGACAATTAGCTCGGATACCGTTATCCGGAAAGAAATTAGGTATCTATGCGCTGATAAGGTAAGTACAAGAATACCGACCACCTCGGACCTTGTCGGGCTGGAGTTTTCGAGCCTTGTCAGGAAGTACCCGCCTGAAGCCGGTTGGAGTATTGACGATACCGTGAAAAATACCCTTATCCTGGCCAGGGTAGAAAACCGGATTTGCCCTTACCACCGGGAATTCCGGCATATGGGAGTATGTGAGGGGTTTCTGGCGGTATATGAAGGACCTCTTGGACATAACCAGAAGGTACTTCAGCGCGAAGACATAGATTTGAACGGCTTGCCACCGGAAATGCAGGTAGACCTAAAGATGGCCATGGATTACGAGAATCAGACTCAGGACACCCAGGGACGCCTAAAATCTACGTATGAATTTGAGAATGAAGGGCAGCTTAATGCCGCCCTGGAGAACTTCGACGAATTTAAAGAGTAAACAAAAAAGCTGTCATGAGCTTACGCCTGTGACGGCTTTTTTATATTGCTTTTCTGGGGTGCCGCCCAGTAAAGCCGCCGCCCAAAGCAGGTCGTATAACTAAGAATATCGGAACATGCTCTTACATGTTTTACCCACACTGGTCAGGAAGGATAAACTTGTCTGGGTGTCGAATTATTAGATTTGGGAAGGGGATGGTATAGTGTTGGTCCTTGGCATCGATCCTGGTTCTGCCATAACCGGATACGGGCTGGTCAGTGAAACCGGTAACAAACTAACGGCCGTTGATTATGGTTGCATTCGGACATCACCTTCCCAACCGCTGGAAATAAGGCTGCAAAAAATCTTTTGCGAAATCAAAAACATTATTGAGAGATACAAGCCCGACAATTTTGCTGTGGAGGAATTGTTTTTTAACAAAAATGTGCGTACAGCCTTGATAGTCGGGCAGGCCAGGGGGGTTATCATGCTGGCCGGAGCTGAAAACGGGCTGCCGGTTCATGAATATACACCACTACAGGTTAAGCAGGCTGTTGTCGGTTATGGGAGGGCAGAGAAAGCCCAAATCCAGTTCATGGTCAAAACCATTCTTTCCCTGCCCGAAATACCAAAACCGGACGATGTGGCTGACGCTTTGGCTATAGCTATATGTCACACCCATTACCATAAAACCGCTGGTATCATTGGGAACCGTTAGTGACAGCACCGGGCCGGAATAATTGCGGACAAAAAAGGTTATCGCGGGAGGTTACATATGATTGCATTTCTTCGGGGCAGGCCGGCAGGCACCGGTCCTGATTACGTGATTATCGATGTTGGCGGAATCGGTTACAAGGTCCATGTTCCCACACCGGTTATCGGTGCGTTAGCAGATAACTCGGGTGATGCCACTGTTCATACATACATGCACGTGCGGGAGGATGCCATGCAGTTGTATGGCTTCCTCCAGGAAACCGACCGTGAAATCTTTGAACTCCTTATCCAGGTTTCGGGGATAGGGCCCAAGGCTGCTTTGGCCATTCTGTCATCCATGCCGGTCCAGTCTTTTATCCAGTCTGTCCTGCATGAACAGGTACATATATTAGTCCAGGTACCAGGTGTTGGTAAGAAGACGGCCCAGCGGGTTATTATTGAACTCAAGGACAAGCTGGGTAAAATAAGTGTTGAAAGGGGCCCGGAGACATCAGGTGTTCCGGGTGGATTATCCGACGAAACCGGCGATGCCCTGCAGGCGCTTGTGGCGTTGGGTTATAACCCGGTAGAGGCCAGGCGGGCCCTCGGCAAAATAGCCGGTTCGGGAAATGCTCCTGTAAAACCGGAGGACTTGGTGAGGATGGCCCTAAAGGAATTAGCGCGGTTTTAAATGACGCTTACTTTGGAGGTTTCAATGGAAGAACGCATCGTTTCGGCCGGTGTCAGGGAAGAAGACTTTGAAATAGAAAACGGCTTGCGCCCCCGCAAAATATCCGAATATATCGGGCAGCCCAAAATCAAGGAAAATCTGGCTGTCTTTATAGAGGCGGCCAAGGCCAGGGGGGATTCCCTTGACCATGTCCTCCTGTTTGGGCCCCCCGGTTTAGGAAAAACAACACTGGCCCATATTATTTCCAACGAAATGGGCGTAAATGTCCGTGTAACATCCGGACCGGCCATTGAGAGGCCGGGTGATCTGGCAGCCATTCTGACTAATTTGTCACCCGGAGATGTCCTTTTTATCGATGAGATTCACAGGTTGAACCGCAGTGTGGAAGAAGTTTTATATCCTGCAATGGAAGACTACGCACTGGATATAATAATTGGTAAGGGGCCTAGCGCCAGGTCACTGCGGATAGACCTTCCAACGTTTACCTTAATTGGCGCCACTACCCGGGCCGGTCTGTTGACGTCACCGCTCAGGGACAGGTTTGGGGTCAACTTCAGACTTGAATTCTACGATACTGCAGAGCTAACGGAAATAGTCATCAGGGCAGCCAGGATACTCAGGGTGGACATTGACACCGCCGGTGGACAGGAGATTGCCAGACGTTCAAGGGGTACTCCGAGGGTAGCTAACCGACTGTTAAAGAGAGTAAGGGATTACGCCCAGGTTAGAGCCGATGGGAGAATCACTCTGGATGTAGCCCGGGAGGCCCTGGCTATGCTGGAGGTTGATTTGCTGGGGCTTGATAACACGGACCGTAAACTGCTATTAACGATAATTCAGAAATTTGGCGGGGGTCCCGTTGGTCTTGACACCATCGGTGCCGCCACCGGGGAAGAATCTGAAACCATCGAAGACGTCTATGAGCCGTATCTTCTCCAACTCGGGTTTATTAACCGCACACCAAGAGGCAGGATAGTGACACCTTTAGCTTACCAGCATATGAAAATTACCGCTGAAAGCGATACCGACCAGCAAAAGCTGTGGCGGGGTTAAACAAGGTAGTTTTGACGGAGGGTCAGAATGGATAACTTCTCTTCCTTTGGCAGAATGCTTATCATAGGCGGCGCAATTTTGCTGGGTATCGGAGTTTTTATAACCTTCGCCGGTAAAGTGTTACCACTGGGAAGGCTGCCCGGCGACATTTTGGTCAGGAAAGGGAACTTTACCTTCTATTTTCCTGTTGTTACCAGTATAATTTTAAGTATAGTATTAACGATTCTTTTTAACTTTTTGAGTAGAAAATAGATTTTGACCCTTAAAAAAAGATGACCGTTTTCGAACAGTATATTTAATGGAGGAGGTGTAAACCGCCATGAGGTTTCTCTTCCAGAAAAACTCAATAGAAGGGGAAGTTGTCGAATGCGGGCAACTGGTCCTGGAGGCCCAGCAGGGGAACGGCGTGGTGCGTGAGCACCTGATTAAGAGTTATACCCCATTTATCCTGAAAATCACCTCCAAGGTTAGCGGCCGGTATGTTCGTATGGGTGAAGACGACGAAGTCAGTGTGGGTTTAATGGCTTTTAACGAAGCCATAGACTGCTTTGATACAACCAAGAAAAATTCCTTTCTGAGTTTTGCTGAGACCGTCATTAAAAGACGGCTGATAGATTATTTTAGAAAAGAGTCCACCTTCGGGAAAAAGAATGTTCCCCTGTCGAGTTTCGAACAGGACGATGATGAAAACGCCGATGGCGCGTATTACTACCTCGAGGCTAAACAGTCGGTTGAGGAATTTAAACAGAGAAGCATTGCCACTGATCGCAAGGAAGAAATCATATTATTTACACAGAAACTTAATGACTTCGGGATAAGCTTTCAGGAACTGGTGGCGATTTCACCCAAACACGAGGACGCACGCATCAGGGCGATGGAAGTGGCAGGGATCATAGCTGCTGATAGTGATATGGCAGTCTATATGGTGAACAAAAAGGAACTTCCTCTAAAACTTCTCGAACAGAAAGTTGAAATTAGCCGAAAGACGCTGGAAAGACAGCGAAAATACATAATTGCTATTACCCTGATTTTAATAAATGATTTCGACCATTTAAGGCAGTACATTATCAAAGCTTTTTAGGAAAGGAGGGGACACCATGGAGAGGCTTACAGGGGTGGTCATGGAAAGGACGGACAGTTACGTTGTCCTGATGACTCCCAAAGGTGAGTTTAAACGGGTAAGAATTACCGGCAGGATGCCTGATATCGGTGAAGAAATCCGTATTCCGGTGGTTCATAAGCGTTTATTCAGCGTTCCCAGAGCCAGTTGGTTGGCTGTTGCCGCCGCTGTAATCTTGTTAGTGGTAGCCAGTCCCCTGCTGACCATGGTAAATCAACCGCCCGAGGCTGCAGTTGCCTATGTATCTATTGATATAAACCCAAGCATTGACCTCACCGTAAGTGACCGTTACAATGTCCTGGACGCCCAGGCCTTGAACCGTGACGGGGAACAAGTCCTGCAGGGGGTTAATCTGAAGGGTGTCAAATATGTCGATGCTGTTGACTTGATTGAACAAAGAGCAGCGAAACTCGGTTTTATCCATAAATCCCGCAGCAATACGGTAGTAGTTAGCGTGTCCTTTATTCCTAACACAAGGGCTGACAAGGCCTTAGTCGGGAAAACCTTACTGGCTTCCGCTAATAGCATATTTGCCAAAGATAAAATTGATGTTGCCACAATCCAAGTGCCGTCCGGTTTGCGGGAATCAGCCAGGAAAAAGGGAATGTCACCGGGGAAATACGCAGTCCTTATCGAGGCGGTTAATGCAGGACTGCTCGTAACCGAAAAAGATATGCAGGAAAAACCCATAGCAGTTGCCATATCCAGCGCCGGCGGCCAGCCCGATAAGATAATCGGCCAGGCCCGCGAAGAAGAACAGTTTGATGTCAAGGAACGAGAGTACCTTGCCACCATTGCAAGTAAACCAGGCCCCGAACCTACTGACGCTTCAACAGGTGGGCAAAACGACCCCGCACCGGTGGGTATTACGGCTGAAGACTCCAATAAGCAGGTTAACCAAAAAATATATGTAGAACCGATCAGAAGAAACGGAGGGCCGGAGGAACGGCACTCTCCTGCTAAACCAGCCGATAATCCCGGTTCAACCGTGGTAAAGAAACCGGGGGTCAATACCCCCGCTGACAGCAACAATGACCAGAAAACTGATGATAATTATATGGGGTCCCAAAAACCTAACGACACAGACAGTAATATTAACGATATGTACAAATTAAAACCGAATTTCTAGTTAAAGAAAAACTTGTAGTTAAGGCAGTTATCTCAAACTGTCTTTTTATTTTTTGGCAGGAAACGTGGTAAAACTTGTCGAAACGTAACAAGTATAATCTGTTATGGGAGGTTGATTAGCTTTGGCGCGTTTTGGCAGTTTTCCAGGCAAAGTATGTGTTACTGTGGTTATGGCTCTTGCCTTAGTATGTGGCCTCACCGTGCTGCCGGTATCGGCACAGGTGCCGGCAAATGTCAGGGTAGGCATCATTACCAACAATACCGGTTCCCAATACCGCAACGCCAGTGTTACAACTTTTTCAGTAAAGGGCAGTTACCAGGTCATCGACCTTGCTGCCATTATCCCCGGGGACAACCTTATCGGCACCCCGGTCGAGGGGGAGTCATGGCAGGTGTACTACCTGCCGAGCGGTGTGCAAATTTATAAAAACGGGCAGCCCCTTAAAATTACCTCCGGCCCGGTGGTGGTAAAAGAAATATCCCACGACCCGGCAAACAAAGTATCCCTTAACAACTACAATACCGTTGGGCCCAGTGTTAATATTGGAAGGTCGTACAGGGGCAGCATGGAGTTTCGCAGTGCCGGCAGCTATGTAGTGGCCATCAATGAGCTTCCTATGGAAGAATACCTCTATGGTGTTGTCCCCAGAGAGATGAGCAACAATTGGCCCTTGGAGGCTTTAAAGGCCCAGGCTGTGGCAGCCAGGACCTATACGACAGCCAATTATAATAAGCGCCTGGCAGAAGGTTTCAATATGCTCGATACCCAGTATGACCAGGCCTACGGGGGAGCCAACAGTGAGGGTGATACGGCCACAAGGGCCGTTACAGAGACGGCCGGCCAGATAATATTGTACAATGGCGGGCCCATAAGCGCGGTTTACCATTCTAATAGCGGCGGGCACACTGAGGATAATGAAAACGTATGGGGGACCGTACCGAGTGACTACCTGAGGGGCAAAGATGACCCCTATAGCACCAGGAACGGTTATGCCAACTGGACCTATACCACTACAATTGATGATGTCAGAAACCGTCTGAGCCAGTCCGGCTCCCAAACAGGACCAATAACATCCATTGTGTTGGAAAAATACCACTCAGGCCGTGTCAAATCGGTTATTATCCAGGATATTAACGGGAATACTGTAACCAAGAGCGGCAGTGCCTTTGGGCAGATGTTCAACCCCAAATTTTATACATACATTAACAACACCAGTTTTATGAGCAGTTTGTTTGAGGTCAAAATGGACCAGGTGGTAAACCCAAGCCTTTCCGTGTTAAACGGGGCTGGGGAGACGGTTACTGTCCCCGGCACCGAGTTGAATGCGGTATCGGATGACGGAAGCATTACTGTACTTAATGGCACTGAACCAATGTTTTATGTGCAGGATGCCTTCGAGAACTCGATGTTCAATAAGGCGGCAACAGGCAATATTACCTTCGAGGGCCACGGTTGGGGACATGGTGTGGGTATGTCCCAGTGGGGCGCTTATGACATGGCCAACCAGGGGAAAAGCTACACCGAGATCCTGACCTTCTATTATACAGGAGTTGAAGTCAGTTCAAGCTATTAGGCGGGAAACGGCCGGCAGGGCCGGACTGCTTAGAATGTACAATCGGAAGGTTCGCCCATAAGGCGAACCAACCATTTCAAAGAGGTTGGTTATGAGGTTAGAGGATTTTGATTACAATTTGCCGGAAGAATTGATTGCCCAGGAGCCTGCGGAGTCTAGGGACAGATCCAGGCTCTTGGTTTTGCACAAAGATACGGGAAATATCGAACACAGGCAATTCCCTGACTGCCTGGAGTACTTCAATCCGGGTGACGTGCTGGTTATCAATACAACCAGAGTTATTCCGGCAAGGCTGATTGGGATTAAGGAAGGCACTGGGGCCGAGGTTGAGGTGGTCCTGCTGCAAAGGAAAGACCTTAATACATGGGAAGCGCTGGTCAGGCCCGGCAAAAAAGTCCGCCCCGGCACAGCGGTATCCTTCGGGAATGGGCTGCTTAAAGCGGAGGCCCTGGATGTGACAGAAGCCGGGGGAAGGGTCCTGAAGTTTGAATATGAAGGGGTCTTTGAGGATATCCTCGGCCGGTTGGGGCAAATGCCCCTTCCGCCATATATCAAAAAAGAGCTGCATGACAAGGAAAGGTACCAGACAGTATATGCGAAAACGACAGGTTCGGCCGCTGCCCCGACGGCCGGCCTCCATTTCACACCGGAACTGCTGGAGACTTTCAAGGACAGGGGCATTCGCATTGCGGAGATAATTCTACACGTGGGACTAGGCACTTTCCGGCCTGTAAAATCGGCCGACATTACAGAACACAGGATGCATTCCGAGTACTATGAAATCAGCGGAGAGTCCGCCGAAACTATCAACCTGAGCAAAGGGAACGGGGGGCGGGTGATAGCTGTGGGTACGACCTCGGCCAGGACTCTGGAAACGGTGGCGGATGCTTCCGGGTTTGTGAAGCCGGGCAAGGGATGGACCGGTATTTTCATTTATCCCGGGTATACCTTCAAAGCGGTAGATGTGTTATTAACCAATTTTCATCTTCCCAAATCCACTCTGCTTATGCTTGTGTCGGCCCTTGCGGGCCGGGAGCGGGTTTTGCAGGCCTACCACCAGGCCATATTGGAAAAGTACCGTTTTTTCAGTTTTGGGGACGCCATGCTTATTATTTAGCCGGGTTAGAGCCCGACGCAGATATCTTTAACACAATTTGCCTTTGTGATACAACTTTGCTATAATGGACAATAATAAATAGTAAAAAGAATCCATGTTTTTTACCCTTGGTGGGGATTGTGGGAGGAGAACCCTTGGCCGTCAGATATGAGCTGATTAAAGAATGCAAACGCACCAAAGCCCGCCTGGGCAGACTGCACACCCCTCATGGAGTTATTGATACCCCGGTGTTTATGCCAGTTGGCACCCAGGCTACGGTTAAAGCCATGACCCCAGAAGAGCTTAAGGAAATGAACGCAGAGATTATCCTAAGCAATACATACCATTTGTTTTTAAGGCCGGGGGCAGAATTAATCCGGGAGGCCGGGGGGCTGCACCGGTTTATGAACTGGGACAGGCCCATCCTCACCGATAGTGGCGGTTTTCAGGTATTTAGCCTGGGGCCTTTGAGAAAAATAAGCGAAGACGGGGTCACTTTCAAGTCTCACCTCGATGGGTCAACCCACTTTATGAGCCCGGAAAGGGCGACCGAGGTTCAGACAGCTTTGGGCTCAGATATAATTATGGCTTTTGATGAGTGCACACCTTACCCCAGTACCAGGGAATACACGGTTGCTGCCCTGGAAAGGACCACCCGGTGGGCGGCAAGATGTAAAGAAGCTCACATCAGGGACGACCAGGCCCTATTTGGGATAGTGCAGGGTGGGATGTACAAAGACCTTAGGGAGCGCAGCGCCAGGGAGCTGTTGGAAATCGGCTTTCCGGGTTTTGGTATAGGGGGTCTTAGTGTCGGTGAACCAAAGCCTCTCATGTACGAAATGCTTGATTACACCATCCCCTGCTTGCCGGGGGACAAACCGCGCTACTTAATGGGAGTAGGTTCCCCTGACTGCCTGATTGAAGGGGTAATGAGGGGAGTGGACATGTTTGATTGTGTCCTGCCTACCCGTATTGCCCGCAACGGGACGGTAATGACCTCATCCGGCAGGGTAGTTATTAAAAATGCTGAAAATGCCCGGGATTTCAGGCCCCTTGATGAAGAATGCACCTGTTATACCTGCCGGAACTATTCGAGGGCATATATCAGACACCTGTTTAAAGCGGAAGAAATTCTTGGATTGCGCCTTACAACCATCCACAACCTGTATTTCCTTCTAACTTTGATGACAAAGGTGCGCCGGGCTATCACGGAGGATTCTCTGCCGGAACTACGCAATGATTTTTTTGCCAAGTACGGCTACGAATTAGAGGATTTTTGAATTTAGGGAAGAATAAATTTTAACGACAGTAAAGGGGGGAAAATGACAATGCAAAATTACGGGACTGTCATATACATGGTAGCGCTGGTGGCAATCTTCTATTTTTTGATTATCAGGCCGCAGCAGCAGAGACAAAAACAGCAGCAGAAGATTGTTAACAGCCTCGAACCCAACACCAATGTAACAACATACAGCGGCATCCTGGGAACCATTGTAAAGGTAAAAGATAATACTGTAATCGTGAAAATTGCCGACAATGTCAAGATTGAAATGCTAAAGACAGCCATAGCACAAGTTACCGGCGAGGAAGAAAAGGAGTAGTAGCTGCCTTCATTCTTCGGATTTGCGGCCCGTTTCACCGGTGCCTTGACGTACTCATGTACGCCATCGGCTTCGATGAAACGGGCCTTATTCTATAGGCTTTTCCGGCAGTTAGGGTATGGCTGGCATGTAGTGAACTCGTTCAGCTAAAGCTGAACATCGAAACTTCAGTGGGGGACTCTACCCCCACTGAAGCAGAAAAGTGGAAACTCCACATTATAGAAGGTGGAGTCTTGGAATTGGGATAAAGGTAAAATGTATCTTAAAAACTAAAAGGTACCGAAAAAGGAATTTTTGCTTTAGAATAGAATTATATTTTCAATATATGAAGGTCCTGATTATTTTTTTTTGTATCCTAAGGGGGCAATAAGTTGATAACTCTCGATGAAATAAAAAAAGACTCAATTATTGACACCTGTATCAGGAAGGGTAACGAGTACCTGGGTGTCATGGGCTTTACGGAGCATGGATACCGCCACATCAACCTGATTTCCAGAATAGCCAGAAACATTCTGGAACGCCTAAACTACCCCCAGCGGGAGGTTGAACTTGCCGCCATTGCGGGATATATGCATGACATCGGAAATGTAATCAGCCGGTATGATCACGGGCAGTCAGGTGCAACTCTGGCGTTTCTTATATTATCCAGGCTGGGCATGTCTTCCGAAGATATCGCTATGGTTATTTCGGCCATCGGCAACCATGAGGAGGAATACGGCCAGCCTGTTAACAGCGTGGCAGCTGCCCTAATTCTGGCAGATAAGTCTGATGTGCACAGATCGCGAGTTCGCAACCAGGATTTCGCTACCTTTGATATTCACGACCGTGTCAACTATGCGGTTGAACACTCGTTTCTGCGGGTAAACGGGGAAACCAGGGCTATCACCATGGAATTGACCATTGATATTGAGATTTGTCCTGTTATGGAATATTTTGAGATTTTCCTCAGCAGGATGGTCCTTTGCCGGCGGGCCGCGGATTTCCTGAAGAGTCATTTTGCCCTGGAAATAAACGGGGCCAAATTGCTTTAAAAAATGCCAAAATTGCTCGAATTTGCCCAAAGTTGCAGCGGTTGACAAGGTTTTTGGGTGGGTATATAATTATCCGGGGGGGTTTTAAGGACAAGTCTGTTAAAGACTTTTGCACAAATTGTTTTAAGGAGGAAACGCACATAATGAGGACCAAAAGTCTTGCAATACTTTTAGGTGTTTTGCTGGTTTTAGGGGTTACCGGTTTCGCCTTAGTCAAATTCAAGGTCTTTCAAAATTACATTAACCTCGGCCTTGACCTCCAGGGTGGTGTGCATGTGGTCCTGGAAGCGGTTGATACACCGGAGGCGCCTGTCAAAGCAGATTCCATCGACCGGGTGAAGGCCATTATTGAGAACCGGGTAAACCAGTTTGGGGTTAAGGAACCTATCATTCAAAAAGAGGGTTCCCGCAGGCTTATTGTCGAATTGGCCGGTGTCAAGGACCCCGACAAAGCCATTGACCTGATTGGCCGGACAGCTCAACTGAAATTTGTGACCGCAGACGGGCGGGTGGTAATCAGGGGGCAGGACCTTCAGGATGCCCAGGCGGCCACAAACCCGACTACAAACGAGCATTATGTTTCCCTGAAATTTAACTCCGAAGGCGCCAAAAAGTTTGCCGCTATCACTACGGAGTTGGTTAATAAATATCCCAACTATGGTGACCCGAACAGGATAATTGCCATTTATCTGGACAAGGATCTGAAGTCCAACCCTGGTGTAAAGGAACCAATCACCACCGGTGAAGGCCAGATAAGCGGGGGTTTCAAAACCCTTGAAGAAGCCAACCAGCTCGCCGTTATCCTGCGTTCCGGCGCCCTGCCGGTCGTATTGGAGAAAGTGGCTGTTCAAAGGGTTGGCCCCACCATTGGCGCGGACTCCCTGGCCAAGTCAGAGAAAGCAGGGATAGTCGGTGTTGCCGCAATCCTCATATTCATGGCTGTTTTTTACAGGCTGCCGGGACTGGTGGCCGATGTGGCCTTAGTCTTTTACATCTTGCTTCTGCTGGGGATTTTTGCGGCCCTGCATGTTACCCTGACCCTGCCCGGTATCGCCGGTTTCCTATTATCAATAGGTATAGCAGTTGATGCTAACGTTATCATCTTTGAACGGGTCAAGGAAGAGATAAGGGGAGGTAATTCCCTGCGAAGGTCGCTGGAAGCCGGGTTCACACGGGGTTTCACTGCTATATTTGACTCAAACGCCACAGTTATAATTGCGGTTGCTGTCCTTTATTATTTCGGGACAGGTCCTATAAAAGGGTTTGCCATAACCCTGGGCGCAGGTGTTTTGGCAAGTATGTTCACAGCTATCACCTTTACCAGGTGGCTCCTGAGACTGGTAGTAAATTCCGGAATTAAAAACACCAAATATTTTGGGGTATAGGAGGGTAAAGAAGATGCTAAAGCTAGACATTGTCGGAAAACGAAATATATGGTTTGCCCTTTCCTTGTTGATTATAATTCCGGGGATAGTTGCCATGATTTATCACTGGGTCACTTTGGGCAGCCCGTTAAACTTGGGTATAGATTTTACCGGAGGTAACCTGTTTAATATTGAATTTCAAAAGGATGTAACTGTGGGCCAGATCCGTGACACTTTAAGAGATGTCAAACTGGAAAACAGTGTCATTCAATTGGCTGGGAACAGGTCAATGATTCTCAGGACTCCTGTTTTGAATGACAAGAAACAGGCCGAGCTGCTTACAGTATTAAGTGACAAGGTCGCCCCCTTTGACAAAGCCAAAATGAGGGTTGACAAGGTAGGCCCTGTTATCGGGAGTGAACTTGCCAGGAACGCGATTTTGGCTCTGTTGGTGGCCTTTATTTTGAAACTCATATACATTGCCTTCCGGTTTGAATTTAAGTTTGGAATTTCAGCTATTATAGCCTTGTTTCATGACATCCTGGTCGTCCTGGGACTATTCTCATTATTCTGGTGGGAAATTGACAGTTCATTTGTCGCCGCTATTCTTACCATTATCGGTTACTCAATAAATGACACGATAGTCATCTTTGACCGCATTAGGGAAAATATGAAGAAACGGAAGAAGGGCGAAAGCTTTGAAGCCCTTACTAATGACAGTATTATGCAGACTATGACCAGGTCTATCAATACTGTGCTGACCGTAGTCTTTGTCTTGGTAGCGTTGATCCTTTTCGGGGGCGCCAATATCAAGTACTTTAACCTGGCAATACTAATCGGAGTCATCAGCGGGGCTTATTCTTCAATTTTCAATGCCAGCCCGCTCTGGGTAGTGTTTAAAAAGATGGAAAAGGGCAGGGTATAGGAAGACCTGCTGTTTGTTTAGTTTTATAGAGGAAGTCATATTAACCCCGCCGATATTGGAGGGGTTAATTTTTTTGCAGCTTGTCCGTATTTTTACGGTGCAGCAGGTAAATTAGAGGAAAATTCAAATTTAAGCAGAATAGGAAAATTTAAAGGCGGTAAGTATAGGTACTGGTACACTTCTTGTTGAAGGGGCTGTTATCGGTGTTAATCAAGCTTATTCTTATTGTCATTATCACTGCCGCCATGTTCTGGTCACTCTGGAAACCTTCAGTAGGTGTGTTAGTTCCCTTGGTGATTTTGTGGGGGTACGGATGGGTTAAAGGGTTTGCGGACATGTCCCTCAAAACCCTTGTTATTGTCACCATAATCCATATTATCTTTCAGACAGTTGCCTGGTGGCTCAGCGGGAGATACAGGGAAGCTAACCTAGCTTTTACCGGGGCGGGCATTACCGGGTTTGCCACCGGCATCCTGGCAAGTATGTTTTTGGGGGCTTTGCTCGGCTTGTTTTTGTGGATAGGCCTGATAGGGAAAATAATTATCCGGCCGGTTGCCTTCGGATTTAAGAACATAACCAGGAGTTTCCTGGGGGGGCTGCTCAAAGCGGTTTACGGGACTGTCATGTCCGGAATTATAGCATTTATCCTGTTTTAATCTCATAATTAAGGGGGTTGTTTCATGCCGGTATTTCTGGTTTTGGGGCTGATTTTTTCAATTGCGGTAGCGGTTTTTGCCGTTCAAAATGCTACCCGGGTAGATATTACAGTGCTTTTATGGCAGTTGAAAAGTATTTCCCTGGTCCTTGTAATTCTGGGTTCGGCCCTCATTGGCGCTCTGGCTGCCGGCCTTTTTGGTGCCGTTAAGCAGTTGCGACTGGCCAAAAACATGCGCAGCTACAAATCACAAATTGAAGCCCAAAACGTTGAGATAGAGTATTTGCAAAGGAAACTGGCGAAACTCCAGCCGCCCGAAAAAAATGAGAATGAAGGGAAAGTAACAAGTGACCAGTGACCGTTGGACAGTGAACTGTGAACTGTGGACAGTGGCCAGTGGCCAGTGGCCACTGGGTAGTGGTAGTGATGGGTATGTGGATAAAAATGCGCGCATAGGCAGCTAAAACTATGCGCGCTTATAGTGTTCAGGGTGAGTGAACTCGTTCAGCTAAAGCTGAACATCGAAACTTCAGTGGGGGACTCTACCCCCACTGAAGCAGAAAAGTGGAAACTCCACCTAATAAGAAGGTGGAGTCTTGGAATTGGGATAAAAGGAATTAATTACGGGGGAAACATTTATGAAAAAACATACCAAGCTTTGGCGGATACCCAAACCTAATCCGGCTCTGCAGGGAATTTTCACCTTAAGACTCGGCATATCAAAAGTGGTGGCCCAGATCCTCGTTAACAGGGGCATCACCACGTTGGATGAGGCAAGGGCGTTTTTGTACGGGGAGGCAGATTTCTTACACGACCCGTTTTTGATGAAGGATATGGACAAAGCTGCCCAAAGGATACGGCAGGCTATTCAAAACCAGCAGAGAATACGGATTTTCGGGGATTATGATGTGGACGGAATCACCAGCACCTCTATTCTGATATATGCGTTAAAGGGGTTAGGAGCCAGTGTCGACTATTACATACCGGAAAGGCTGATTGAAGGATATGGTATGAACCAGGGAGCCGTCACATCGGCTCACAAGGACGCCGTTTCCCTCATCATAACCGTCGACAGCGGGATTTCGGCGGTGGCGGAAGTTGAATATGCTCGCAGTCTCGGTGTTGATGTAATAATCACAGACCATCACGAACCTCCGGAGGATATCCCCGGGGCATTGGCAGTTATCAATCCCAAGCAGCGGGATTGCAGCTACCCTTTCAAAGACCTGGCCGGAGCCGGAGTGGCATACAAACTTGCCCAGGCTTTGCTAAAGAATGAAGATAACAGTGTCTTAGAGGATTTAATCGAACTGGTTTGTCTCGGGACCATTGCCGATATTGTCCCCCTAAAAGGGGAAAACAGAATCCTGGCCAAAAAGGGCCTCAGTTCCCTTAGCAGGACTAAATTTGCGGGGCTGCGGGCTTTAATGGACAAGTGCGGTGTCCACCAGGGGGAGGTAAAATCCCGCCACGTTGCCTTCCAACTGTCCCCCAAGATTAACGCCGCGGGCAGGCTGGGAGATGCTACACGCGCCGTAAAACTGCTGTTGAGTGAAGACCCGCACGAGGCATCTACCCTGGCGGCGGAACTGTGTACCCTAAACGAGGAGAGGCAGGGTATTGAGGCTGCTATCTACAGGGAAGCATTAGGAATCATTGAGGGCGGCGGAGTTGACCTTACCCGGGACAAAGTCATTGTTTTGGCCAGGGAAGGTTGGCATCTTGGGGTTATTGGTATTGTTGCAGCTAAGCTGGTGCAGGATTTCTACCGGCCGGTAATCCTTCTCCGTATTGACGGCAATACGGCAAAGGGGTCTGCCCGGAGCATTCCGCCTTTTAATATTTTTGAGGGCTTACACCAAGTCGAAGGTTATCTCGAAAAATACGGGGGACATAAGCAGGCTGCTGGGCTGACGATTCCTGTCGACAATATTACCCCGTTCAGTGAAGACCTGAACAGGTATGCCCGTGAAACCCTGACTGATGAAGATTTAGTGCCCGAAATATATATAGACGCCGAAGTTGATTTTCGTGATTTGGATGACGAACTGTACCGGCAGATGCAGATGCTGGCCCCCTATGGCTGCGAAAACCCAGGGCCGGTGGTGGCCTGCCGCCAGACGGGGGTTTTTGAACACCGCACTGTCGGTTCTGACGGTTCCCACCTCAAAATGAAGGTGAAGGACAATCAGGTTGTCTTTGATGCCATTGGTTTTAATCTTGGCCCGCGGCAAACCCTGCTGAAGGAAAATGACCGGTTTGATATTGCCTTTGCCCTGGAAAAAAATGAATGGAACGGACATGTGTCACTGCAGTTGAACGTTAAGGATTTAAGGCCTTTCGACGATTCAGACAGCCGGTTGCAGGAAGATGATGAAAAGGAGCCCAGTTTTATTGACGAACTGTTCCGGAATGCCGTAACCTATCTTACTGACGATTATTACAGGGATATAGCGGACAGAGAGGAATTTTACACTAAAGTTGCCGGGGTGACCTTTGAAAATAGACAGGAAATCGTCGCAGGTTTGCAGGACGGCGAGAAACTTAACCTGGTCAGGGAACCGAACAACCCTCATGATTGTAATGCCGTCAGGGTGGAAAACAGCTCCGCTCTCCAGGTCGGTTACCTCAACGCCCGGTTAGCCAAACACTTTGCGCCTCTCCTGGACCGTGGTGAGCATTACCTGGTCTGTGTTTCCCAGGTAACCGGGGGGCAGGATAAAAACTACGGGGTAAATATCATTATTCAAAAAGCAGGTAATGTAGACTGTGAAGCACATGTTCTCAGGCTCAACAAAATCCGTGAAGAACTGTCTCTCCTGCCCGATGGTGAACTGCTGGAGAGGATAAGGGAGGCCCTTCTGGGGGAAAACCCTTACCGGGAAAAACAGATTGAGGCTTTAAATCATCTTTTACTGGGCCGTAATACCCTGACTATTTTTGGCACCGGGCGCGGCAAATCAGCTGTATTTCAGTCTGCGGCGGCTTTTAAGGCTATCCGGAACCATGAGATGACGGTAATAGTCTATCCGTTAAGAGCCCTAGTCAACGACCAGTTTGAGAATATGACTACCCGCCTGGAACGTCTCGGTCTCAGGGTATTCAAGGGCAATGGCTCTATTTCTACCCTGGAAAGGGCGGCTCTCTTTGAAGCCCTGGCCCTGGGGTCGGTGGATGTCCTTTTGTCTACCCCTGAATTTATTGCCCACCATATCAGGAAAATACAAGCTCCGTTAAAAGGAGTGGGCTTTTTCGTAGTCGATGAAAGCCATCACATCGGGATGTCGTCCCAGGCCCATCGACCCCTGTATAAACGCCTGGGAGAGCTGGCCTGTTCCCTTGGCAGCCCTGTGGTTCTAGCTGCCACGGCCACAGCCGGTGACGAAGTGGCCGGGGAAATAATCAAAACCCTGGGCATAGATAAAGTGGTGATAGACCCCCATGTAAGGACCAATCTTCAGGTAGTTGACAAGAGAGACCTTCCCGATAAGAACGAATACCTGAAACAGGTTGTCAGCACAGGGGTGAAGACTATTATCTATGTCAACAGCCGGCTGCAAACAGTGGAATTGGCCGCGATGCTGAGGGAAACGGTGCCGGGAATGGCTGACCAAATTATCTTTTACCATGCAGGTCTTGGCAGTGAGCAAAGAAATACCATTGAACGGATGTTCCGCAGCGGGGAAGTAGCTGCTGTTGTTTCCACATCGGCCTTCGGGGAAGGGATTGATATTCCTGATGTTAAACAAATTGTAGTCTTTCACCTGAACTTTAACTTCACTGAATTCAACCAGCAGTGCGGAAGATGCGGGAGGGACGGACAAAACGCCAGGATTCATCTACTGTGCGGGAGGCGCGATGCCGCCCTGAACAGGTTTATCCTGGAAACATCTTCTCCTGACAGAGATAACCTGGTGAAACTGTACACGGTACTGAAAGAACAGGACGCAAAATCCCGGCCTGTTACCCTCTCAAATGACGATATAGCCAAAATCCTGAAGTTGAACGGTGTCCGTTATGCCAGACCCGGCCTGGTTTCAGCGGGATTGGGGATACTGGAGGAATTGGAACTGATTCAGAGAGAAACCGCAGGCAGGGACAGGCAGATTTACCTCTTACCGGCCCCCGATAAGAAAATAGATATTGAACAGTCTTTGAGGTTTATCGAGGGACAGCAGGAAAAACGCGCTTTTGATGATTTTGAAAAGTATTTTTTCCGGGCCGGTCCTGATGACCTGCTCTGCTTGATTAACAGCCCGATTTACCCCGGGAAAAACTCAATAGAACCACTTGAAAACATTAGCGGCACAAAGGAAGACGCCGGTGCCTAAATTCCTATCCACCCGCTACATAAACTATGATATAATATAATAATTAAGGTATTATTCGCACTATATCGTTCAAGGGAAGGTGCCCAGTGAAATTTGAGCGGCTCGTGGCTGAAGTTAAAAAATATACCCCCAGTGTTGATCTGGAACTGCTCGGGGAAGCGTATGAGTTTGCCGCCAAAGCCCATGAGGGTCAGCAGCGTGTTTCCGGCGAACCCTTTATTAACCATCCCCTGAATGTGGCTCTTATCCTGGCCGGCCTTGAGCTGGACGTGGTGACTATTGCTGCGGGCCTGCTCCATGATGTGGTTGAGGATACCGGCATTCCCCTGGAATCTATCGAGGAAGCCTTTGGGTCGGAAATTGCGCTGCTGGTAGACGGGGTAACCAAGTTAAGCCGTATTGAATACAAAAGCAAGATGGAGCAGCAGGTAGAGAACCTGCGCAAGATGTTCCTGGCAATGGCCAAGGACATTAGGGTAATTCTCATCAAGCTGGCAGACCGGATTCACAACATGCGGACCCTGAAACACATGAATGAGACCAAGCAAAAGGAAATTGCCTTTGAGACCCTGGAAATATTCGCGCCTTTGGCCCACCGCCTGGGGATTAACAAGCTGAAATGGGAACTGGAAGACCTGTCTTTTCGCTACCTGGAACCGGCTAATTACTATCAATTGGTAGAGGGTATTGCCAAGAAACGGGCGGAGAGGGAAGCCTATATCAGAAATGTTATCAGTGACCTGATGGAGAAACTGACTTCTGTTGGCATTCAGGCCGATATTCAGGGCAGGCCCAAGAATTTTTACAGTATCTTTAAGAAAATGCAGGAACAAAACAAGGAACTCAATGAGATATTCGACCTGACGGCTATCCGGGTGTTGCTGGACAGTGTCAAGGACTGTTACGGAGCCCTGGGGATGATTCATACTCTTTGGAAGCCAATTCCCGGAAGGTTTAAAGACTATATTGCCATGCCAAAATCAAACATGTACCAGTCACTCCACACCACTGTTATCGGGCCCCAGGGAGAGCCTTTGGAAATCCAAATCAGGACTTGGGAGATGCACCGTACCGCTGAATATGGTATTGCAGCCCACTGGCGTTACAAAGAAGGTTCTGAGGGTGATGAGGAATTCGATCAGAAACTGTCGTGGCTGCGGCAGCTTCTGGAATGGCAGAACGATATGCGGGACGCCCGCGAATTTATGGAGACCCTCAAGATTGACCTTTTTTCCGATGCCGTTTTCGTCTTTACTCCCAAGGGCGATGTCGTCGAACTGCCCAGGGACTCGGTGCCTATTGACTTTGCTTACAGGATTCATACCCAGGTTGGTCACCGGTGTATCGGGGCCAAAGTTAACGGGAAACTGGTACCGCTTGATTATAAGCTGAAAAATGGCGATATTATTGAGATTGTGACTACAAAACAGGCTAACGGGCCCAGCAGAGACTGGCTGAACCTCGTCCAGACATCTGAGGCCAGGAGTAAAATCAGGGCCTGGTTCAAAAAGGAAAACCGTGATGAAAATATAGACAAGGGCAGAGAAACCCTTGAAAAAGAAGTTAAGAAACTGGGGTTTGACGAACCCGCAGAGTTAATTAAGGTAGAACAGCTTAACCAGATAGCCAGGAAGATGAATTTTGTTACTGTTGATGACCTGTATTGTGCCATCGGTATGGGAGTTGTGACACCACAACAGGTTATTACCAAAATCAAGGACGAAACCAAGAAGGATAAGGTCTTTAACATCGAAGACCTCATAAATAAGGATCCACGGAAGCGCAGGCCGCGCACCAGTTCAGGTATTATCGTCAAGGGTGAGGAGGATGTACTGATTCGCCTGGCCAGGTGCTGCAACCCTGTGCCTGGTGACCCTATTGTGGGTTATATCACCCGGGGCAGGGGAGTATCGGTGCACCGCAAGGACTGCCGGAATGTTGTGCTGCACGGCCTTGGTGATGACGAGCGGATGATTGACGTATCCTGGGACCTGGCCGACCAGGGCTCTTACCATGTCCATCTGGAGGTTTCAGCTATGGACCGGGCTGGGCTCCTGAATGATGTAATGACAGTACTTTCGGAAATAAAAATAAGCGCCGACTGGGTTAGCGCCAGGGGGACCAAGAACAGGATGGCTACTATCGACCTGGTTCTGGAAGTGAACGGTTTGGAGCAGCTGGAATATATAATGGGCAAAATCAGGCGATTAAAAGATATTTACGATATCTGGAGAGTTACTCCAAGGGTTTAAATAAAGTTTGTGGGGTATTTGCGAAATTACGGGATTGCTGCAAACACAGGCAGGTTTCAAACCACCATGCTGGTGGAAATTCATAACCACGGGCCTGTAACAATGCTGCTGGACAGCAGGAAATATTTTTAGAGAGCCGTGGTTTCTTGTTGAGTTTTTTACTAACTGTTTAACTCCATTAAATTTGCGAGGAGGATAAAAAGTGATCATTGAATGTATTCCTGTAGGTCCTATGGGCGCTAACTGTTACGTGGTTGGGTGTGAAGAAACCAAAGAGGCTGCTGTTATTGACCCGGGCGGCGATGTGGAGAAAATCCTCGATTATTTGAAAAACCATGGGCTTACGTTGAAATATGTCATTAATACTCATGGCCATATCGACCATATAGCAGGCAACGACAAACTGCGTGATGCTACAGGCGCAAAACTTCTAATCCATGAACAGGATGCCCCGATGATGGAAGACACCAAGCTTAATTTGTCGTCTTTTATGGGGTTTTCAGTTAAGTTCAAGCCTGCAGACCGGCTTCTTACCGACGGTGACACAGTGGAATTCGGCAATGTTAAGCTCAATGTCCTGCATACACCCGGCCATACCAGGGGCGGTATATGCCTGGCAGCTGATGGGGCGGTTTTTACCGGGGATACGTTGTTCAACGGCTCCATCGGCAGGACAGATTTCCCCGGCGGGGATTTTGATTCCATTATTAACTCCATCAAGAACAAGCTGATGTCCCTGCCTGACGATACCGCTGTTTACCCCGGCCATATGGGCCATTCGAACATTGCGTACGAACGGAAGAATAACCCCTTTTTAAAATAGTAATATAACAAGGGTACATAAAAATGGCGGCCGGCTGGCCGTCTTTTCTTATGTCGTAAGAACCTATAGAATTTCAGATTGCGAAAAATCTTATCGCCAAAAATAATATTTGATACAAGCTAGAGACCAATAAAGTTCCGCGGCTTCCTCACCCCAAGGATACCAGTTGACAGGGTTATGGGCGTGTTGTAATAGGTAAGGTGACTTCTCATTAATTAAGCGGTTGGGTTCTCTATCGGTTTTAACAACATTTCTATCATAACTTATTCCAAGAAAAGGACTTATTGGTATTAAGTCGAATTATGTAAATAAAAAGAAATACATTTAAAAAACAAAGGAGTAAGGCAAAAACCGTGCTAGCCTGTGGGAAGCCAAATTCGTTTCCAGCAGATGCTAATAGGTACAGTTGCTAATGTCTATAATGCGTAATTCAAAAGTCTTATGGGCATTCAAGTGGTCGGCGTCCATGGCGGGGCTCTTGCTTTTGAAACTGGATGAAAGATTCCACGGATGTGCTGCCTACTCCACCCCACGCTATACAATCGTTCAAACAGGGCGTGTTTGCGTGGACAGCGGGGGTAGTTCGGGAGAACATCTAACAGTTGTTCAACAATTTGTCTTGAAGAGCTGGTATGATCAAGCCTAGGTAGTGGGTTTGTGTTAAACTAAAATATTAAAACAGAGATAGGAGCTTGATAGATGCTGACAGGAGAAATACGCAACAAGGTTGATAGAATATGGACCGATATTTGGGCCGGTGGTATTACCAACCCTTTAACGGTTATAGAACAGCTTACATACTTGATGTTTATCCGTTCCCTGGATGAAAAGGAACTGGAAAACGAAAGCTTTGAGGCCTTAAGCAGCGAAGCTATGCCAAAGATCTTCCCCCAGAATGAAGATGGACAGGCCATGCGTTGGAGCAAGTTTAAAACACGAGATTCCCGCATGATATATGATATTGTCGGCACAAAGGTATTTCCCTTTATTAAAGCAATGAATGGTGAAAGTTCTTCGGCTTTTTCCCGCTATATGCAGGATGCGATGTTTCTAATTCCAACCCCGCAGGTATTGCAAAAGATCATTACAGGCTTAGATGAGCTGTATGAACACGATATTAAAGACCTAGATATGCAAGGCGACCTTTATGAGTATATGCTGGGAAAACTGGCAACCGCAGGGCAAAATGGACAATTTAGAACACCCAAGCACATCCGCGATATGATGGTGCGATTGCTCGCACCAACTTCCAACGACAAAATTTGTGACCCTGCTTGTGGTACAGCGGGTTTCCTCGTTTCTTCTGCCGAATATATCAGAGAAAACTATGAGTCGGATATGACAACTGAGCAATGGGAGCATTTTGCAGGCGAGATGTTTACAGGCTTTGACACAGACAGAACCATGCTGCGCTTGTCCGCCATGAACCTGATGCTCCATTCTATTACCCAGCCCCATATCGACTATGTGGACAGTGTTTCCAAGCAGAACAGTATTTCTTCCGCTTATGATATCGTCCTTGCCAACCCACCCTTTACCGGTACTGTGGATGCCGAGAGTATTAACGATAACTTAAAAGCAGTCTGCAACACCAAAAAGACAGAGCTTTTGTTTGTAGCGCTCTTTCTGAGGATGCTACGCAAGGGCGGACGCTGCTCGTGTATTGTGCCGGATGGCGTTTTGTTTGGCACAACCAAGGCCCACAAAGCCTTGCGTAAAGAGTTGGTAGAAAACCATCAACTCCAGGCGGTTATCTCCATGCCGAGTGGTGTATTCAAACCGTATGCAGGTGTCAGCACTGCCGTTCTGGTGTTTACCAAAACGGGAGCAGGAGGCACCGACAAGGTTTGGTTTTATGATATGAAAGCCGATGGCTTATCTTTGGACGATAAACGTTCTGTCATCGAGGCCAATGATATTCCAGATATTCTTGCCCGTTTTCACAACCTTGAAGGGGAAGCTGACCGCAAGCCAACCGAACAGAGCTTTTTAGTGGACAGGTCTGCCATTGCAGCCAACGACTATGATTTATCCATCAACCGATATAAAGAGGTGGTTTATGAAAAGGTGGTTTATGATGCGCCAGAGGTAATTATGACCCGCCTTGATGAGTTGAGCCTTGATATTGCCTCCAAGATGGAGGAATTGAGGGGGCTTATCGGTGAATAAGTGGAAGAAAATAAAGTTAGGTGATTTTTCTACTGTACAAGGTGGGTATGCGTTTAAAAGCACTGAATTTATCAAAAATGAAATACCTATTATTCGTATTGGAAATTTAAATGGAGATACTGTTGATTTAGATTATAATATTTGCTATCCACAAGATTTTTGGGATAAGAATGATGCGTATCGTATAAAAATAGGTGATATTTTAATTGCTATGTCCGGTGCAACTGTCGGAAAAATTGGACGATATATCTATAATGAACCTGCTTTACTGAATCAACGAGTAGGATTAATACGAATCAATGAAAATAAGGGAATTTCTAATTATATTTATCAATATGTAAAATCTAGTCTTTTCTTAAATCAAATTCAACAGCTATCATTTGGATGTGCACAACCAAATATTAGTGCTAAAAATATAGAAAATATATCAATTCCCCTCCCACCCCTCCAAACCCAAAAGCAAATTGCCAAAACCTTAGACACCGCCGCAGAACTACTTGCCATGCGTAAACAGCAGCTTGCAGAGTTGGACAACCTTAACAAATCCACCTTTTATGATATGTTCGGTGACCCTGTGACGAATAAAAAGGGGTGGGAAATAAGGAGAATAATGGATATTGCCAAAGTTGAAACTGGTTCAACTCCAGGTCGAAATAACATCAATTATTATGATGAAGGTGTAGTGCCTTGGATCAAAACTGGTGAAATTTCAAATGGCTATATTCTTAGAGCAGAAGAAAAGATTTCAAAAACAGCGTTAAAAGAAACTAACTGTAAAGTGTTTCCACACAACACCATATTAGTGGCGATGTACGGCCAAGGAAAAACTCGTGGGCAAGCCGGCATGCTAAAAATCGAAGCTGCTACAAACCAAGCTTGTGCTGCCATTCTACCAAGTGATCTGTATATATCAGAATTCCTATTTCGACAGCTTGAAATAAAATATGAAGACTTGAGGGAGTTAGGTCGCGGAGGAAACCAACAGAATCTTAATCTATCAATTGTAAAAGATTTTAAAATAATAGTTCCTTCGCTTACATTCCAATCCCAATTCGCCGAAATCGTCACCAAAATCGAAGAACAAAAAGCCCTTGTCAAAAAGGCAATCGACGAAACGCAGTACCTGTTTGACAGCTTGATGAGTGAGTATTTTGAGTAGATGAGGCGATGAATTTAAATTATATCTGGATTTCCGTGAATGGGACAGATCAATGGGTTTTGAACCACCATGAATTGATAAGGAATAGGTGGAATGAACTTTCCAATGGAATTGAGATCGATGTAGTATGAAATGGAGGTGTTCATGATGGATAGTGAATAAAAATTTGAAAGCTAAAATCAACGCCAACGGTACAGAAATTGCTGTACTTTCTAGCGGGAACGAAAATGATTATATTTCATTGACTGATATTGCAAAGTATAAAAATCCAGAATTTCCAGCCGACTTAGTGAAGAATTGGATGCGTAGCCGCAGCACGATTGAATTCCTGGGGCTGTGGGAGCAGATGAACAATTCAAATTTTAAACTGGTCGAATTCGACCAGTTTAAAAATGAAGCAGGAGCGAATACTTTTGTACTTTCTCCTCAAAAGTGGATTGCCAATACAAATGCAATTGGGAGATATAAGGCGAGGTGAAATTATTGTCTGCAAACTTTGAATTCTTACAGGGACAAACTGAATATGCTTTGTTTGCTGCGGCTTGCCTTGAAGCGGAGCGTGTGCTTGCCACCTCTCCTGCCATGGCAGCGGTGGGTAGCAGCAAGGCCTTTGAGCTTGCGGTGAAATGGGTGTATTCTGCCGATAATACCATCACCATGCCCTATAAGGACAATTTGCAGTCGTTAATTCACGAACCTTCATTTAGATTTGCAATGGATAATCAAACCTGGAGCAAGCTGCCCTATGTCATTAAGCTGGGTAACCTTGCGGTACATACGGAAAGAGCCATTAGCCGCAGTGATGCAATCCTGTCCCTTTCCTCTTTGTTTGAATTCGTGCAGTGGATGGATTACTGCTATGGTGCAAATTATGAGGAACGCTACTTTGATGAAGGTAATATTCCTGCGGAAAAGGTGATTCTTGACGAAGCAAAAATCCAAGAAAAAGACAGCCTAATCGAGCAAAAGGATTCGGAAATTGAGGCTCTGCGGGCCAAGATTGCAGCTATCAGCGAACGGCTTACCGCTGACAAAGAGCAGCATAAGGAAGAACGCCGGTTCACACCTAAGGACCTTTCGGAATTTCTCACCCGCAAAAAGTATATTGATGTAGACTTAAAGCTCCTCGGCTGGGTATTTGGTGATGATGTCAGGGAAGAAGTAGAGCTTTACGGTATGCCAAATAATGAGGAAAAAGGCTATGCCGATTATGTGCTTTATGGCAAAGACGGATTACCCCTGGCCATTATCGAAGCGAAGCGCACCTCAAAAGACCCTAAGATTGGTACTCATCAGGCCAAGCTGTATGCCGACTGCATAGAGAAAATGACAGGCAGACGGCCCATGATGTTTACCACCAATGGTTTTGAAACCTATCTGTGGGAGGATGTGACTTCTCCGCAGCGCAAGGTAAGCGGTGTATTTTCCAAAGCCGACCTTGAAAAGCTGATGAACCGCCGTAGCGAACGCAAAGTTCTAGATGAAATACCGATTGACGATAAAATTACCGATCGGTACTACCAAAAGGAAGCCATCCGCGCGGTGTGTGAAATCATTGTGACAGGACATAGAAAAGCCTTGCTTGTTATGGCGACAGGTACGGGCAAAACAAGAACGGCATCCAGTTTAACCGATGTCTTATCCCAGGGCGGGTACGTAACCAACACCTTATTTCTGGCGGATAGAACTGCCTTGGTAAAACAGGCGAAGGACGAATTTAAGAACCATTTGCCGGATATGTCCCTATGTAATCTTTTAAGCAATAAGGAGGATAAAACAGCCCGCATTGTATTTTCAACCTATCCTACGATGCTTAACGCCATTGATACGGCAAAGGGCGAGGACGGCAAGCGGCTTTTTACCCCTGCTCATTTTGATTTGATTGTGATAGATGAAGCCCACAGAAGTATCTTTAAAAAATACCGTACTATTTTCGATTACTTTGACAGTGTGTTGATCGGTTTGACAGCAACCCCGAAAACCGAGGTTGATCGCAATACCTACGACTTTTTTGAGATGGAAAGCGGTGTGCCAACCTTCGCTTATGACTATGAAACCGCTGTGGAGAAAGACCGCGTTTTGGTGCCTTATTATAATATCGAGGTAAAAACAAAGTTCTTGGAGCAGGGTATTACCTATGATGAACTTTCCGAAGAAGATAAGGCCCGCTATGAAGAGGATTTCACCGATGAAGATGGTGAGATGCCTGATTTTATTCCTTCCCCAGATATTAATGAATTTATTTTTAACCAGGCTACTGTGGACATGGTGTTGGAAGATTTAATGACCAAGGGTATCAAGGTTTCAGGCGGTGATCGCTTAGGGAAAACCATCATCTTTGCCCAAAGTGAACTCGTTCAGCTTTAGCTGAACGAGTTCACTTGTCCTTTAAGGCTGGGTAAAATGAAGGGCTGGTTTGCTATGGTGCCTCACTACATGCCTGAATAGCATCATCTCCCCATGGATACCAGTCAACGGGATTATGGGCGTGTTGGAGCAGATAGGGGGATTTTTCGTTAAGGTAGTTGGGCCAGGCCTATTATTTAACCATTTGTATTAAGCTAATTATTATTTCAAATAAGAACAGTGCAATGATTGCCAGTTCCAATAACAATGATCTGTGATTAATCACCTCGTCACTTAACATTGAATAATTTCTTTGGATTAAAGTTACCTTATGCTGAATGATATCTGTCCATTCACGGGTTCGGAATATGGTAAGGGCCGAACCGTAAACGCGGGCGTAAAAGACGTCTTCTGTAACGGTAAGTTGTTTTTGTATCTTTTCTGTTATTTCCGTAATATCAAGGACAACCTCCATAAGATTTTTCATGATTCTCCGGTACTGCCTAAGGCGGGCCCACAAACCCCCTTTATCTGCCCAAGCAATAGCGTCATGCATTCTGTCCAGTTCATGTGATAAAAGGTCATCATAGTACCTTAGCTCTAAAAGTTGACTGGTTGCAAACTCAAGAAGGTCGGGCACATCGGTACTGCCTTCAGAATCATAAACCAGTGCGGAATCCCAGGTTATTATGGTAAGGTCGCCTGTCCCGTAAGAAAAAGAGTTTTTTAAAGTATCTCGTCTTACCTGTTCACTCAATGGTCAACACCTAAATCTTTTTTTAAAAGTGTGGATGCGATAGAGTTCGCATTTTTCATGTCCGGTAAAAGGTTTAGATGTTTGGGTAACGAACATAATAACACATATATCATTAAAGGAGGCAAAGCCATGTTTAAATACTCTATTACTACAGGCAGGAGTTATACCGAAACTCTGACGGCCCTGGAGAACAGCCTGGTGGAACACAAATTCGGTGTTTTGTGGAAGCTTGATGTAAAGGAGAACTTAAAGAAAAAGGGTGTGGACTTCGACAAGGATTTTCATATCTTTGAGGTCTGTAATGCCCCCAAGGCCAAGGAGGTACTGGAAAGAAACATCCTGGTGGGATATTTCTTACCGTGTAAAATTGTAGTTTATGTAGACAAAGGGGAAACAGTTATCGGCATGGTGCGCCCCACGACAATAGTGGAGTTTTTGGGTGACAAAAGCCTGTTGGGATTTGCCAGTGAGGTGGAAGAAATTCTTATAAAGGCGATTGATGCAGTTAAATAGGGGGTGTCCCAAATTAACTTTTGGGACACCCCGACTTTTTTAGAACCATTGTTGTTTAATTTGTCCGGTGTAAACCGTGCCGCTGGGGCGGCCCTGAATCACCAGGTCCCTGATGTTTTTTCCTATGTTGGGGTACATATTGACAGACTCTATTTTATTTATGTCCATCCAAACGTATTCCTGGGCGGAAGTGTGTTCCGGGTTGAGCCCGGGGGCGCCCCCGGTGATTTCACCCCAAAAAACGCAGTGTAGGGTTGACTTCTTTCTTTCCGGGAAAATTACCTCTCCGACAAGCATCAAATTACCCACTTGAATATCGAGGTTAAGTTCCTCCTTCAACTCCCTGACTACGGTACTCTGCAGGGTGTCCGCGTCATCAGGGTTTCCGCCCGGTAAGCCGTACACCTCCTGGCCGTTGTAATTATACTTCATCAGGAGCACTCTATTGTCTTTTACTATGACCACACTCGGTCTGACTATCATATTACATCCCCTCCCGGGCGCCGTAATGCCTGTTGGCGGTTTACGGTAAATAGTCCTCCCTGACCGGGGCAAAGACCTCCACGGCAATGGAGTCCTCCAGGACCCTGACACCGTGTTCCATGTCGCCGGGAATTGACCAACTGTCACCGGGCCGTATTTCAAATTCCCGGCCTGCAATAATCAGCATAATCCTGCCGGAAACCAAATATCCGGTCTGTTCATGGGGATGCTTGTGGGCGGGTATCAATTTTTCTTTTTTGAGGCGGAACTCCGCCATCAGGGTATTTTCACCGAAGACCAGGGTTTTGCGCTCAATGCCGTCAAGTACCGGAATATAACCATCTTCAGATACCTTGCCAATTTGATAATGGGCCATGTCACTTTCCCCTTTCAAAGGTTTGTTGTAAAGCTGTTCCCCAGGACTGATGGAGATAAAAGTATGTTTTTAACTGCTGGATTCCCGCTTAGTTTGGCTGGCAATCTCCTGCATCAGTTCCGTTTGAATGCGCTGAATTTCCATTAGTCTTTGCCAGTGATGCATAAGCAATTGGTCTACCTTCCAGTTCAAATGGCGGATTTCCAGTTCGGCTTTCAGGTTGGTGCGATAGTCGTGGTCAGCCTGGAGCCGGTCTTTTTCAGCTTGGCGGTTCTGGCTCATCATGATAATGGGGGCCTGAAGCGCCGCCAGGCATGACAGAACAAGATTGAGAAGGATGTATGGGTAAGGGTCAAAGGGGTGCCTCAGAAGTATTGCCGTGTTTAAGATAATCCAAATTACAATAGTTCCCCCGAATAAAATAATGAATCTCCAACTGCCGCCGAACTCGGCCACCTTATCCGCTACCCGTTGTCCTGTTGTCAACTTCTGCTCAAATTCGAGGTTGATATTTCGGGACAGCAGGTCGTGCTCAGCAAGACTCTTGATTACCTCCTGTTCCAATCCGGAGAGTTCGCCTTTTTCCGCTTCCAGGACATCTTTGATGTATTCCGTCCTAATTCGGTTGAGGCAGGACAGGCAGATGGATTTGTAAGAGGACCATGCGGGATATTTATTTTTAATGAATTCTACCAGAGGATCATCTATTAGTTCAATGGGCATCATTTCATCAGGTGAATGCTGCTCCCGGCAAACCGGGCAGGGGGAAGTGTCATGGCTGTCGCCTGTCATATAATCTACCTCCGGTTTTCTAAAGAATACTTATAGTATTTACTGTAAATTCTCCGTTGTCATGCAAATAACCTCTTTTCAGCCCGAAATGCTGAGCTAACGCAGGCATACATATCAACTCCCACTTCTGCAAATACTATCGACAGTTTTCGGAATATTTTTCGTCGGGGGGTAAGACAATGAGAAACAAAACCCTTTTCCTGGGTTTAATTATGCTGTTAATTACTGGAACAGCCGGTCTGAATATTTTCCGGCTCGACCATTACATCCCTCGCAGCCGGAAGTCTTTACCGCCAGTACACAGGAATTCCGGGCAGGTTACCGACGTCTTTAACGAGAAAGAGGGCTGGGGTTTTGTCAGGTCCAGGGACGGCAAGACTCCGGAGATTACAGCCCACCAGAGTGACTTGGTACGGAAATACGGTGCCCTTTACCTGGGGGATGTCAGAAAAAAACAGGTGACTCTAACCTTTGACATGGGCTACGAAAAGGAGGGTCTTACCCCGAGAATCCTGGAAGCACTGAAAAAGAACAATATAAAGGCGTCATTTTTTGTCACAACCCACTGGATTGAAAAAAACCCCGAACTGGCTAAACAGCTTTTGAGAGAGGGGCATATCCTAGGAAACCATACTGTTAAGCATAAGAGCCTGCCAACTCTTTCAGATGATGAAGTCAAAAAGGAAATCAGGGGATGGGAGGATATAGCCAGACAGGTGGCGGATTACCAAATTAAGTACAAATACATGCGCCCGCCGATGGGGGAGTACAGTGAACGAACCCTGATGCTTACCAGGGACATGGGATACAAGACGGCTTTTTGGAGTGTAGCCATCCGGGACTGGCTGCCTATGGGGGGGCCCGGGGAAGCCGTTAAAGGGATAGTGGGCCAGCTCCATAACGGTGCCGTGGTTTTATTGCACGGGAATTCGGAGGATGTGGTAGGCGGTCTCGAAGACATTATCGCGGAAATCAGGGCAAAGGGTTATAAAATAGTGCCAATATATGAAATTTAAGGATACTTGTTTACCTCCAGTTGGTGTATAATAAAAATGAACCCGTTTTGATCATGTCACCTCACAAGCATGAAGGAAGTGGAGGACATCATCAGGAAGTAAAAACCGGGCCCTGACATGGCATATATGTTTGGGCCTTTAATAATACCGGACAAAAGAGAAAACAAGCCCGAATAAGGAGAGTTCTATGTTAATCGTACTTTTATCTGCGGAAAGGGACCTGGCTGTAACGGGACAAGATGTAGTCAGGCTGTTTTACCCAGATTCCGATATCGTCCTGCAGCCTGCCGTTGATTACGAGATAATGCTGAACGTGTCCGCATCCCGGCTGGGGAAAACCCTGACAGGTTCGGCAAGCCTGAAAAACAGGGATACCGGTTTGACGGAGGAGGCTTCCACAGATGCAATTCCTGTCGCCGGTGATGAGCGTAACCAGCAAAAACGGCTCGTCAAACTGGCCTTGTTCCGACTGCTATGCCGTTATCAAGGAACTGCTCCCGGCCCTTGGGGTATCCTGACCGGAATAAGGCCCACCAAGATTGTGCACAGGCTTTTGGACTTGGCATGGGAACCCCCGGAAATAAATGAATACCTCATCAATAGTTATGATATGGCCCCCGGTAAGGCGGCCCTGTTAACAGGAATAGCTCTCAAGCAGCGGCCTTTTTTGCCTGCAAAGGACCAGGCTAAAAAATTGGTCAGCATATACGTGGGAATCCCATTTTGCCCCACCAGGTGCGCCTATTGTTCATTCCCCTCTTACAGTGTGGAGACGCGGGGTGGAATGGTCGAATCCTTTTTGAAAGCCCTGAAGGGGGAGATTGAAAAAATTGGCGCTGCTCTTACGGAGCAGGGGAAAAAGGTGCAAACCATATATATCGGGGGTGGAACTCCGACCGTTTTAGACACTCAAGGGCTTCGTGCCCTTCTGGCCAATGTTCGGACCAGACTTGTCGGGGATGAGACTTCGGAAGTTACGCTGGAAGCAGGAAGACCGGACACTGTAACAGAGGAAAAGCTGAAGGCGGCCTTGGAATATGGTGTCACAAGGCTCAGTATCAATCCCCAGGCGATGAACCGGCATACTCTCTTGAAAATAGGGCGCCGGCATACGCCGGAACAAGTAGTCGAGTCTATTGAAATGGCCCGGCGGTTTGGGTTCGGTAATATCAACATGGATATAATCATCGGTTTGCCGGGTGAAAGCGAGAAGGATGTCGATAATACCCTTCGGGAAATCAGCAAAATCAGGCCCGAAAACCTTACTGTCCATACCTTGGCAGTCAAACGCGCATCAAAAATTAAGGAAGACAAAGAATATTTTCATTTGCCATCCTGGGACCAGGTGGAGAAAATGCTGGAAATTGCCGCCGAAGGTGCCCGGGGCATGGGGATGGAACCGTATTACCTGTACCGGCAAAAAAGGATGGTCGGACCCCAGGAAAACATAGGGTATGCGAGGAACGGGTTTGACTGCATCTATAACATCCAGATTATTGATGAACGTCAGACCGTCATAGGACTGGGAGGAGGGGCAGGCTCCAAATTTGTGGACCCCGAAACATGGCGACTCACGAGCCACTACAATTCAAAAGACCCGGAAACTTACATTACGCGAATTGATGACCTGATAGCCCGGAAAATCTCAATGCTCCAAGGGAATTCCGGCCTAAAACTAAAGGGGCTGTCCTAAGCATAAATTTAGGGCAACCCCTTCTCGTTTTTCGCACAAAAAGGAATATACCTGCCTCTTCCTTGCCCACTCTATTTTATCTTTTTGCTGATTACATCCCAGAAGGAAGGCGTCTCAAAACCCAGGCGCCAGATGCAGATACCGTGTAATTTGTATTTATAGACCAGGTCAATTTTTTGGCTCAAGGTTTGGTGAGTTTCAAACCATACCTCCCGGGAGGCACCGGTAGTCGGGTCTTTGTAAACATAGTACGGCTCCTGGAACTGGTCACTCCACTTGACCTCAATGCCTTTTTCCTTGGCCTGTTTCAAAATCTCCTTGGTTGGCCGGGAAAACCCTCCGGACTGGTTGGTGGGCCAGTCATAACCGTAAGTGGCTACTCCAACGCAAATCTGACTTGGTTTAAAGCCCTGGTTTATGGAAGTCTTGATATTGGTTTCCGCCCATTTTAAAGGTGAAACCGGACCGGGCGGGCCGCCAGCCTGGTGCCTGTCATAAAGCATTATGGTTACGACATCCACCAACGGTGCCAGGGCCCTATAATCATAAATTCCGGATACTTCAGTTCCTACTTCGAAGTGAGGGATTACCGACATATTTACAATTTTGCCCATAGGTTTCAGGTGGTCCCGTAGGATACTCATAAACTTTGTAAGCAGAGTTTTGTCTTCCACAAAATTTTTGGTGCCTTTGGGGATAAACTCAAAATCAATGTTATAACCGTCAAACTTATACTTCTTTAACAGTGCTACCAGATTGATGATGGTTTTGTCCCTGATACGCGGGTCTGTAAGGACAATGTCATTGCTTTCGGCGATATTCACCAGGGGCACTATTTTGAGGCCTTTGTCCCGGGCAAATTTAAGGGTCTTCGGGTCAGTTACATCCTTTATTGAACCGTCTCCCTGGACTGTTAACCATAACGGTGAGAAAATGTTAATGTGTTTGGAATACTTCTCCAGGGAAGCAAAGGAACCTCCGCTGCCCGGCTCCATGTAAAAGGCAGTGACATGCGGTTTTTTGGGGGCAGGTTTCCTGGCCGCTTTTTTTATACAGCCGGGGGATACTACCAGAAGCAGAAGCGCCAGCAGGGTACATAGGGAGATAATCTTTTTTCTCACGTTGTTCACTTCCTTTGCATATTGTTCACTAGATATGGTTTCCCCGCTATTAACTTTTCATCCCTGTTTGGCGGGGATTTTCCTGGTACTTTCGGGACCGTAGGTATAAAAGGACTCCTGGCCGTAGATAGTGAACTCGTTCAGCTAAAGCTGAACATCGAAACTTCAGTGGGGGACTCTACCCCCACTGAAGCAGAAAAGTGGAAACTCCACCTAATAGAAGGTGGAGTCTTGGAATTGGGATCAAAGTATAGTTCCCGGAAACATTGACAAGCCTGTGACAATTCGCTAAAATTAGGGGAGACTGAATGATTGACAAAGGCTTTGAACGGGAAGAGTAACCTCTGCTGCCTTTTAGGGAAGAGATGCCAAGACTGGAAGCATTTCTAAGGTTAAAGGAGGCGAAGACACCCGGGAGCCGGAGGGCCGAACACGTTTGCGGGCCTTCCCGGAACGGTTACCGTTATACCGTATTTGAAGTGGGGCAGCCCGGTGCTGCCCAAACAGGGTGGTACCGCGGGAAACTTTCTCTCGTCCCTGGCAATGAAACATTATTGTCATTGACGGGGGATTTTTGTTTTATTTGTAGGGTTAAGGAGGGGATTTCATGCTTACGGTGGGACCTAAAGGGACAAACGATATCCTGCCAGGAGAGATTGAGAAATGGCACTATATTGAGAAGACTGTCAGAGAAATCTGTAGGGAGTACGGGTACAGTGAAATAAGAACACCCGTTTTTGAACATACCGAACTTTTCCTGCGCGGTGTTGGTGATACCACAGACGTGGTGGAAAAAGAGATGTACACCTTCGAAGATAAGGGCAAGAGAAGCATCAGTCTGAGGCCCGAACAAACGGCCGCCGTGGTTAGGGCTTATGTCGAGCATAAGCTGTATGCCCAACCCCAGCCTTTTAAAGTATTTTATATTGGGCCAATGTTCAGGTATGCAAACGTACAGGCAGGCCGCTACAGGCAGTTTCACCAGTTTGGGGTGGAAGTATTGGGAAGCAAGGACCCGGCTGTCGACGCCGAAGTAATTACGATGGCCATGGATTTTTACGGGAGGCTGGGACTCCGCGGACTGGAGCTTCACATCAACAGTGTTGGCTGCCCAAAATGCAGGCCTGTCCACAGGCAGAGGCTGCACGATTTTTTAAACCCCAATTTGCATAAACTCTGCGGGCTATGCCAGTCAAGGTTTTCCAGAAACCCCATGCGTATTCTTGACTGCAAGGTGGGAAAGTGTCAGGAACTGAGTAAGGATGCCCCCACAACGACTGACTGCCTGTGTGAGGAATGTGCTGCCGATTTCGAAAAGGTAAAGAAGTACCTGGATGACGTTGGGGTACAGTATGTCGTCAACAACAGGCTGGTCAGAGGGCTGGATTATTACACCAATACCGCTTTTGAAATCATGGCCAGTGACATTGGGGCCCAGAGTTCCATTGGCGGTGGAGGCAGGTATGACGGCCTCATTGAGGAAGTCGGCGGGCCACCGACACCGGGCATCGGTTTTGCCCTGGGAACGGAGCGGATAATTGCAGCCATGGAGCGCCAGGGCCTTGAAATTCCGGCAGAACGCAGGTCTGACGTGTTTATTGCCACCCTTGGTGAGCAAGCCAGGGAAGAGGCGTTTAAGCTGCTCTACGTTTTCCGTAGGGCCGGGTTGAGTGCCGAGATGGATTTCATGGGCCGGGGTCTGAAGGCCCAGATGAAATATGCCCATAAGTTTAACTCCAGGTATACCCTCATTCTTGGTGAAGAGGAACTGGCCAAAGGGACAGCGGTAGTGAGGGATATGATTGCCGGCACGCAGCAGGATGTATCCCTCGGGGACTTGCTGGCACACCTGACTATTGACATAAATCAGTAAGTGGCCGAATGGCCGACCGGTCCATCAGGACCGCAGACAGAGTTTAATAAAACACGCGAAGCCGGGAGGGGAAAGCACAAATGTCTGAATCTATGCAGGGACTAAAAAGAACACATCTGGCGACTGAACTTACAACTGCCGATGTGGGGGAAAAGGTTATCTTAATGGGATGGGTCAATACCCGCCGGGATCACGGTGGTCTTATATTTGTCGACCTGAGAGACAGGTCTGGGCTGGTACAGCTCGTGTTCAGCCCAGCAGTTGGAGGGGAGGCCTTTGTCAAAGCCGAAAAGATTCGCAGCGAATATGTATTGGCAGCAGTTGGGGAAGTGCGCAGGCGAAGCGACGAAACCATTAACCCCAAGCTAAAGACGGGAGAAATCGAGGTATATGTCAACGAACTGAGGGTGTTAAACAAAGCCAAAACCCCACCGTTTTATATTGAAGAGGATATTGATGTTGACGAAAACATCAGGTTGAAATACAGGTACTTGGACCTTCGCAGGCCTGACATGCAGAGAAATCTTATCTTAAGACACAAAGTGACTATGGCTGCCAGGGACTTCCTGGACAGCAGGGGGTTCTTGGAAATAGAAACCCCCATGCTTACCAAGAGTACACCCGAAGGGGCCCGGGATTACCTGGTGCCAAGCCGGGTAAACCCTGGAAAGTTTTACGCTTTGCCCCAGTCACCCCAGATTTTCAAGCAGATTCTGATGGTTGCCGGTATGGAGAAATATTTTCAGGTCGTCCGCTGTTTCCGGGACGAGGACTTAAGGGCGGACAGGCAGCCGGAATTTACCCAGATAGACCTGGAAATGTCTTTTGTTGAGGTGGAAGATATCCTGGGGTTGATGGAGGAAATGATTGCCTTCACCTTTAGGAAAGCTGCCGGCATTACAGTGGAGACGCCTTTTCCCAGGTTTACTTACCGGGAGGCTATGGACCGCTATGGTTCAGACAAGCCTGACCTGCGCTTTGGTATGGAGCTAAAAGATTTTACCGGCATTGCAGCAGGGTCTGACTTTAAAGTTTTCGCTGCCGTGGCGGTCTCCGGCGGGCAGGTAAAGGGTATCAATGCCAAGGGGTGCGCCCATTTCAGCAGGAAGGAAATTGACGACCTGACCCAGTTTGTGGCCATTTACGGAGCCAAGGGGCTGGCCTATATCGTAGTAACAGAGGACGGGTTAAAATCACCCATACTCAAGTTCTTTAAAGATGAAGAAATCAAGGTTATGCTGGATAAGTTTGAAGCAGAGCCGGGTGATTTACTGTTCTTTGTAGCCGATCAGCCGTCTGTTGTGGCTGCAGCCCTGGGGGCGCTTAGAATTGAGTTGGCGAAGAAGAAAAATCTAATTGACCATGATGTGTATAAATTTGCCTGGGTAGTTGAATTCCCCCTCGTCGAGTATGATGAGGAGGAGAGGCGCTGGGTTGCCATACACCATCCCTTTACATCACCTGTGGAACAAGACATTGAATTTATGGAAGGTGACCCCGGAAAAGTCCGGGCCAGGGCCTACGACATGGTCCTTAACGGGGTTGAATTGGGCGGAGGAAGTATCAGGATTCATAGGCGCGACATTCAGGAGAAGATGTTTTCCCTGCTGGGTCTTTCTCCGGAGGAGGCCAACGAGAAGTTTGGCTTTATGCTGGAAGCCTTCGAATACGGGACGCCCCCGCATGGCGGCATTGCTTTTGGCCTGGACAGGATGATTATGTTAATGGCCAAGAAGGATACAATCAGGGATGTTATTCCCTTTCCCAAAACCCAAAGCGCCACAGACTTGATGACCCAGGCGCCCTCCGAAGTTACCCAGAGACAGCTCCGGGAACTCCACATTAAACTAGATGTGGCCAAAGCCAAGAAATAACAAATAATTTGGGTTGTCAATGACGGGAATTTGCCATGGCCAATGAATAGTATGCATAAAGGTCTTTGCTATCAGTAATACTAGTTTTAGGGCTATAATTCTACAAATAATGGTACTTGAAAGGGCTTCATCGCTTGTGATATATTAATAGTACAGAAGAGAAAACAACCCTACGATGCGCGTGACTCGCCGTTTAAGTATTGAGCCAACACCAATACTTAGGGAATCCTGCTCTGGCTGTAGCTTGTAAGCCTCCTGGGAGAGGACACAAAAAGCAGTTGGGGGGATACCCACCCTGTTGAGACAGGTTCAAAACACACGGCCTCACGGCATAAGTGGGGTATTTTGTTTTTATAGCAGGTTATGGTAATATTAAAGTTGTATAAATATTGGACAGGCGGGAGAGTTTACCAATGCTTCACCGGTTTTCGCGGACGGAACTACTTATTGGCCCTGAGGGCCTGGACAAACTGAAAAA
This sequence comes from Bacillota bacterium, assembly GCA_021847735.1. Taxonomy (GTDB): domain Bacteria; phylum Bacillota; class Thermincolia; order Thermincolales; family UBA2595; genus JAJZQD01. Next base: position 4,132 of record JAJZQD010000010.1, on the reverse strand, counting down.
CAGCAAGGTTGCCGTTTTCGGAATCGGCGGTGTCGGTTCATATGCCGTAGAAGCCTTAGTCAGAGCCGGCCTTGGCCACCTGGTGCTGGTCGATTATGATGATGTTTGCCTTACCAACATCAACAGGCAGCTTCATGCCCTGCAGTCTACCGTGGGCCGGCCGAAGGTAGATTTGATGAAGGAGAGGGTGCTGCTGATTAATCCCGAGGTTAAAGTTGACACCCGGCAGGAATTCTATTCTCCCGAAAAAAGTGAGCAGTTAATTACAGACGACCTGGATTACATAGTAGATGCCATTGATAACGTTACGGGAAAACTTGATTTGATTATTAAAAGCCACGGCAGGGGCATCAAAATTGTCTCCGCCATGGGCGCGGGTAACAAGCTGGACCCAACCGCCTTCGTGGTGGACGATATTTCTAAGACATCCGTTTGCCCTCTTGCCAGGGTAGTAAGGAGGGAACTGAAAAAAGCGGGTATTTCAAAGGGTGTAAAGGTTGTATATTCCAAGGAACAACCGCTGGTACCCAAAGAAATCGCGGGCGACTGTAAACGCCACTGTATCTGCAGTAATAAAGATGCCGTTTCCAACTGCGCTATGCGGCGGCAGATACCGGGCAGCATTTCCTTTGTTCCCCCCGTCATGGGGCTCATTCTTGCCGGGGTTGTCGTCAGGGATATAGTTGGTATTTGATTGGGCATAATTAAGAGGAATGGGGTTTTGGGCCACCACATAAAATTGACAATGATTTCATCCAGTATTATAATAAAAATAACCTGATACCCCGGGTGGGTAACCTAGGAGGGATACTGAATTTGCAAAAGGTACAGGATATTAAGGATAATCTGGATAAGAGGTTAAAAAGAGTAGAGGGACAGGTAAAAGGCATTAGGCGGATGATAAATGAAGATAAAAACTGCCAGGAAATACTTACTCAGGTTTCTGCCGCCAGGTCAGCCCTAAAAATGGTTGGTAATCTCGTACTGAACCATTATGCTGCGGAATGCCTATGTAATACCGTTTCAGTAAAAGATAAAAAGACTAAGATTGAAGAACTGCAAAAGCTTATTCAAACTATTACAAGATTCGCCGACTAGTAATATGGTGAAAGGAGTTGAAAGAGCATGGCAAGTGACAAGGTACTTACCCTTACCAAAGACAGTTTTAAAGCCGATGTACTTAATGCCAATGAGCCTACCCTCGTTGATTTCTGGGCCCCGTGGTGCTCACCCTGCCGCATGATTGCTCCGGTAGTAGATGAAATTGCGGTGGAGTACACCGGAAAGATTAAGGTTGGCAAAGTCAATGTGGACGAAAACCGGGAAGTTGCCATCGAATTTGGTGTTATGAGTATTCCCACACTAATTGTGTTTAAGGGCGGGCAGGCTGTCGACCGCATTGTGGGCTTTAAATCGAAAAATGACCTGAAGGCTTTATTGGATAAACACTTATAGAATTGGCTAAACATTTACTGATAATGATGGGTTATGGGGCTGGTGGTACAGCCCTTTTTTGTTTACCCAAAGTGGAATCCGGCAAGGTTGACATGCGGATACACAGGTCTTAATATTAAGTTATACCAAAAGGCTGGCAGGGTCTTTGGATTTGGAGATGACATAATGGACTTGTTTGAGGCTAACAGGCAAAAACAGCTGGAAAAGGAAGCCCCCCTGGCGGTGCGCATGCGGCCGCGCAGCCTGGACGAATTCGTAGGCCAGGATGAGATTGTGGGCAAGGGGAAATTACTGCGCCGGGCCATTGAAGCCGACCAACTGTCTTCGGCGATTTTTTACGGGCCGCCGGGGACCGGCAAGACTACCCTGGCCAGGGTGGTGGCCAATACAACAAAGGCCTTTTTCGTGCAGCTGAACGCCGTCACGTCTGGGGTTGCAGACATCAAGGAAGTTGTGAAAAGTGCCAAGGACCGGCTTGGGATGTACAACCAGAGGACAATTCTCTTCATTGATGAAATACACCGGTTTAACAAATCACAGCAGGACGCCCTTCTTCCCTTTGCGGAAGACGGGACGATTATCCTTATCGGTGCCACGACGGAGAACCCTTATTTTGAAGTCAACCCGCCCCTTCTCTCCCGATCAAGAGTTTTCGGATTTAAGATCCTTACCGACGAGGAGATAGCCAAACTGGTAAAACAGGCCCTAACCGATGAGGAGAGAGGTTTGGGGCAATACAGGGTTGATTTGAAGGAAGAGGCCCTGGCCCATATAGTGAATATCGCCGACGGCGATGCCCGGTCGGCATTAAATGCCATCGAACTGTGCGTACTTACAACTCCGCCCAACGCAAAGGGATTCAGGGAAATCACCCTGACGGTTGCGGAGGAGTCTATTCAGAAGAGGGCAGTCAGGTATGATAAATCAGGTGACCAGCACTATGACGTGATTTCGGCTTTTATCAAAAGCCTGAGGGGTTCTGACCCGGACGCGGCGCTGCACTGGCTGGCCAGGATGATTTATGCCGGGGAAGACCCAAGATTTATTGCCCGCCGGCTTATTGTTCACGCTGCCGAAGATGTCGGTTTGGCCGACCCCAACGCCCTGGTGGTGGCAACTTCAGCGGCCTACGCGCTGGAATATGTGGGGATGCCGGAGGCCCGCCTGCCTCTGGCGGAAGCCGTCATTTACATAGCTACTGCCCCAAAGAGCAATTCGGTTATCAAGGCTGTGGACAAGGCCCTGAGTGACATTGAAAAGCGGAAACCTGGGCCGGTGCCTGTTCATCTGAGAGACACCAGCTACAAAGGGGCCGCCCAAATGGGGCACGGCAAAGGGTATAAGTACCCACACGATTCCAAGGGGAATTATGTGGAACAGCAGTATTTACCTGACGAACTTCTTGGAGTAAAGTATTATCTGCCTTACGATAGCGGGAAGGAAAAGGAAATAAGGACCAGGATGGCAGACCTGAAGAAAAACAAGAAGGGGGAGTTTACTGAATAGGAAGGGAGAGGTTACTATACCGAATACATTTACTAAGGGGCCGGCTTTGTTTCTGGTTTCATCCTTTCTATTTGCCCTGATGGGGGTTTTTGTAAAATTAGCTTCCCCTTATGCTTCAGCTAACGAAATTGCCTTGGCCCGCTTTTCGGCAGGTATTGTAACTGCCCTGGTACTGGCTAGAAGTGGAAAAATAAGCCTGGCCGCCAACCGCAAATTTTTGTTGATAGCCAGGGGAATTATCAGTGGATTGGCAATCATGCTGTTTTTTGCCGCCATCAAAACCGGTTCTCTCACTAATACCACGGTGCTTAACAATACATATCCTATTTTTGCTACCGTGTTTGCAGCCTTCTATTTAAAAGAGAAGGTGAGACCTGTTGTAATACTGCCTTTGGTTTTATCGGTACTGGGAATAGTCCTGCTGACAAGGCCGGACTTCTCCAATATTAGGACCGGGGACCTTTTGGCTTTAGCCTCCGCTATTATGGCCGGGATGTCTGTCGTTATGATTCGTGAGCTGCGCAAGACCGAGTCGGCATGGGCCGTCTTCTTTTACCTAAGCATTTTCGGGGCGGTGTTTTCGGGCATTTTAGCTCTTCCTGATTTTGTCGTACCCGCATACAGCGGCATAGTTTATATGGTTTTTGTGGCTGCGTTTGGAACAGTGGGCCAGGTAATTAACACTGCCGCGTACAAATACTGCACCGCCTCCGTTGGCAGCGTGCTGTCCATGTCCACCGCCGTGTTTTCCTCGTTTTTTGGGCTGTTATTCCTGGGTGAAAAGCTGACATCTCTGGAGGCTGTCGGGGCGGCGGTGATCCTAGTAAGCAGCACCTGTGTTGCTTACTACGGTGCTGCAGAGCAAAAGGCCGTTAAGACAGGTCAACCCCAGTGAAAGTTTTTAGGGGATAATGATTCTTTTGTATAGAGCAAAAGTGCAGTTTTTTCCGCACTTTTTTTGTTGCGTAGCTTATAGAATTTGAACTAGCGAAAAGCCTTACTGCAATAAGACGTTAGGGGACGTTTTTTTCATCCAAATCATCTTTGAAGGTATGGATGAGATAGCGCTGCCTTTTTTATCCCAATTCCAAGACTCCACCTTCTATTAGGTGGAGTTTCCACTTTTCTGCTTCAGTGGGGGTAGAGTCCCCCACTGAAGTTTCGATGTTCA
>JAJZQD010000058.1 GCA_021847735.1 Bacillota bacterium | reverse complement strand
TCCGATCTGATTGAACGGTACAAGACTGATTTGACCGATATTGATTACAAAATCAGGACCGCCGGTGCTGAAAGACTGGGAAAGGTCGGAGGGGAAGAAGTCCCGGAACTGCTGTTCGGGGCTATGGCGGACAAAAACGAAGAGGTGCGGCTGGCGGCTACCCAAGCATTGAAGAATCTGAAGGAACCGGCGATATCGGGCTTGCTGGTAGGGGCCTTAAAGGAGCCTTATAAATGGCTGCCCGCCAGGGTGGCAGAAGTGCTAATTTCCCTTGGAAAAGCGGGGGTACCGGCGTTACAGGAAGCCCTTTCGGAGAGTGACCCCACTTACCGGGGTTATGTTATTGAAATCCTTGGTGAAATTGGTGATCCGTCATCCGCCGAGGCCCTTCATCCAGCCCTGGAAGACACTAACGGCAATATCAGGCTTCAGGCTGCAAGAGCGCTGGGTAAGATAGGGTACAATGGTTCCGCGGGTCTTTTGGTGGAATTACTGCAGGACCGGGAAATAAAGGTAAAGGTACAGGCAATCCGGTCTCTGGGCAAAATAGGTGACCCCCAAGCGGCTCCACACCTGGCGGAATTGTTAACCCACAGTGATGCCGTGGTGCGGTATGCTGCCCTGGAAGCCCTTCGCAACATGGGGCGGGAGGGGCTTGAATTTATAGCAAAGGTAAACATTACCTACCAATAGCCGGAAACCACTAAATTCAGCGAGGACTACCAACAAAAAGGGTGAAATAGATGGCTTTTATTTTTCAAATTAGTCAAAAGGTTGTTTATCAGCGGGTACTGGAAACGGGCGGCATTATTATAGGCATTCTTGTGCTGGCTTTTATAGGGTTGAAGATAGGGGATGCCATAATAGACCGCATTTTTAAACCAAGGGAACAAAAATTCTATTTTGATGAAAAAAGGGTCCTCACCCTAAGAACTTTAGCAAAAAGCATACTAAGGTACGCCACTTACTTTATTGTAAGCTTTACGATACTGGTTCAGATTGCCGGAACTATTGAGGGGCTGAAGGGATTTCTGGCCAGCGCGGGTATATTGGGACTGGCCTTGGGTTTTGGGGCCCAAAGCCTCGTCAAAGATGTTATTACAGGGTTTTTTATTCTATTGGAAAACCAGTATGCCGTGGGGGAATACATTACCACCGGCGGGTTCTCCGGTTTTGTGGAAGAAGTGGGCTTACGGGTTACCAAGATTCGTGACTGGGGCGGCGAGTATCATATTATTCCCAACGGGCAGATAACCACCGTAACCAACTTAAGCAGGGGGAACATGAGAGCGCTGGTAGACATAGGGATAGCTTATGGTGAAGACATTGACCGGGCCCTTAGGGTTATGAACGGTGTTGTTCGGACATTAGCCAGTGAAATGAGCGGTGTAATTGTCGAGGGGCCCGAAGTTCTCGGTGTGGTAGCAATTGGACCAGACGAAGTTATCCTCCGGACAACTGCCAAGACAAAGCCTATGGAACAGTGGCGGGTAGAGAGGGAGCTGCGGAAAAGATATAAAGAAGCCTTTGACAGGGAGGAAATTGGTGTTCCGTCCCCGCGCCGTGTCATTATTAAACCTGGAACCGACGCTTAGTTATTAATTACAGTGTGCGAAACAAGTCAGACGGGCCTGTTGGAGGGGAATAGCTTTGCACAAGTATATGGTTGGAGATATCGTCAAAATGAAAAAAGCTCACCCCTGTGGAAGTGACCAGTGGGAAGTCATGCGCACAGGCATGGATTTTCGTATCAAGTGCCTGGGCTGCTCTAGGCAGGTAATGCTGCCCCGGCCAAAGTTTGAAAAGGGTGTAAAGAAAGTAATTAAGGCTGTCTCAGAATAACCTTGGACGGACAGAGGAAACTCCCGCTTTTAGGTTCCTCCAAAAGAAGGTAAGGAAGAGGCGGGTGTGTTCCGGAGAGCGGTCTGACTCCTTCAGCTAACCCTCCCGCGTACGCGGGAGTGGTTAGCTGAAGGCGTTGTTGCCGCTCGAAGGAATATACCCGCCTCTTCCTTGCCCTGTTTCCCAAACCAAAACGGCTGTCTTTTGAGCACTCCTTGCAACAAACTGTGAGATAAGGTATAATTTTCAGGGTGGAAACATTGGTAAGCATAACCGAAAGGATGAATTATAAATGCAGCTGGGTATCGTAGGTCTTCCCAACGTAGGGAAATCGACTCTGTTTAATGCCATAACCAAAGCCGGGGCAGAATGTGCCAACTACCCGTTTTGTACTATTGACCCTAATGTAGGGGTGGTTGTGGTGCCTGACACCAGGCTGGACAAGCTTGCGGAAATGGTTAAACCTAAAAATGTTGTGCCGACTGTCACGGAGTTTGTAGATATTGCCGGGCTTGTCAGGGGCGCCAGCAAGGGAGAAGGCTTGGGCAACAAGTTCCTGGCCCACATCAGGGAAGTAGACGCCATAGTTCATGTTGTAAGGTGCTTTCAGGACGGCAATGTAACTCACGTGGAAGGGGATATCGGGCCGTCCAGGGATATTGAAACAATTAACATGGAACTTATTCTGGCCGACATGGAAACTCTGGAAAAGAGAATCGACCGGACCCGAAAGATGCAGAAAACCCATGACAAAAAATATGAAGTTGAACTTCAAGTTCTTGAGCGTATCCAGGAGGCTCTTAACGCTGGGAAACCGGCGCGCAGCCTGGGGCTTGAACCGGAAGAAGCAGCCATGATTAAAGATGCCAACCTGCTGACCTCCAAACCGGTACTTTATGCGGCCAACGTCGGGGAAGATGACCTGCCGGACGCCCAAGGCAACCAGTTGGTTGAAGAGGTTAAAAAAATCGCCGCCCAGGAGAATTCAGAGGTAATAGTCGTCTGTGCTAAGATTGAAGCAGAGATAGCTGAACTGGAAGACGATGAAAAAACGGAGTTTCTTGCGGAATTAGGTTTAGAGGAGTCGGGGTTGGATAAACTTATCCGGGTAGGGTACCGCCTTCTGGGGCTGATGACATTCTTTACTGCCGGGGCGCCGGAAGCGAGGGCATGGACTATCAGGACTGGAACTAAGGCTCCCCAGGCAGCGGGAAAAATCCACACCGATATAGAAAGAGGATTTATCAGGGCCGAAGTTGTTTCGTACAATGACCTGATGTCTACAGGTTCCCAGCTGGCAGCTAAGGAGAAGGGACTGGTAAGACTTGAGGGCAAAGAATATGTGATGCAGGACGGGGATGTGGTATATTTCCGTTTTAACGTATAAAAAAGCTGGTTAAAAAGTAGTGAGACTATTTATTTAAACATATTAACAAAAAGGGGCCATCCTAAGTAGGTTTTAGGATAGTCCCTTTCCTTTTCTTTTACCAAAAACAAAGAGGTTGTCTCCGGCTTGTGCCTTTGTTTTCGTTCCGCTGTAACGGCGGCTATCTTTTTCTTGCTAGGGTCGTCAACCTTTTCAAACTCTTCGTGTCTCGTGGCGAAGCAGCATTGGGGACAGATAAAAACGTTATAATATAACGGGTCAACATCCTCGTAAAGCACGCGCAGTTCCCCGTTTTTAATTAGCTAAAACGGTAGAAGACCAATGTGGTAAACTAAAACACGGTTGTTAGCTCTGTCGGCAACGCCCAAGGTGCTGCCTTTTACTGCAACATCATTGGGAAAGTTCATTTGCCCGTCACCCACTCCGCGGTCTCCGATGACAGTGGTCTTTTTGATACCGTCTTTGTTCAATTTCAACATTCTCAGCTCATGGGAAAAAGTTTCTACCACATAGAGCAGGTTGTCGCCGCTAAGAGTAATGCCTCTTGGCATGTTAAAACTAAAAGCTTGACCGTCGTTATTAAGTGTATTGACGAATTTGCCTTTTTCGTCAAAGATCTGTATTCTTTGGTTGTTGGAATCTGCAACGTAGACATTTCCGCTGCTGTCAACGGCTATTCCGTTAGGGTACAGCATTTGGCCGTTACCGCTTCCGGGAAAGCCGAAATGAGTTTTTACATCTCCGTTTTTATCAAAAACGATTACTCTCTGATAAAAAACATCTGCAGCGTAAACATCGCCGTTGCCGGAAACAGCTATGGCAGAAGGTATCCAGGCGCCAATTTTTTTGCCGATCTCAGGCCCGGCAAAAGGCTTTTGGTACCTTCCGGTTAAATCAAAAACCTGGATACGCGAATGCTTGCTGTCCACCACAAAAACACTTTTCCCTGCTACTGCTACGTCCACTGGCAGGTAAGTCAAATCTTTTCCACCAAAGCTGAATTTGAACTTCCCCTTGCTGTCGAAAACCTTTACCAGACTGTTAAGCGTGTCCCCAACATAGATATCACCGTTGTCGCCTATAGCAACGGTCATAGGCTCTGAAAGACTGTTCTCCCCCGTACTGCCCTCCCCGCCGATGGCAAATTGAAATTTAGCATCTGGCATAAAGCTTATGACACTGGTCGGTATAAAGGTGCCGCTTTTGTCAATTATTGACCATATACCCAGGCAGGCAAGTACAATGAAAACCAATAGTGCCAGGGAAAGAAATTTTTGCCTGCCGGCAGGCTTAAGCTGTTTCAGTTTGGGGTCGTTTGCCGTATCATTACTCACGGTTTAGTGTCCTCCAGAATTTTTAAGGCCTTCTTGGCCTCCTGGTAATCCGGAACATATTTTAACGCTAATTTATAAGAAAACACTGCTTTTTCCACCTGCCCCAGTCCCACGTAGCTGTCACCCAACCCTTTAAGGGCATTGGCGGAAGTCATATCCTGTTTGAGGTAGGTTTTAAAGGCTAGGCGGGCTTCCTCGTACTTGTTTAATTTAAGATTTGTCTCGCCAAGCTTCAATAAAGCCAGGGGGTCGTTGGGTTGTAATCTTAATATGGCTGTAAGTTCCTGTTTGCTTTTGGGAAAGTCCTTCTGGTCAAAATATATAAGGGCGAGGTTGTACCTGGCAGTTAGGTTGTTCTTATTAATTTGTAAGGCCTTCTGGTTCCATTTAACGGCTTCCTGTAAATCCCCTTCCTTATAAAGGGTCCACCCGAGGTTTGTGAAATTAACCGGATTACCGGGAGCTTCCTTGATTTTTTGAAGGTAGTAATTTATTTTATCAGGCTTTGGGGGTTTGTCTCCACACCCGGAAATGGCAATTGAGGCAAAACATATTACTGTTATAAAGCCTAATAATTGTAAAGTTTTATTAAAAAGCCTATTCACGGACATCTTTTCTCACTTCCTGTAATCCGGATTCTTCATAAAATTGGATAAATCCTTCCCATATTTTGCAGTTTTTCTTTTTTTTTCGATATTATATTGGTACAATGAAGGTGCAAAGTTTTCCGGAGGTGGTGAGCATGAAAAAGTCAGTCATTTTCCTAATTACAGTTATACTGTATTTTTGTATGCTTGGCGTAAGCGCTGCCTACGCTTCAACAAGTAACTGTTCAGACTGCCATCATATAGATTTTCAAACAGAACCGATAACCAGACCACCGGTATGTTCTATCTGCCATATCCCCGGACATGGGGAATTAATTCCGGCAGGCAAAATTGACTCTGACTTCGATCAACTTCATATTTACCACCACAAAGGGGGAAGCGATGCTCCTACTACGGACCGAAAAACAGGCTGTTATGTCTGTCACGGCATGAATTTAACTACCTCTGTGAGGAAGCTTTATTGTAAACTGTGTCATACCAATGTATCGCACGAGAACCACGGAAATGTCAGCGCGTCAGGGTGGTACACCGACGGCAACGGTTCAAACGGCCCTAATACCGGGTACATTCAAAGGACTTTTTCGTGCATTAACAGCAAATGCCACTCAACCTACGGGTCCCTTGTAACCAAACCTTCCTGTTTCAACTGTCATCAGGATCCCCACGGGGAGCAGCGGGGTCCGAAGGATGACATTGGAGTCAAAATTAACCCTAACGGGACAAACCCATTAACTCATTCGGATATTATAATCACCTGGTTGTTCCAGACTGGGGACGGCCTGAAAAAGAGCCTTGACGGCATCAATTGGACGGTACTTGATACAGGTACCGCGGTGGTCGGAAGTGATTTTTCATTTATAGACTCGGGGATTTTGAACTGGACTATTGTTTATTACAAAGTGACGAGGGCAGACGGGAGCGATACTTATTTTCCGGTGTACCCGCCCAGCTCCAATGCACATATCAATTACTTAAACAACAGCCGCGCCTGTGCTCTCTGTCATGTTACCCATTCGGGCGACCAGGCCAAACTGTTAAAAGAACAGACTACCGAAGACCTTTGCCGGACATGCCACGGCCTCGCCAACACCGGCAGCAGGTACAATGTTGACACTGGAGAGATAGTTGTAGCGGGCTCAATTAACGGAAGCGGCCTAATCACCGCAACGTCCTACATTCGGTCCAATTCCGGAGCCTTTGGGATACGGTCCGGCGGGAAACTATATGCCGGGTCCAATGCCTGGAATGGCGCCGAAGTTACCTCCACCCACAGCACCAGTAGTTTTGTTTACAACATTGCCCCTGGTGGAGGACATAATTATCTTTGGCTCACCTGTACCAACTGCCATTTAAGCCATCCCAAAAAGAACGCTTACAGGCTTTTGACTATAGGCAATGTAGAAGCATACGCTGTCAACCCCTCGGCAACCAGTGAACGAATAAACTACATCAGAAGAATGAACATTGGCTGCGGGTGTCACCGGCGGTATATTGTCGATCAGAATTCCGGCCATGTTATTTCCAATAGTAAATACCGCCATTCTGTCGGTGTGGCTATCCAGGGGCCGTTCACTTCGATTAACCCAATTACTCTTGCCCCGTGGGTGTTATCTACTACCATGTCAACGGAGTATAAGGTTTACTATAACAACCAGTTTGAAATTGCAGGAACTTTAAGTGGTTCGGCACCCGCACAGTACGTGGAAAACGGGGGTGTATTCTGTCTCACCTGTCATTACGCCCATGGGACAACGGCAAAGGGGAACAATCCTTCGGCATATGATTTGAACGGCGACACACTCCTGAACGACTCCTCGACGATGCTGAAACGCAGCAGCTACGATGGGGCATGCGAAGATTGCCATAAGAGGTAATTTAAAAACAAAATAACAAGAACATAAAAACAAAATTTGGGGATGCCGGTTTGCCAAAAGAAAACAGGCACCCTCGTTTCATTTTCAGTGATTAGCATCTTTGAAACATTCTAGACACATAATATAGTTGAATTGCTGGGGTAGAAACAGTTAACTTTGGGCGGCCTTTGAAAATCAAATTAAAAAAAGTTGATACAAAGGTATTGACAAGGTCCTACTGATTAACTAAAATATAGAAAACAAATCTTACAAAACACATCAAATTAGTCGGAATTATATTTGGGGGTGGAAATATGGCGTTAATGCCATTTTTGATGGAAAAGGTTTTATTTTTGGTGAAAATTACTTATTAAAAGGGGGAAGCAAAAATGACTGAAAAAAGTCTTAGGCCGGAAACTCTGGCCTTACATGCGGGACAAAAACCTGACCCTACTACCAACTCAAGGGCGGTTCCGATTTACCAGACAAGTTCCTATGTATTCAATGATACTGACCATGCCGCCCGGCTTTTTGGGCTGCAGGAGTTCGGCAATATTTACACCCGTCTTATGAACCCTACTTCTGACGTCCTGGAACAGCGGGTAGCAGCCCTCGAAGGAGGAGTGGGGGCACTGGCGGTGGCTTCGGGTCAATCGGCAATAACCCTTGCCCTGTTGGAGCTTGCCCACTCCGGTGATGAAATAGTTTCTGCAGCGAGTCTATACGGCGGTACTTACAACCTTTTTCACTACACCTTTCCGACAATGGGGATTAACGTAAAATTTGTTGACCCTTCTGACCCAGAAAACTTCAGGAAGGCGATAACTCCTAAAACCAAGGCTATTTACGCGGAAACCCTTGGCAATCCCAAACTTGACACTCTTGATATAGAGGCTGTCGCTAAAATTGCCCATGACCACGATATCCCATTGGTAATTGACAATACACTGCCGTCACCGTACCTGGTCAATCCTATTGCTCACGGGGCTGATATAGTGATTCATTCTGCGACCAAGTACATTGGCGGGCACGGGACATCTATAGGCGGTATAATTGTTGATTCAGGCAATTTCAACTGGGGCAATGGGAAGTTCCCCCAGATCAGTGAACCTGACCCGAGTTACCATGGTGTTAACTTCTGGGAAGCGCTGGGGAAACTGGCTTACATTATAAAAGTAAGGGTACAGCTCCTTCGCGATATTGGGCCGGCTTTAAGTCCTTTTAATTCCTTCCTTTTCCTGCAGGGAATAGAGACCCTGCACCTCCGGATGGAACGGCACAGCCAAAATGCGCTAAAGGTGGCTGAGTACCTGAGCCGGCATCCCAAAGTTACCTGGGTTAACTACCCCGGGCTGCCAAACCATCCATCTTACGAGACTGCCAAAAAATATCATAACAAGGAGCTCTTCGGAGGCATTCTGGGTTTCGGGATTAAAGGCGGCTTGGAAGCGGGCAAGAAATTTATTGACAATCTCGAGTTACACTCCCTGCTGGCAAATGTGGGAGACGCCAAGTCACTGGTGATCCACCCGGCTTCAACAACCCACCAGCAGCTAACCCCCGAAGAGCAGGCAGCCACCGGAGTTACCCCAGATTTTATAAGGCTCTCCGTTGGCCTGGAGAATGTGAATGACATAATTGACGACCTGGAACAAGGCCTGTCGGCTGTGTAACGCAATACACACCGGCGCACATCCTCTTCGTTATTGTCCCCCGTCACTATATCCAAAAAGGTAGCCTTGTCCAAGGAAAATTTAAGGAAAAGGCAGGTATGTTCCGGAGAACGAGGCTGACGTCCGCCGGCCCGCGACCCGCGCAGCGGGAGCGGTTTGCCGGCTGAGTTGTTGCTCGTTCGCAGGAATATATCTGCCTTTTCCTTGCTAGAGTACCCTCAGCAAAAGGCTGCCTTTTTGCCCCCCCATCTATTTCTTGCCAGATGCGGGTTTGTGTGTTATAATAATTCATCGAGGCCTAAGGGTCTCGTTTTACAGCCCTGCTCTACCCTTTGAGGTAGGGCCGTTTAGTCCGTAGGGAGGAGGTGAACAGTTATGCGAGCTTACGAGGTTATGTATATTGTCAGACCGGAACTGGATGAAGAACAAAACAATGCAGTGATTGAAAAGTTTAAAGGCCTGATAGAAAACAACGGCGGTGAAATCGCCAAGCTCGATAAGTGGGGGAAACGCAAACTCGCATACGAAATCAAACGTAGCCGGGAAGGGTTTTACGTTTTGATGGAGTTTAACGGTGAAGCTAATGCCGTTGCCGAGTTGGACCGGGTTTTCCGCATTACTGATGAAGTGCTCAAGCACCTAATCATTCGGGAAGAAGAATAAATACCGGAAAAGCGCTGCTTGCCCGGTGAGAAATGTCCAAGGTGGTGTAATATAGTGTTAAACCGTATTGTACTTATCGGAAGATTAACCAAGGACCCCGAATTGCGGTATACGCCTAACGGTAAGGCAGTGGCCAGTTTTACCCTTGCGGTGGACCGGTCGTTTAAAAACCAGCAGGGTGAACGCGAAGCTGATTTTATTAATATAGTTGTATGGGGCATTCAGGCCGAAAACTCTGCCAACTACCTAGCCAAGGGCAAGTTGGCTGCAGTTGACGGACGTCTCCAGATACGTTCCTTTGAGGGACAGGACGGTCAGCGCCGGTGGGTAACTGAAGTGGTTGCCGACAACGTACGGTTCTTAAGCCCGAAGGGCAGTTCCGATAATGCTCTTGAACCGGGAAGCATGGGCAGTGAAGTTGACTTTTCAGATGATGACAT
>JAJZQD010000057.1 GCA_021847735.1 Bacillota bacterium | reverse complement strand
ATCTAACAGGCTTGGGTGAAGTCGACAGTGTGCCAACCATAGTCAAGGCAATAGTCGAGGCTCCCAGTTCCCACAGTGTATCCCATGGGTTGAAAAAGCTGGTGGTCGGAGAAGACCCCTTTGAGGTTGAAAAGATATGGGAAAAAATGTACCAGGGCACGATGTACCATGGACGCAGAGCAGCAGTAATCCATGCCATCAGCGGTATCGACATGGCGCTCTGGGATATAATGGGCAAGGCTGTTAACAAACCGGTTTACAAACTCCTGGGCGGAGGGTTCAGGAAAAAAATCCGTGCTTACGCCAGCCTGCTTATGCCGGAAAAGGTTGCAGAGGTCAAAAGGGTAACCACCTCATACGTTGAGCAGGGTTACACAGCCGTCAAGCTGGGATGGGGTCCCCTGGGACAGGACGAGAAAAATGACGTCAGGCTTGTGGCGGCTGCGCGGGAAGCCATCGGTGACGATGTTGACCTGATGATTGACGCCGGTTTGTGTTACAACGTCAATTCTGCCATCAGAATGGGTAAAAAGTTCGAAGAATTCAACTTGTTCTGGTTCGAAGAGCCATGCTGGGCAGATAACTTCGACCACTATGCCCGGATTTCCGAGGCGGTAAACATTCCTATAGCCGCGGGAGAACAGGAAGCAACCAGGTATTCTTTCAAAGAACTCATTGAGCGGGGAAAGATAGATATCGTTCAGCCTGATATTTCCAGGTGCGGCGGGATAACCGAAGCCAGAAAAATCGGTATAATCGCCCAGATGAACAATATTCCCCTGGTGCCCCACGTGTTTAGCACGGGAATTCTGACAGCCGCCTCACTTCATGTTGTTGCCTCCATTCCCAATGCCATGATTATCGAATTCTGCCGCAGCGAATCTCCTCTAAACAGGAATCTTCTTACCAACCCCTTTGACATCAAGGACGGATATCTCGATATCCCGGAAGGCCCTGGCCTCGGCGTCGAGTTGAATGAAGAAGTGGTTCAAAAATACCTGGTTAAATAGAAACGGTGGGTGCACTCATGATTAAAATAAACAGCAAAGACTGCACCGGATGCAGGATATGTGAAATAGTGTGCTCCATGCACCATTACAGGGTAGTTAACAGCGAGAGGGCGCGGGTAAGGGTTACGACAAATTGGCCGTGGGAAGATGAACCCGTTCTGTGTCGGCAGTGCAGGAAACCCAAGTGTGTTGAAAGCTGCCCCAGGGGAGCGCTTGCTTTTGCCAATAACCACCCGGTACTCGATGCAGAAAAGTGTAATAGCTGCCAGGCGTGTGTTGCGGCCTGCCCGTTCAAAGCGATGTTCGTTGACCCGGAAAATGGCATGCCCATACCGTGCGATACCTGTGACGGTAAATATATGTGCAGTCAATGGTGCCCAAATAAAGTAATTGAGGTGGTTGGGGAATGAACGAGTTTTACGGCTATACCGGTAAAATTTTGACCGTTAACCTGACTGCCGGATACTGTGTGACAGAAAACCTGCCCACGGAGTTGGCTCTTGACTTCCTTGGGGGTAAGGGGTTTGGGGCCAAAATCCTGTATGACAGGCTGAAGCGTGGCATTGATCCGCTTTCACCTGACAATATAATGGTTTTCGCCAATGCACCCCTTACAGGTACTTTGGCACCGAGTAGCAGCAGGGTAGTGATGTCAACCAAAAGCCCGCTTACAGGTTTATGGTTGGATTCCAACTGCGGAGGATTTTTCGGCCCTCAACTGAAACAGGCGGGATATGATATTTTGATTATTGAAGGCCGGGCTCAGGAGCCGGTTTACATATTAATCGAAAATGACAGGGTTGAAATCGTGCCTGCAGCTGATTTATGGGGCAAGGACACTTTTGAGACCACTGAGAAGCTGAAGGAAAAACACAGCAGCAGATTTATGACCGCGTGCATTGGGCCGGCCGGAGAAAAACTTGCGCCCATTGCGGGAATCATTTCCGAGTATCGCGCTTTTGGCAGGGGCGGCGGCGGAGCCGTCATGGGGTCCAAGAACCTCAAGGCTATAGCTGTCAAAGGGAGCAGGGACATAAAACTATATGACCCCGATAAATTCCTGAAAATACTTAATGAGGCCTATGATGAACTCAGGATATCTCCTGACACAGGGGGCGGCAGGACCAAGTACGGCACCAATGTAATCCTTTCATTCATGAATGAAGCGGGTGTTCACCCGGTGCGAAACTTCAGGAACGCGGTTTTTGAAGGCATTGACAGGATAAACGAAAAGGAACTGGCAGAAAAGTATTATGTCAAAAACCGGGCGTGTTTTTCCTGCCCCATATCATGCAGCAAGGCCTCAAGGGTAAAGGAGGGCAAATACGAGGGCAGGTTTACCGAAGGTCCTGAGTATGAGAATACATGGGCCTTTGGGGCCCAATGCGGCAACAGCGAAATGGGGGCTGTCATACATGCTGAATACCTGTGCGACAAGTACGGCATCGATGCCATATCCGCAGGAAACATTACCGGCTTTGCCATGGAATGTTTCGAGAAAGGGCTCATCACCGAAACCGAAATAGGATTCCCGCTGAATTTCGGCGATGATGAGGCAATGCTGAAATTTCTTGAACTAATTGGCCAAAGGCAGGGTATAGGGAACCTGTTTTCAAGCGGTGTAGCCCGTGCTGCCAGGGAAATCGGCGGGGATTCCGGCCATTTCGCCATGCACGTAAAGGGTATGGAGCTTCCAGCCTATGACCCGAGGGGAGCAAAGGGGATAGGGTTGGCATATGCCACCAGCGATCGCGGCGGGTGCCACCTGAGAGCCTGGCCTGTAGCCGCCGAAATCCTAAGCCCTGGCGGTGATATGGACCCCTTAGGGACTGATAAAAAGCCTGAGTATGTAAAAACTGAACAGGATTTGTTTGCGGTGGTCGATTCTTCGGGACTATGTCTTTTTGCCGCAACGGGTATTTCCCTCAAGTACTTAGTCAGGTTGTTGGAAGCTGCTACAGGCATTAAGGATTTTGGTTCAATGATTAGGGTCATGAAAATTGGTGAGCGGATTTATAACCAGACGAGGCTGTTTAACGTTAGGGAAGGTGCGGACCGCGGGCTTGACACCTTGCCGGGCAGGCTTCTCTCCGAAGCTTTGCCCGATGGCCCGGCCCGGGGACATGTGGTGCAACTCGAAACTATGTTAAATGAGTATTACGATATCCGGGGTTGGGATCAAAAAGGCATACCTGCCGCTGACACCATTGCAAGACTTAAACTTAAGTAGGTGGCTTACTTGACAGTGACGATTACAGTGAAAATATTTGCTTACATACGTGCTTATGACGGACCACGGGAAATTACCGCCGAACTGCCGGAAGGTGTAGGAGAAGCTGTTAATCAATTACTGGCAGGGTCTTGTGCTGAATTAAGCAAAGGCTTTGGATCCTTTTACCATTTGCTGGTTAACGGACGCAGCTATCATTTGGCGCTCGGAGAAAATATGATACTGAAAGACGGAGATAGTTTAACTTTTGTATCAATGGTTTCCGGAGGATAAGTTTTAGCTTAGCTGGAGGGGATGTCGTGTTTCAACCTGAAGGAGTTTACGCTGCCATGCTTACTCCCTTTAATGAAGATGGCAGCATTAATGAAACAGTTCAACGTGAGATGGTAGATTTTCTGATTGAAAAAGGTGTTCACGGGTTGTTCCCTGTCAGCACCAGTGGCGAGTTTGTGCATATGACTGCTGAACAGAAGGCCAGGCAGATAGAGATTGTAGTTGACCAGGCCAGGGGAAGGGTCCCGGTAACCCCAGGTACCGGTGCCAGCTGCCCGGAGGAAGTCATCGAACTGTCCCGGTATGCCCGGAAAATGGGGTGCGAAGCTGTGGTAGTATGCGGCCCGTATTATTACCAGGTGTCACAGGAGATTGTGGAAAGGCATTTTGAGGTCGTCTCCGATGCCCTGGATATCCCCATCATACTTTACAACGTTCCCCAATTTGCCAACCCCATTTCCCATGTCATCGCCAAAAGGCTGGCCCGCAGGGAAAACATCGTGGCTATTAAGGACTCAAGCGGCCTGATGATTAATACCATCAACCTTATTGACAAGGTAAATATGGTCAGAAACGATTTCGCAGTTCTGACAGGTTCCGAAGAGATACTCCTCCCAACGCTGGCAATCGGGGGAAGGGGTTGTATGGTGGCAACTGCAGGTGTCCTGCCGGAAACAATGGTAGGCATATATGACAACTTCAAAGCCGGGAACCTTGAAGAAGCGAAGAAGCTGCAGTTCTCCATCCTTCCTCTGGTAAGGGCCATGAAATCAGTCAATTTCCCCATCGGTTTTAAAGCGGCCATGGAATTCCGGGGTTTTGAAATGGGGTCATTCAAACAGCCCTTGTCCGAAGCAGACGAATACACCTACCTCGGCAGCCGGGCCAGGATAGGAAAGCTGATGCGCCAGTTAGTCAAAAACGGGTAAAAAACAGCCTCGGGAGGGATTTCAATGGTCTCACCAAACATCATTAGTGAATTACGGGCTCAGTTGGGCAAAGACAATGTGCTGACCAGCCCTGAAGAGCTGATAGTTTACTCATATGACGCCTCCGCTGCGGCCCCCAAGGGCCGTCCGGACGTGGTAATTACTCCGTCCACCAGGGATCAGGTTGCCTGTATTGTCAAACTGTGCGCCAAATATAATGTCCCCATTTATCCCCGGGGATCGGGCACTAACCTCAGTGGGGGTACGATACCGTTAAAGGGCGGCATAGTCATGTCCACCCTTAATATGAATAAAATTATCGATTTAGACTATGAGAACCTTACTGCCACCTTACAACCAGGCGTAATTATACAAACCCTCAATGATGCCGTGGCTGCGGCCGGACTGATTTATCCTCCTGACCCCGGGACAGTTTCCACCGCCACTATGGGAGGTGCTGTCGCCGAGTGCGCGGGGGGGCTTCGCGGGCTCAAGTACGGTGTAACCAAGCATTACGTTATGGGTCTGGAAGTTGTTCTGGCCAACGGGGAGGTCATCAGGGTAGGCGGGAAAACGGTAAAGAATGTAACCGGATACGACCTGACCCAACTATTTACCGGTTCCGAGGGTACCCTGGGAATAATCACGGAAATCATTGTAAAACTTATTCCTGCTCCTGAACACCACATCAGCATGATGGCTGCCTTCAACGATTTGGACAGAGCGGCCCGCACTATTTCGGACATTATAAAAAACAGGGTTATTCCGGCCACACTGGAGATTATGGATAACACAACTATCAGGACTGTCGAAGAGTTTAAAAAGGTGGGCCTGCCGGTAGAAGCCGAAGCGGTTTTGTTGATTGAGGTTGATGGGATAAAAGAGGTTGTGGAGCGGGAAGCCCGGGTAGTAATGGATATATGCAGGGCTAATGAAGTTGATAAAATTACGGTTGCCAAGGACGACCAGGAGAGGTTCAGACTGTGGGAAGCCAGAAGGGCAGCCCTTCCGGCGTTGTCCCGGGTTAAGCCCACAACTATCCTGGAAGATGCAACCGTGCCGCGCAGCAGAATTCCTGACATGATTAGGGCTATCAGGAAAATTGCCGAAAAATATGATTTGGTAATTGGTACCTTTGGGCATGCGGGTGACGGCAACCTTCACCCCACCATTGTCACCGATGCTTCAGATAAAGAAGAGATGGCAAGAGTGGAAAGGGCCGTTAACGAGATTTTTGAGGCGGCACTCGGACTTGGAGGAACTCTATCCGGGGAGCACGGCATCGGCACTGCCAAGGCAAAGTTCCTGGAAAAAGAGTTCGGTTCCGAGGGCTTGGCTGTGATGAAGCGGATCAAAGACGCTCTTGACCCAAATGGAATCCTGAACCCTGGAAAAATATTTGTTTCCTTGGGGGAATCAAAAAATGCAGATGATTGATTCTTTGGCCGAAGTCCGCGCAGAAATCGGTAAATGTATGAAGTGCGGGAACTGCCAGTCAGTATGCCCCATTTACCAGGAAACCCGTCATGAAACAGGGGTTGCCCGGGGAAAGATAACCCTGGTTGAGGCATTCCTGAGCGGGGAGCTGGCGCTCACAGAAAAACTTGAAAATTTGTTGAGCCTCTGCCTGGTGTGCAAAAGCTGTGTCATCAACTGTCCATGCGGCGTAAAACTTGACAAGATTGTTTTGGGGGCCCGGGCGGAAATAGCAAAGCGGAAGGGGCTTCCGCTAATTAAGAAAGCTATATTCGGCACTATGAAGAGGCCTCGCTACATGGACTTCGGCCTAAAGCTGGGCAGCCGATTTCAGGGGCTGGTATTTCGCCGTCATGAGGATAGAGAGGCCAACTACCCACGGTTTTCAATCGGCATGAGTTTGCGGAGGATTATCCCGCCCCTGGCTGTATTGCCGTTCCGCCAAGTAGTGCCCGAAAGGTTAGTGGTACAAAAACCGCGCCTGAAGGTTGCCTTTTTCACAGGCTGTGCCATTAACTACCTTTACCCGGATATCGGCATATCTACTGTAAATGTTCTTACCCGTAACAACATAGAGGTAATCATCCCAAAAGCCCAGCACTGCTGCGGCACCCCGGTGCTCGCCCACGGAGATGTATCGACGGCCCGACAAATGGCAGTTTCTAATCTGATAATACTAAAAAGCTTAGAGGTTGATGCCATTGTGACATCCTGTGCATCCTGCGGCGGGGCTCTCAAGCACGAATACGGAGAATTGCTCAGCGACCGGTCCCAAAAAAAGCTGGCCCTTGAAATCGGAGCCAGGGTTTACGATATCAACGAATTTTTGACTGAAGTTGCCGGGTTTGAAAAACCTAAGGGTGACGTCCCTCTGAGGGTTACTTACCATGACCCGTGCCATATGGTGAAAGTTCAGCAGGTAACAGAACCGCCCAGGCAGGTGCTGAGGTCAATTCCCGGCCTGGAGTTTGTGGAGATGGCAAAACCCGACCGGTGCTGCGGAAACGGGGGGTCTTTCAGCCTGCAGTACTATGACCTGTCAATGGATATCACGGGTAAAAAAATGAATGACATCAAAAATACCGGCACAGATTTGATTGTGACCAGCTGCCCCGGGTGCCGGATGCAGTTGGAAGACGGCGCCAACCGGTATGGGCTGCCGCATAGGGTGGTTCACACTGTCCAGCTTCTTGACCAGGCCTATAGAAATCACAAGCAAACAGACAAGTAAGGCAAAAAACAGCCGTTAATATTTCACAAGGAGGAAAAAAAGATGCCGACGATTGAAATAAAAATGCTCGAAGGGCGAACACCCGAACAAAAAAGAAACATCGCCAGACGCGTAACTGACGCCATTGTTGAGGAAGCCAGCGCGCCAAGAGAGGCTGTTGTAGTGATTTTTTATGACTTGCCCAAAGGTAATGTATCCAACGGAGGGATATTGGGAGCTTAGAAAAATATGCGTTTAATGGACAGTAAAATGCACGGTGGAGTTTGCATGCTGAGAAAAGTGGCCTCTGGCTGCGTTCCCCGCCACGGCGCAATCCTCAACGTACAGACGTACGCCTCCGGTTGCGCCGCGGCGGGCGCCTTGCCAGAGACCATTTTTCTACCTCTGGGTCGGCTTTCGGGCCAGGTGGGGCGATTATAGTGAGTGTGGGGGCCTCGGTGGTCTGCGGACCACCATCGGGGATTGCTTGAAATCACGTACTCCTGCCTACTGCCTACTGCCGACTGCCTTTCGTCTACCCCTGGGTCGGAAGTTGGGCCAGGTGGGGCGACTATAGTGAGTGCGGGGGCCTCGGTGGTCTGCGGACCACCATCGGGGATTGCCTGAAATCATGTACTCCTTGAGATCATGTACTCCTGCCTACTGCCGACTGCCTTTCGTCTACCCCTGGGTCGGAAGTTGGGCCAAGTGGGGTGACTATAGGTTGGGGGCCTCGGTGGTCTGCGGACCACCATCGGGGATACTTGAAATCACGTACTCCTGCCTACTGCCTACTGCCGACTGCCTTTCGTCTACCCCTGGGTCGGAATTGGGGCAGGTGGGGCGACTATAGTGAGTGCGGGAGCCTCGGTGGTCTGCGGACCACCATCGGGGATTGCTTGAAATCATGTACTCCTGCCTACTGCTGACTGCCTACTGCCGACTGCATTTTTTCTACCCCTGGGTCGGAATTGGGGCCGCAGTATGCACTAGCTGTCCCAATACTCGTAGTACCTCCAGTACGCCTCCGGTTGGGACAGCCCTGGCGCCTTGCCAGAAGGCATTTTTCCACCCCCGGGTCGGGGTTTTAGTATTTTCGAAACTTATTTTGTTTGAGATGAATTTTAAGACTATTGTAACTAAATTTATGTTAAGAGGGATGTGATATTATATTTCAATCCTTTTTTGTATGCATCGTCAAATGGGAGGAAATAACTGATTTACTGTAGAACAAAGTCAGAGAACAGACTTTTAATAATTTTGCGGGTGATTATATGAACCCAAATGAATTGAAACAAAAAATTGATAATCTCAGCATATGGAAGAAGGGCGACCAAAGAGCGCCACACAAACCTCTTCTGATTCTATATGCTCTTGGTCAACTACAGAATAACAGTAAAAGGTTTTTGCCGTATGAAGAATTAAAAGACCCAATCAAAAATCTACTCAAAGAGTTTGGACCACGCAGGCAGTCTTACCATCCGGAAGAACCATTCGTGAGGTTAATAAAGGATGGAATCTGGGTGTTAAACTCTGATGTTGATTCAGTTCAGATTAATGGTCCTTGGTTAACAAGGCATGAAATAATTGGTGGATTTAATGATGAAGTATTCTCAATGCTGCAAAAAGATCCCGGCCTAATTCGTGAAATTGCAGAGATGGTCCTGGACAAGCATTTTCCCGAAACTATTCATGAAGACATACTTGCGGCCGTGGGTCTGGATTTTGCAACTGGGGTCTGCAAAGGTCGTAATCCCAAGTTCAGGGACAGGATACTGCGGGCATATGAGTACAGTTGTGCTGTATGTGGATTTAACGTGAGGCTGGGCAACAATTTGATAGCAGTGGAAGCCGCACATATTAAATGGCATCAAGCCGGAGGACCTGACAGTGAAGAAAATGGTATAGCTTTATGTGCTTTGCACCATAAACTTTTTGACCGAGGCGTTTTTACAATAAACGACTCAAAGGAATTTCTTGTTGCGGAAGATGCTTACGGCTCCAATGGATTCCAAGAGTGGTTGAATAGATATCATGGGCAGCCAATCCGCTTACCCATTCACCCTGACTATCATCCTAAGGCTTCTTTTACTGCTTGGCATGTGCGGGAGGTATTTAGAGGGCCGGGAAGGTATAGGGTCGGATGAATAGACGCCTTAGAATGGCCGAAGTGGATATACTTTTGCTGCGCCCAACTTTGCATTGATCAGGGATCTCGAACAAGGGGGAAGGGGTATGGGGTGGCAAAAACCGCCTCTGCACTACGGGGAGTCAAAGTTTGTTTCTCTGGGTGGATGGTTGGTCAAAATAGCGTCCACATTGAAGATTTTTTTTCGTAATGATGGTATAATATAGTAATAGCTTATTTTAGCTTCAAAAACCTTTATAAAAGGATGCGTGCATTATGAATGCCACATTATTAAAGCGGTTGATCAAAGCAATAAAATTGAATGACAGTCAATCTTTATCACAAATTGCTAATTCAATTATTGAAGCCGAACGGAAAAAAGGACATGAAAAGTTAGCAGACCAACTTGAGGAATTAGTGAACAAAACATCCGAACACAGTAAAAGTCCAAATTTGATTAATTCTGCACCTCGATTTCATGACGAAAGAAACCTGACGGTTCTACCAACCAGTCGACGCGATAATCAGCCACTTGCCACTGTTTTATCACATAATATATTGCAACATCACATGGTTTTACCTCCTGATGTTGAAGAACGTTTTGTTAGAGTTGAGAAGGAATATTCAGCAAGAGAAAGACTAGCTAAATACAATTTAAAACCACGTAGAAAAATTCTTCTATATGGACCGCCTGGATGTGGTAAAACATTAGGTGCTGAAAGACTAGCCTGGAATACAGGTTTGCCTTTAGTTAAGGTGAGATTTGATACTATTATTTCCTCCTTTTTCGGGGAGTCAGCCACGAACTTGAGAACTGTCTTCGAGGCTAGCAGAGAGAAGCCGTGTTTATCCCA
>JAJZQD010000056.1 GCA_021847735.1 Bacillota bacterium | reverse complement strand
ATCTTTTTCAGTTTAAATGAAGCCGCTAAACCGATTCGCTACCCTTGTTTGTAAACTCCGGAATTAAGCCGTAGCGCAGCCGCCATTTTCTGGATTTAGCGTATTCGCGGAAAAGGGTAATCAAACCGACTACTACAAATACATATCCAGTCACCCTGTTGATGATTTCCTGTGAAACCAGCCTGGCTATTGTTGTACCTATTGTAACCTCAATCAAAACACAGGTTGTAAGCGCCAGGGCGCCTGCCCCGAATACGACCCACCTTTTGGAGGGATTGTTGCTTGCCAGGATTAATGTGGCAATCTGCGTTTTATCTCCCAATTCAGCCAAGATGATTAGTGTATATGTTGTAATCAAAGCTAACCATTTCACATATTTCCCCCCTGTTCACATCACTCTTAAGAGTAATAAAAGTCCCATTATTGTAAAAGCTACACCTGAGAATACTTTTATGTGGCCACCTTTCAGGAAACGTGCTACCACTGTTGAGCCTATCATTATTTCCACGAAGGAAGCCGTTATCAGTGCCATGGCTGAGCCCAAGCCTACATAAAGAACGTAAAGGGGCCGTTCACTTGCCAGCAGCATGGTGGTTACCTGAGTTTTGTCCCCCATCTCGGAAAGAAATATTATTCCAAAGGCTGATAGAAACAGCTTCTTCCAATCCAAAAACTGGCCCTCCTTTGCACAAGAATTTACCCAAGTGGTAGGTTATGTGATATTTTATGTTGAGGAAACAATTTTTGCTAACGGAAAAATTTAAGAACTCTTTTGCCTGGACGGAATAAGAGATTTTATCAGAGGGCACAAATAAATAAGTAAAAAGACGCACTAACCGGGGTTGAAATAATGGTGATAAAAATAACGGACATGTATAAAAACTACGGCAGGGGAAGTTCCGCCGTCACTGCCCTGAGAAAAGTCAACCTTGAGATATCCCCCGGTGAAATAATCGCGATAATGGGACCGTCGGGGTCAGGCAAATCGACCCTGATGAACATTATAGGATGTCTTGACAGGCCTACCAAAGGAATTTACAGGTTTAAAGGCAAAAATGTGAATTCCCTTAATGACAACCAGTTGGCGGAATTGAGAAACAAACATATAGGTTTTGTTTTTCAAAACTTTAACCTGCTGTCAAGGGCAACAGCCCTGACAAATGTGGAACTTCCAATGATATATGCCGGGACGCCGGCTCGCAAAAGGCGTACAATAGCCATGGAACTTCTGGAGGTTGTGGGGTTACAGGACCGTATAAACCATAAACCCAGTGAGTTGTCCGGCGGCCAAAAGCAGAGGGTGGCAGTTGCCAGAGCCCTGGTCAACCACCCCGCGGTACTGTTGGCGGATGAGCCCACGGGAAATCTTGACTCCAAAACAGGCGCGGAAATAATGAAGCTTTTTGATACCCTCAACGGGATCGGGGTTACGGTAATCCTGGTGACCCATGACCGCGAGGTAGCCAACTATGCGCGAAGGGTAGTATATATCCGGGACGGCGAAATTGTTTCTGATACGCGAACTTCAAAGGAAAGCGGGGAAGGGAAAATACCGGATCAGATGCCGGCGGGGCCAAAATATCCGCCAAGTTTTTAAAAAATGGCGCAATGAATGGTGGGATGATGTTTGAAGTTGTTTGAAGCCCTACGGGTAGCCTTCCGCGGATTAACGGCAAACAAAATGAGGTCTTTACTCACCATGCTGGGGGTAATCCTTGGTGTAGGTTCAGTTATAACACTGGTTTCCATCGGTGAAGGGGTTAAATCTTCCATATCCAAACAAATACAGGGCCTCGGGTCAAACCTGGTCCTGGTAACCCCCGGCACTGGGACCGCGGGGACTAATGCGAGTACACTGGTCGGGTCAGTAAGCAAACTGACTTATGATGACGCTCTAGCCGTCGAGAGGCATAGCCCTTCAGTTAGAAACGTCGCTCCTTTGATTGAGAGCAGTGCCACTGCCCAATACAAGGACAGGAAAACAACTCTGTTAAGCGGTACAACCGAAAGTTACAGCGAGGTCAGAAATATTCCGGTGGCCTTCGGGGATTTCTTCAGCCTGGGGGACATCAGGGGATACAGGGCCGTGGCCGTTCTCGGCGATACTGTGCGAAAAGACCTCTTTCCGGGGGTGAACCCTTTGGGCAAAACCATTAGGGTAAATAACAAGGACTTTAAAATTATTGGGGTCATGAAGAGAAAGGGCCGCACCCTCACCATTGACAATGATAACCGGGTCTTTATTCCCATCACGGTAGCAGAGGAATTACTGGGAACAAAACAGGTGAACATGATGTTTATCCAGTCCCGCAGCCCGGATGTGGTTGGTGATGCGGTTGCCGATTCAAAAAGGATACTCCGGGAAAGACACAAAAAGACTGATTTCGCAGTCAGCGAACAGAAGGATATTCTCAGTGCCTTTCAGGGTATTATGGGCGTACTCACAGGGATGCTGGGCGGAATTGCCGGGGTTTCTCTGCTGGTCGGGGGCATCGGGATTATGAATATTATGCTTGTCACAGTTACCGAACGGACAAGAGAAATCGGAATCAGGAAAGCCGTTGGCGCTAAAAGGAGGGATATCCTAGCCCAGTTTCTGCTCGAGTCAGTGTTTGTCAGCGCCCTGGGTGGCCTGATCGGAATTGCCGCAGGGTTTGCCGGGGCGAGGTTGCTCAAAGAGGCAGTCCCCAGGCTGCCGACCGTAATCACACCGTGGTCAATAGCCGTAGCTTTTTTATTTGCTTTGTTGGTCGGTTTGTTTTTCGGGATTTACCCTGCCAGGAAAGCGGCCAGATTAGACCCTATCGAGGCATTACGTTACGAATAGCAGCATATACCAATAGCAGCATATACCACACATATACCAATAGCAGCATATACCACTTGACATCAGGCCGGAAATCAATATAATATTATTACGTGACCGCCAAATTCTATAATAAGTCCTTTGGGCGAGTAGTTCAGTGGGAGAACGCTTCCTTGACACGGAAGAGGTCGGAAGTTCAATTCTTCTCTCGCCCACCATTTGTCAGTAAAAGCACCTTTAGGGGTGCTTTTTTTGTTTTGTATACAAAAAAAATTTTGCACATATACTATTAGCAAATGGGGGTGAGAACATGCAGGCATCTTTTTCAATCGGAGCAAGGGAGAACATAGAATTGTTAAGAAGCAAGCTTGATACTGAATTTGCCTTGTTACAAAACGATGGTATTAAAATTGACTGTGAACAAACCCCTACCGGGGGATTGACCTTTTTGGGGTACAATATTGCTGATTATGGAAACTCCAGTTATTCGGAGGAAGAAACCAGGGTTATTTTCAAACACTATATTGCCAATGTCGTCTCAGATGTAATCCTAAACAACTGGGAAAAAATTCTGCTCCTAGATATCATTAAACAAAACTACTATTATTTCACACTGGATGAACAGCACATGATCTACCAGATTGCCTTAAAACACCTAAACCATGGGGTTGAATCCACAGACGATACATTTGTGGATTATTTAGGCCGGAAGAGCCTGATTTTGCAAAAGCTGCTGGAATACCTCCATGCCAATGACAATTTAATTATCGAAGGGTTTATCAAGTTCCGGCTCAAAGACTACTTACAGGAATTGTATACAGCGGCAGACAAAGCAGTCGATGACTTCATGCTGGAGAAGGAGTATAAGGAGTTTATTAAGCTTCTCAAGTACTTTGTTGAAATTCAGGAGCCGCGGTTAGAGGTTGTGCAGGTTCTTCTTCAGCCTACCGGTTGTTTTAAACTCCTGGACGGAAACAATAAAAACATCAGCAGTGATTACCTGGACGGGTTTCTCATCGAAACCGGTGACCCCGAAATCAATTATGAAGACTTGTTAATAAGTGCCCTTATTACTATAGCCCCTACTATGATAATCCTGCATTTCCCGGACCACCGACAGTGTTTACGGGCTACAGATACAATTAAAAGCGTGTTTGGTGACCGGGTTAAACACTGCAATGGATGCCGGCTCTGCAAAAGCAGGCGTTTAATGGAGCAAAATAAGGAGAAGAAATAGGAGGAAGACTGTCCCAAAAGGGGCAGTCTTTTGATTACCGTAAATTTTACATTGCAGTCCAATCCCGATTCTGATATATTTAGGGCACAAAAAGTAAAAGGGATGGACTAAAGTGAAGACATTGTTTTTCCTACTGCCGCTTATTGGGGCGTTAACCGGTTGGGTGATAATCACCGTATCTCTCAAAATTCTGTTTTGGCCCCGGAATCCGGCAAGGACTCCGTTCAATTTCACATTTCAGGGAGTACTGCCCAAAAAACAGGTAGAACTGGCTGAAGGGATAGGGGAAATAGTTAAAACTCAAATCAGGTTTGCGGTAACCGACGACTCCGGTGTGGCCCCCGAAATTCTCGAAAGGCTGACCGGGGTTGTGGTAGATGCTGCCAGGGAGCGGCTTAACGATAGGATTCCGGCTTTGGTACCTAAGGGGATTAAATACAAAATTGCCGGAATAGTCGAGGATATTATCAGGCGGGAAATCCCTGGTTTTGTTGACACCCTTGCAGACCAAATGCGCAACGAAAAGGAAAGTGAAACCGATATCTGCCGGTGGGCCGAAGAAAGAATACGGGAATATGACCTGTCGGAGTTGGAAACCAAAATATCGGACGCCGGGGAAACCCGAGGGCTAAAGATAGGAGCCGCTGCAATCGGGTTTATTTCGGGATTAATACAACTGTTTGTTGTGTGGCTGGTCTTGGCTTGACAATTGCCAAGCTTAAATCATATAATAAAATCATCATAGAGTTTGGCGGCATTACATCGTCAGCTATAACATTAAACGGTTATGTAAAAGCTGAGAAGAGGAAAAGTAAGCCGGTACCACCCGCCAGAGAAAAAAGGCCTTGGCTGGAAGCCTTTTAGGGTAAGGACGGCCGAATTACCACCTTGGAGCTGCCGGGTTGAACCTACAAGCAGGCCTGGCCGGAAACGCCCGTTAAGCGTACAGAGAGCCGGACATTTTTGTGCGGAATCAGGGTGGAACCGCGAGAGACAATCTCTCGTCCCTGGCCATAGGCTAGGGGCGGGAGATTTTTGTTTGTCCGGGCCGTTATTATAAGGGGGTAACAATATTATGGCAGTTAAGGTGATTTTAAAAGACGGTTCAGTCAAGGACTATCCTAGGGGCACAACGGTAATGGATATTACCAGGAATATCAGTGAGGGACTGGCCAGGAATGCCTTAGGAGCCAAATTGAACGGGAAAAAAGTGGATTTATCTACTCCTGTTAATGAGGACAGCACCCTGGAAATTTTCACTTTTGACAGTGAAGAAGGCCGGGATTTATACCGCCACAGTACCGCGCATATCATGGCCCAGGCAGTTGGGCACCTTTTCCCGGGGGTCAGGTTTGGCATCGGACCGGCCATTTCCGAGGGCTTTTATTATGACTTTGATGTCCCGGAAAACTTTTCCCCCGAAGATATGGCCCGGATTGAAGAGGAAATGGAAAGGATTATTAAGGAAGACCTGCCCTTTGAACGCATTGAGGTCTCGAGACAGGAGGCCCTCAAAATGTTTGAAGCATCCGGAGAGAAATATAAGGTTGAACTCATCAACGACCTGCCCGAGGATGCTGTTATCAGCTGCTACCGCCAGGGTGATTTCATTGACCTTTGCGCTGGGCCGCACGTGCCCTCAACCGGGAAAATAAAGTCGGCCAAACTTCTAAGTCTGGCCGGAGCTTACTGGCGGGGCAGTGAGAAGAATAAAATGCTGCAGCGGATTTACGGGACATCGTTTCCCAAAAAATCCTTGCTGGATGAATACATTTTCCGGATTGAAGAAGCTAAGAAAAGGGACCACCGCAAGCTTGGCACCGAACTTGACCTTTTCTCCATGCAGGACGAGGGACCCGGATTCCCGTTCTTTCACCCTAAGGGGATGATTCTGAGGAACGAACTGGAGAGTTTCTGGCGTGAAGAACACAAGCGCGCCGGTTATGACGAAATCCGGACCCCTGTCATCCTTAACAGGGCAATGTGGGAACAGTCAGGTCACTGGGACCATTACCGGGAAAACATGTATTTCACGAAAATTGATGACATCGACTTTGCTGTCAAGCCTATGAACTGCCCTGGAAGCATCCTGATTTACAGATCAAAACTGCATAGTTACCGTGACCTGCCCATCAGAATGGCGGAACTGGGGTTGGTCCACAGGCATGAGTTGTCCGGGGCGCTGCACGGACTTATGCGGGTGCGCTGCTTCACCCAGGACGATGCCCATATCTTTATGCTGCCTTCCCAGATTACCGAAGAGATAATCGGGGTTATTGACCTAATTGACAGGTTCTATAAGGTGTTTGGGTTTGAGTACCATGTTGAACTCAGTACCAAACCTGAAAAATCCATGGGCTCCGACGAAATCTGGGATATGGCTACCGAAGCCCTGAAAAAGGCTATTGAGGCCAGAGGCATGGAATACAAAATAAATGAGGGGGACGGAGCTTTTTACGGTCCCAAAATCGACTTCCACCTTAGAGACTGCATTGGCCGGACCTGGCAGTGCGGTACCATTCAATTGGACTTCCAGATGCCTGAAAAGTTTGCCCTTAACTATATCGGGGAAGACGGGCAGAAGCACAGGCCGGTTATGATTCACCGGGTAGTGTTTGGCAGCATTGAACGTTTTATTGGAATCCTGATTGAGCATTTCGCCGGGGCTTTTCCGGCGTGGCTGGCCCCGGTACAGGTGAAGCTTCTTACAGTCACTGACAGGGGCCTGGATTACGCGGAGGAAATCCGTAAGGCTATGCTGCAAAACGGGATTCGGCCTGAAGTTGACGGTAGGAATGAAAAAATCGGATACAAAATCAGGGAAGCCCAGATGGAAAAGGTCCCGTATATGCTTGTCATCGGCGACCGCGAGGTGGAGAATAAAACCGTCGCCGTCCGTAAGCGGGGCGAGGGGGATAAGGGCGCTGTAGACCTGCAGGAATTTATTGAAACAGTGCAAGAGGATATCAGGCTGAAGCGGTAAACTGAAAATATTTGACAAGGGATTTTACCGGTGTTATAATACTAAAGAATTTAATATTACATTCCAGAAGAAGAAGCCATCCGCTTCTCACCTTATGACGCTCAGGCTGTTAATAAGGTTACTGCGTAAAACTGATTTGTGTTTTTCGTTTTTTAGCGGGTGGTTCAGACCACCCGCTTTTAATTTTTCTACGGAGAAATAAATTTCGGAGGTGACTCTTAATTAGCAAAGATATGCGTATCAATGAGGAAATCAGGGTAAAAGAAGTAAGGTTACTCAGTCCTGAAGGGGAACAGCTTGGGATTGTCGCTGCAAAGGAAGCCCTACGTATGGCCCAGGAGAAAGAACTGGACCTTGTTGAAATTGCCCCTATGGCCAAACCGCCTGTTTGCCGCATCATGGACTTTGGGAAATTTAAGTATGAGCAAAGCAAGCGTGAAAAGGAAACCCGCAAGAAGCAGAAAACCGTCAATGTCAAGGAAGTTAAAATGCGGCCTAACATTGAGGACCATGACCTGGAGGTCAAAACTAAAAATGCCATCAAATTCTTAACAGAAGGTGACAAGGTGAAAGTGACCCTTATGTTCAGGGGCCGCGAATTAGCCCATGCCGAGTTAGGAAAAAAACTTTTAGCAAGGGTGGCGGAAACCACCAAGGATTTTGCCACCATAGAGAGACATCCAAAAGTTGAAGGACGAAATATGATAATGATTTTAGCACCAAAACAGGACTAGAGAGGAGGAAATCATATGCCCAAAATGAAAACCCACCGGGGTGCAGCAAAGAGATTTAAATTGACAGGAACAGGCAAAATTAAAAAAGCTAAAGCGTATAAAAGCCATATATTAGAAAAAAAGAGCTCCAAGAGGAAGAGAAACCTCCGCAAATCGGGCCTTGTTTCCGCAGCGGACGCTCAAAAGATTAAACGCTTAATTCCCTATGCTTAATTTACATGAACAAAGGAGGTTTTAACATATGCCACGGGTGAAAAAGGGTGTTACTGCCCGTAACAGACATAAAAAGATATTAAAGCTGGCCAAAGGATATTTTGGTTCCAAGAGCAAGCTTTTCAGACCGGCTAACGAGCAGGTTCTGAAATCCCTGTCATATGCCTACCGTGACCGGAAGGCCAAAAAGAGGGATTTCCGCAAACTATGGATTGCCAGAATCAATGCGGCTGCCAGAATTAACGGCATGTCTTATAGCAAGCTGATCAACGGTTTGAAGCAAGCCGGTGTGGAAGTCAACCGCAAGATGCTTGCAGATATGGCAGTGACTGACGAAAAGGCCTTCGGCAAGCTTGTTGAAGTAGCCAAGAAGAAGGCAAACGCTTAATTTGAAAGCCTTGGTGGGGGGTGTCCAAAAGAGACATCCCCTTTGTTTAACTTGGGGGCAGGAAAGAGCAGGTGTATTCCTCCGAACGGCAACAACGCCGTTCGGCTAAACACTCCTTGCGGAGTGTTTGGCCGACGACGTCAGACCGCTCTGCGGAACACACCTGCTCTTTCCTGATTCGAAATTAAAGAGGCTGCCTCTTTTGATTGATGGCGGGGGGCACTATGTAAGCAGCAAATTTGCTAAAAGAATTAAATGGCTTTATAATTGAGAATAGCCGGGGCCCTTGCTGGATTCCGGGCGGTTTAATCCACAGTTGGCTCTATATTGAGGGTGGGATATTGATGGAACCTGTTATAACAAGTAAACAAAACAACTTGGTAAAATATATCAGGGGCTTAAGGGAAAAGCGGAATAGGGAACAGGAGCGGCGATTTGTCATCGAGGGTGTCAAATTCGTTTCTGAGGCCGTCAGTTCCGGGCATTTCCCAGAAAAGATAATAATATCGGAACGCGGGGAAAACAACCCGGCGGTTAGAGCCATTATTTCCGGGTTGGGAGCTTCACAAATCGTGAGAGTAAATGATGCGGTTATGGAATACATGGGTGAAACCGATACCCCCCAGGGGATTATGGGCCTTGTTAAGATTAACGGGGTTTCCCTAACGGATCTGGTTGTCACCCCCCAATCGATGTTTGCTGTAGTCGAGGGGGTGCAGGACCCTGGTAATGTGGGGACAATCATAAGGATTGCCGATGCCTTCGGGGCAGGCGGCGTGATTTTGAGCAGGGGGTGCGCCGACCTTTATAATGCCAAAACCCTGAGGTCAACTATGGGTTCCCTTTTCCATGTTCCGGTGGTTCGTGAGACGGACATCACCGGGATTGAGGCTTTTCTCGGGCGCAACTCGGTATTTTCAGCCGTCACATCCCTGGAGGAAAACACGATACCTGTCCATGAGGCTGATTTCAAATTGCCATTGGCGATAATTTTCGGTAACGAAGCCCGGGGGGTATCGCCGGAATTACGCCGGGCGGCCGACATCAAAGTAAGAATTCCGATGGCGGGTGAGGCTGAGTCTCTGAATGTGGCAACAGCGGCCGGAATAGTGTTTTATGAGGCCTTCCGACAGCATGGCTCTAAAGCTAAATCAAACTTGTAAATAATTTACGGTTGTGTTATAATCAGATTCGAAAGGTCCCCAAGAAATGTGTGAAAGGTAGTGGTCTAATGTTGTTACCCGCCGAATTTTTTTGGAGGATATTCGAAGCGACTGGTTCAATAACTGCGTACATTATTTATAAACGATTGGATAAAAGAGTGGCAACACACTGATTGGCGTGGGGTATACAACTAAACAAGCTACCTGAAATGCGATGCACGGGTAAAGTAGCTTGGTCTTTTTTTGTACAGGGAGTAGAGGCCTGAGACTGGAAGCCTTTTCAAGAGAGACCAGGTGAAGTTCACCCGGAAGCAGCGGGCTGAATTCGTATGATATTAGGTCTGGCCGGATACTTCCACCGTTAACCGGAAGCGTGTATAGGCATTATGCCCGTACTGGGAAAAGAGATTTTTGATTATTAAAGGGTGGTACCGCGAAATTGAAGCTTTCGTCCCTTAGGGACGAAAGCTATTTTTATAACTTGCTTAATCAAGAAACAGACAAGGAGGAAAATGATGAGGGACAAGCTTGAATCTATGAAAACAGAAGCCCTTTTGGACATAACTGCTGCTGCCAACCTGGACCAGGTGAACGATATCAGGGTAAAATACCTTGGCAAAAAAGGGGAACTGACAACTCTAATCAGTGCAATGGAGATCGCCTGACTCCCCAGCTTGTCTGACGTGGGGGTGGAATCGAAGGA
>JAJZQD010000009.1 GCA_021847735.1 Bacillota bacterium | reverse complement strand
CCTGGGTATAATTGCGGTCTATTGCAGCGGTGTACAAAAATGGTTTAAAGGCCGACCCCGGCTGCCTATGGGCCTGAACAGCCCGATTGAACTTAGAGCGGGTAAAATCCCGTCCGCCAACCATGGCCTTAACGTATCCGTTTACGGGATCTATGGCTACTAATGCGCCTTCCAGGGCAGGGTTTCTTCCGGCAAGGCCGTCGACAAAGGAAGCTTCAGCGGCTTTTTGCATACCCAAGTCAAGGGTCGTATATACTGATATGCCTTCCGAGAAAAGCATCTTCGCACCGTCTTCGTATTTTTCCGTAATGTACTTTACAATTTCACTGACGAAGTACGGGGCGTTCCCTGCACCAGGTCCTCCCGACTTCAGGATTAACCTTTCCCTTCCAGCCTTGTCTGCTTCCTGCTGAGTAATAAATCCCCCTTCGACCATCCGGTTTAACACTATTCTTTGCCTCTGCTTAGCCCCTTCCCAGTTCTGAAACGGGGAATATGTATTGGGCGCTTTGGGTAGGCCGGCCAGCATGGCACTTTCCGCTAAATCCAACCTGGCGGCGGGTTTACCAAAATATGTCTGGGAAGCAGTCTCTATACCGTATGCTCCCTGCCCAAAATATATTTGATTTAGATACATCTCGAGAATTTGTTTTTTCGTGTATTTTCGTTCAAGCTGGATGGCCAGCCAAGCTTCAGTCAGTTTGCGGCCAAAAGTCTTTTCCCGTGAAAGGTAAAGGTTTTTAGCGGTTTGCTGGGTAATGGTACTGCCCCCCTGGACGAGTTTCCCCGCTTTTAAATCGTTCCAGAGAGCGGCTATGATCCTTACCGGGTCTAGGCCATAGTGCCTGTAAAACCGTGCGTCTTCCACGGCAATAAACGCTTTTTGAGTCACTTCGGGGATTTGGTCGATAGGTACCTGTATTCTGTTTTCCCTGAAGAGAGCAGTGATAACGTGGTTGTTGCTGTCATATATTTTTGAAGCCACTTCCATCTGCGGTTTGGGAAGAGTTAAAATACCGCAGCCGCTAAAAAACATAAAAGACACAAGAAGGCAAATTATCAATAGTGCCAACCTGGTTTTAACCTTTGAAGACATTAAGTTCACCAACCCCAAATAATCATAGCCTTATTATATCAAAAATTATCTTCAGTATGTGGACTTTAATTTTCGACAAAGTTTTTAGAAAATTTGGGATATTCTAAGAAGGACTTTTTATTTCTATTGGCGAATTAGTAGTGCTGGAAAAATTGTACAATAGTTGAGTGATTAACGGTGTTGGGGGTGACAAAACTAGGATGTGTGACGAAATCGGGAATTCCAACACGAGAGGTTTTGAGCCTGTAAAGCAATCGGGGGTAATGATACTTGACCCGGCAGGGAAGCTGAAACTTGCAAGGTGGAGGCTTCAAGGCGATGGCCATGGAGTATATTATATCCAGGACCTGTCAATGATTGAAGCCCTCATTGAAAAGGGTGAAGTCAACGTTGTCCTCTTAAATGTAAGCGGGGCCAGCGATATTGACGTTTTCAAAAGAATAGGCAGTATTAGCGGACATTTCGGCATTATTGCCGTTGTAGGGGGTAACTCCGCAGCCATTAAAAAAACGCTGTCTTCCATGGGTATTAGCAATACGTTGAGCAGGCCTATTGATTACCCCGAATTAAGCGCGGCTGTACGAACGGAGCTAAAGAATATTGAAGAACGGAAAGAAAAAAAAGGAGCTTTTGAACGAATTAAAAAGGCCATTACTAATCATCGCACCTTGTATAGGACGGTTCTTGAACATACAAAAACTGCGGTGTTAGTTGTTGATTCTAAGGGGAAGGTTACATTCATTAACCGGCCAATGGCTTCACTTTTGCAATGGAGTGAAGGCGGTTTTTTGGGAAAACATTTTTCTGAAGTAACCGGCAGCTCGGGAAGTCATTTTCAACTTTCTCTGCTTGGTCTCTTACAAAAAACGTTGGAGACACAGGAGGCTTCCTTTACGGATATAGTTATGGCAAACGGGACGGAAGAGCCCGCACCCTTTGAAACTAAAGCCCACCCCGTCTTTGATGAAAAGGGTGAGTTTGTCGGTGCCTTCCTGACGGTGGTTGACGTGTTTAATCCCCGCAAGTTGGAAAAGGTCATGGTTCAATCGGAAAAACTGGCTATGGTGGGGCAGTTGGCGGCTGGAGCGGCACATGAAATACGGAATCCCCTTACTTCGGTCAGGGGGTTTATCCAGTTGCTGCAGAATGAACTGGCAGGCACGCCAAAGGCTGAATACATTAATATTATAATAGATGAAATAGACAGGGTTAATATCATTGTCAACGAATTTTTAAAGCTTGCCAAACCTGCGTTACCCAACAGAAAGCCATACAATCTTAAGGAATTGTGGGAGGATATTCGCTTGTTAATTGAAAGCGAGGCCTTCTTAAAAAACATTAGGATAATTGAAGAGTTTAATGAGACGTTACAGCTTGTCCTTATTGACTGTGAGCAGATAAAACAGGTATTAATCAATGTCATCAGGAACTCCTTTGACGCTATGGTCAAAAGCGGAACGCTCACGGTTCGCGCTTACGACATCCCCGGGGAGCAAAAGGTTTGCCTGGAAATAAATGATACGGGAATAGGAATGGATGAAGAGACGGTCAGGAGGATGTATATCCCTTTTTTCACCACCAAAGATAACGGTACCGGACTTGGTCTGGCGGTATCATCAACTATTATGGAAAGCCACGGGGCCTACATGGAAGTAAAAAGCCAATTGGCCAGGGGCACAACCACGT
The DNA here is from genome assembly GCA_021847735.1 of Bacillota bacterium. Classification (GTDB taxonomy): domain Bacteria; phylum Bacillota; class Thermincolia; order Thermincolales; family UBA2595; genus JAJZQD01. The sequence continues at coordinate 48,120 of JAJZQD010000009.1, read as the reverse complement.
ATCTTTATTTCCCGTATGAATGAGCCGCCAAAGACATACCTGGGCCACCCTGGAAATGACCATTTTTTCTGTGGATGTAATATTGTCCACATTTTTTATTTTGTGCATTTTTTCTTTAATAGTAATGATTTATAATAGTGTATATACTGTATCCGGCATGGCTTTTTCCTATCTGGGTACAATAATAATCGAAGGGGGTGAAGTTTTGGCTAATGTAGTCATGAACGTGGAAGGAATGAGTTGTAATCACTGCAAAATGTCTGTGGAAAAGGCACTGAAAACCCTTAATGGAGTTAAGGATGCCGTTGTCAATCTGGCCGGGAAAACTGTGTCAATCGACTACGACCCGGCCGTAGTGGATGGGAATAATCTCAAGAAGACTATTAGTGATGCCGGATATGAGGTGAAATAAACCGCCGGTCTGACGCTTGCAAGGTAAAAACCTCCCGCAAACCGCCAGACCGGCCTTGTTTCTTTATAACGACCTGTAGATATCGATTGCCAGGCCGGATAAAAAACCTCCTAAATTGTCATAATGTAAATGCACATTAAGGGGACGGGGGGTGAAACATTGGCCTTAAAATACCGTAGGGTGTCGCGGTATCGGGAGATTGCCCGGGTTCTTATAAGGCATGGGTTTCGCTATCTGGTTGAACTGCTTGGACTGGGACTGCTCGTCGACCCTGGAACCGGTGGCGCCTTCACCAATACCGGGCCTTGTTCCCAACCTCAAAAAGTCAGAATGATTTTTGAAGACCTGGGGCCAACCTTTGTGAAGCTGGGCCAGTTGCTTAGTGCCAGGCCGGACCTTGTTCCCCGGGATTATGTTGAGGAATTTAGCAGGCTTCAGGATAATGTTGAAGAGGTCCCTGAATCTGATGTCAGGGCTCAATTTATTAAAGAGACGGGAAAAAATCCCGAAGAAGTTTTTTTCGATTTTAATTACGAGCCGCTTGCCAGTGCTTCCATAGGCCAGGTACACGAAGCAGTAATTTCAGGCGGTGAAAAGGTCGTAGTAAAAATCCAGCGGCCTCACCTGACTCAATTGATAAACGGTGATATTAAGATACTTAAAAATTTTGCGGGAATACTGCAGGACCGCACTGTTATAGGACGGGTCTGTAATGTTCACGAGATAATCGACGTGTTTGAACGGCAAATCCACAAAGAACTCGATTACCTGACCGAGGCAGTTAACATGGAGGCCTTCTACCGGGAATTCTGCCATAATGAAAAGGTGATTGTGCCAAGGGTATTTTCGGAATATACGACCAGGGAAATACTGACTATGGAGTATGTCAGGGGAATCCGGGTCGAGGAATTTGAAAAACATCCATACTCCTTTGAGGACAGGGCCAAATATGCCGGAAACATGCTGCTGGCAGTTTTCCGCCCGTTGTTCGAAAAAGGGCTGTTCCACGGGGATCCGCACCCGGGTAACGTCCTATTTCAGGACGATTTTCGGGTAGTCTTGATAGATTTCGGGATTGTGGGCAGATTTGACCAAAACCACCGCAGACAAGTGGCGGAACTCATAGTAGCATTATCGGAACGGGATGTACCCGCTGTTATGGATGTTATCATGGAGACGGGGATAACCACCAGGAAAATTCACCGCCAGTATTTCTTTGAAGATGTGGCCGAGATTGTGGAGAAGGCCAACGGGGTAACCACCGGCGGAATGGAACTTGGCGAACTGATTAACGGGATGATCACTATTTCCATCAACCATGGAATCAAAATGCCTGACAGTCTTTTTATTTTGGGCAAAACGGTGATGATATGTGAGAACATGGCCAGAAAAATTTGCCCCGAATTGGACATGGCGGAGGTTATTAAACCGATAGCCATTGAATACTTAAAAGAGGCCTTGCGCCCCAGCCTTTATCCCGGAAGCCTCTATAAACAGATTTCAAATGTCGGCGGGGCAATGTTTACTTTGCCTCGAGACATTTCCCAGGCAGTTAGCAATTTGGCTAATAATGATACCCGGATTACATTTTATCACAGAAATTTAAACTGGTTATATGACATGCTTGACATATCATCTTCGAGGATTTCCTTCGGTCTTATCCTGGCCGCTTTGATGGTTGGTTCCGCGGTTATCATGCACACGGGTAAAGGCCCTCTCCTGTGGGGGTATCCCGCTTTGGGGACGTTGGGCTTTATGTTTTCGGGTTTCCTGGGAATACTGATTCTTGTTTCCATGCTCCGTTCCGGGCGGCTGAGGTGAGGAATATATTAACAATAACCCAACCGGCTTTTTCCGCATACCAATATTATTGACAGGGTAACCCGCAGGTGATATAATTCAAAGAAATTTATACTTAATGACAATGATGGGGATAGTAAGTGCTTTGTTATCTCAAAGAGAGCCGGGAATGCTGTGAACCGGCAGGAACGGGCACCGAATGCCACCCCGGAGTTGCCGGGCTGAAACCAGTAAGCCCGGCCGCCTGGCCCACGTAACGGGAAAAAGTTGGGTTTGCCTGTGAGCAGCCAATTAGGGTGGTACCGCGTGAGAGAGCTCTCGTCCCTTGGGGATGGGAGCTTATTTATTTTTAATTAGGAGGTTGTGAAATGGATAAAAAAGATCGCGAGATTCTTGAGTTGTTGGAAAATAACAGCCGTTTACGGTATGAGCAGATAGCGGCAATGCTCGATATGGACCAAACGGAGGTCGAAAACCGGGTTAAGGAACTGGAAGAAAAGCGGCTTATAGTGAAATACCACAGCCTCATTAATTGGGAAAAAGCCGGTCAAGAAACGGTTTCCGCTTTGATTGAGGTCAAGGTGACTCCCCAGAGAGGCTCCGGTTTTGACGATATTGCTGAAAGAATTTACCGTTTTCCTGAGGTCAAGACGGTTTATCTGATGTCCGGCAGTTACGACATTTCTGTTCTAATTGAAGGAAAGACAATGAAGGAAGTGGCATTTTTTGTAGCTACCAAACTGGCTACCGTTGAGGAAGTTCAAGGGACGGCCACCCACTTTGTATTGAAAAAATACAAACAGGAGGGCGTGATTTTGGAGGATAAAGAAGACGATAGAAGGCTGGTGATTTCACCATGATAAACTGGACGGATAAACTGTCCCCACAAGTGAAAAGCATTCCTCCGTCAGGCATCAGGCGTTTTTTTGACCTGGTTTCAGAAATGAAGGGGGTCATTTCCCTGGGTGTCGGCGAACCGGATTTTGTCACTCCCTGGCATGTGCGGGAGGCCTGTATATATTCCCTGGAAAAGGGATACACCATGTACACCTCGAACTGGGGGCTTCTCGAACTGCGGGAGGAGATTGCCCGCCACCTTTATAACAATTATAAGGTCGCATATGAACCCCGTAATGAAGTGTTGGTTACAGTGGGTGTCAGTGAAGGTATGGATTTGGCCCTTAGAGCGCTTTTAGCCCCGGGGGATGAGGTCCTCGTCCCAGAACCATGTTATGTGTCTTATGCCCCCTGTACCAGTATGGCCGGAGGGACACCGGTGCCTATTCTGACCTCGGCTGAAAACGACTTTCGGGTTACTGCCGCTGAAATAAAGGAAAAAATCACTCCGAAAACCAAGGTCATTATCCTCAGTTATCCCAACAACCCAACCGGGGCAACTATTTCCAGGGAAGAGCTAATGGAAATAGCTAAGGTGGTCAAGAAACACGACCTTGTTGTCATCTCTGACGAGATTTACGACAAACTTACATATGAAGGTGAACATACTTGTTTTGCCTCACTGCCGGCCATGAAGAACCGGACCATCCTGTTAAACGGGTTTTCTAAGGCGTATGCCATGACCGGATGGCGTCTCGGCTATGCCTGCGGGCATCCGGAAGTGATTGCCCACATGACTAAGATACACCAGTATACGATGCTCTGCGCACCGGTAACGGCTCAAATGGCGGCCCTGGAAGCGCTGCAAAACGGTACAGATGAAATGCTTAAGATGGTGGCCGAATATGACAGGCGCAGAAAGCTCGTCCTTAAAGGGTTCAGTGAGATAGGCCTGTCCTGCTTTGAGCCAAAAGGTGCCTTTTATGCTTTTCCTTCAATCAAAAATACCGGTTTATCTTCCGAAGAGTTTGCCGAAAGGCTGTTGATGGAAGCAAAAGTGGCCACTGTGCCTGGAAGTGTTTTCGGGGTTAACGGGCAAGGCCATATCAGGTGCTCTTATGCCGCCTCGGTGGAAAATCTTACGGAAGCTATCGATCGCATGGACAAATTCCTTAAAAAGCTATCTTTTTGCGGCGAGGAGGCCTGTGGTTAATTGGCGTAAGACGCGACTCAACCTTTTTGTTGCCCGCCGTTGACAGTGAACTGGTCCAGTTCATGACAGACGGCGGGCAACAGTATTTTCGGCCTATTCGTGAATGTTAAAAATTATCAGAAAAATATGTTTGCTTAATGCAGGAAACAGACTAAAAATGTGGAAATACATATGATTGTCAAATAAACGGCTACCACAGTTAAATTCTGGAAATGTAACGGGTGGTTTTGTTGACTTGGGGGAATCGGTTTCAACGCCGCTGCTTATTCTGGTAGTGGTACTTTTGTTTTTTACCTGCACAAACCCCTTCTGCCGCTTTGATGACCTTTTTATCACCTGAGGGCAGGGAGCTAAAAACACGGGGAGATGATTTTAATGGTTTGGGAACCTCATTATGAATGTATGAGCAGGGAAGACATGCAGGCCATTCAGCTGGACCGGCTGCAGACGGTAGTTCATAATGTATATGAAAAAGTACCTTTCTACAGAAAGCTCTTTGTTGAACAGGGTGTCAAGCCACAGGACATTAAAAGGCTGGAAGATGTCCAAAAGTTACCTTTTTCAGGTAAAGAGGCTATTACAGAAAATTACCCTTTCGGGTTGTTTGCCATGCCAATGAAACAAATTGTACGGGTTCATGCATCTTCCGGCACTACCGGCAGGCAGAAAGTTGTCGGGTATAGTAAGCGCGATATTCGCACATGGTCCAATCTGGTCGCCCGGGTGGTTACCATGGCGGGGGTGACGGATGAAGATATTGCTCAGATCTGTTTCGGATACGGGCTGTTCACCGGTGGTTTCGGACTGCATTACGGCTTGGAAAAGGTTGGGGCAACAATAATTCCCGCCTCTACGGGCAATACCGAAAGACAGATTACTATGATGCAGGATTTTGGAACCACAGTTCTTGTGGCGACACCTTCCTATGCTCTGTATATGGTAGAAGCCGCCGAAGATATGGGTGTGGATACGTCAAAGCTAAATCTAAGGGTGGGATTATTCGGGGCCGAGCCCTGCACCGAAAACATGAAAAAAGAAATTGAGCGGCGCTGGTATATGCGGGCCACCGATAACTACGGCCTGACCGAGATTGGGGGACCAGGCGTCGCCGGTGAATGTGAATGCGCCGATGGCCTGCACATTAATGAAGACCATTTTTATCCTGAGGTGATAAATCCCGATACAGGGGAAGTGCTGGGATATGGTGAACAGGGTGAACTGGTGTTTACCTCTCTCACCAGGGAAGCGTTCCCTATTGTCCGGTATCGCACGAGGGATATATCGATGTTGATAAACGAACCTTGCGCCTGCGGCAGGACTACTGTTAGGATGAAAAAGATAACAGGCCGGGCGGATGATATGCTGATTATCAGGGGTGTAAATGTGTACCCTTCCCAAATCGAAAGCGTAATTATGGAGACCGAAGGGGTAGCCCCTCATTATCAATTGATAGTAACCAGCAAAGGTTATCTGGATGATTTGGAAGTCCAGGTGGAACTTTCCGGGGATCACTTTACCGGTAAGTTCAAGGAACTCGAAGAACTTGAAAAAACCCTTAAACAGAAGCTGCAGAGAGTGCTTTCAATAAGCGCCAAGGTTAAATTGCTTGAGCCCAGGTCAATCGAAAGAACGATGGGCAAGGCCAAAAGAGTAATTGATTTGCGCAATAAATAGTATGTTTGTAGAAAAGCATACCCCTTAACAGCCTGAGTGTGGAGGTATAGAAATGAAGGAGTTACTTACAGGAAATGAGGCAATTGCAAGAGGAGCCTTTGAGGCGGGGGTGACGGTGGCAGCCGCTTATCCAGGCACGCCCAGTACGGAGATACTGGAGAACTTTGTGCGTTACCAGGGTGTTTACGCCCAGTGGTCCCCGAATGAGAAGGTGGCGATGGAAGTAGGGTTAGGTGCAGCCTTAGGAGGCGCCAGGACTCTTGTAACCATGAAACACGTTGGGGTCAACGTGGCAGCGGACCCGCTGTTTACCCTGGCCTATACCGGTGTCAACGCCGGGTTTGTGCTGGTTGGAGCCGATGACCCAGGGATGCACAGCTCCCAGAATGAGCAGGACAACAGGAATTACGCTAAGTTTGCCAAGATTCCCCTATTGGAACCCAGCAACAGCCAGGAATGCAAGGATATGGTGGGCTTGGCTCTGGAAATCAGCGAACAGTTTGATACGCCGGTCTTGCTACGCACAACTACCAGGGTAGCCCATTCCCAGAGTTTTGTTGAACTGGGGGAACGCGGAGAAAGCCATACCAAACCTTATACGAAAACCCCGTCAAAGTATGTTATGGTGCCTGCCCATGCCAGGGGCCGCCATGTTGTGGTTGAGGAAAGAAGACAAAAACTGCTGGAGTATTCGGAGACCTGCCCGGTAAACAAGGTTGAATTGGCTGATAAAAGCATAGGCATCATTACCAGCGGTATTGTTTACGAGTATGTCAAGGAGGTTATTCCCGGGGCCTCGGTGTTAAAGCTGGGGATGACATTTCCGCTGCCCGAAAAGTTAGTCCGGAAGTTTGCTGCGGAAGTTAAGGAACTGTATGTTGTTGAAGAACTGGAACCGTTCCTGGAGGAACAGATTCGCCTGATGGGTATCGAGGTCACAGGCAAGAAACTGTTCCCCCGAATGGGAGAAATTTCTCAAAGCATGCTTGCTGAAAAAATCCTCTCGGTGACGGAGTTTAAAGAACTTGTGGATACATCGGTACTGGTCAAAGGAGTGGAAGGTGACCCGGATGTGCAGATTCCGGTGAGACCTCCTGTAATGTGTCCCGGCTGCCCTCACAGGGGAGTTTTTTATACTCTTAGCCAATTAAAAATGACAGTCATGGGGGATATCGGCTGTTATACCCTTGGCGCCCTGCCTCCTCTGGAAGCCATGGATACCTGTATCTGTATGGGTGCCAGTGTGGGTTCGGCCCTGGGTATGGAGAAAGCCCACCCCGAGATGCACGGTAAGGTTGTCGCTGTGATTGGGGACTCCACCTTCCTGCATTCAGGAATTACCGGGCTGTTGGATGTGGCTTACAACAAAGGCGCTACGACCACAATAATCCTGGATAACAGCACAACAGCCATGACCGGGCATCAGGACCATCCGGCGACAGGCCGGACATTAAGCAAAGAACCCACCTGCCAGGTGGATCTGGTCGCGCTGGCAAAGGCGCTGGGCATAAGCAGGGTCGTAACAGCTGACCCTTTTGAGCTGGATAACCTTAAAAATATCATTAAGGAAGAGGCGGAGGCCAACGAACCTTCGGTAATAATCACCAAAAGGCCGTGTGCCCTTCTGATTAAAGAAAAGAGCTCGCCATATACCATCCAGACAGATACCTGTATCAACTGCAAAAAATGCATGAAGCTCGGTTGCCCGGCCCTGACTGCGGGTGTCGAAACCGTGACGGTTAATGCCACCCTGTGTACAGGCTGCGGTTTATGTGCACAGCTGTGCCCGTCCGGGGCCCTAAAGAAAGCGGGTGAAGTCATTGGTTAATGACAAGGTAACCAATATTCTCATTGTTGGCGTGGGAGGCCAGGGCACTATTCTGGCCAGCAGGATTTTATCCTACCTGGCCCGGGAAGCGGGGCATGATGTGAAAGTTTCCGAGATTCACGGGATGGCCCAGCGCGGTGGCAGTGTTGTCACCCAGGTGAGAATGGGAAAAAAGGTGTATTCACCCCTTATTGCCGAGGGGCAGGCAGATATTATCCTGGCTTTTGAGCGGTTGGAGGCAATCCGCTGGATGCATTACCTAAAGAAGGGCGGGACGATGATTATCAGTGACCAGGTTATTGAGCCTGTACCTGTTATCATGGGACTCCAGAAATACCCGGACAGTATTGTTGACCGGATCCGGCGCAAGGTTCTGGATACTATTGCCCTGGATGCTTTGACTATTGCACGGAACCTGGGCAATGATAAGGCTTCCAACGTAGTGTTGATGGGAGTCCTGGCCCGTAAGATGGGATTCCCCAAGGAAAAGTGTATTAAAGCCTTAGAGGAAAAGGTTCCGCCCAAGTTTCTGGAATTGAATAAACAAGCCTTTGAAGAGGGCTGGAAAATCGAAGTATAGAAGTGAGGGACTGTCTCAAAAGAGGCAGTCTCTTGCTTTGGTTACTCAAACAAGGAAACAGCAGGTACATTCCTGCGAGCGAGCAACAACTCAGCCAGCAAACCGCTCCCGCATAGGCGGGTCGCGGGCTGGCGGATGTCAGCCTCGCTCTCCGGAACATACCTGCCGTTTCCTTTATATTCTGTAAAAACTTAAGAAAGACTACCTCTTTTGAGACAAGGTAAAAAAGAAACAGGAATGCTGTGCCTCTTCTAAGACAACTTGAGGGGAAAATATGGGAGCTCTTACTTTAAGACTACGCCAATTATATGACAAAACTCAGGCTATCAAATGAATGCCTGAGTTTCCTTCATTCCGGGTGTCTCACATTAACTTTTGAGACAGCCTCTAGATGATTAATATCTTGTTATCCTGACGGGGCTTGATTTTCCGGATTGGTTAGAAACCGAGAGCCAGAACAGCAGCCAGAAGGAAAGCATTAGGGACAGGCCTGGGCTCCCGGAAGCAGTTAGCAAGGCCGTACCGATGGCCCCGCCGGTCAGGTGTTGAATAACTACCCAAATAATAATGGTGGCAGCGGTCCCGCAAACGGTTAGGACGATTCCGAAAGGCCTTTCACCCTTAAACCATTTGGAAGGAATATAACCGTAGTAATTGAAGAACGCGATAAATGTTACAGCCCAGACCGCGAAGTCAATTGACAAACCGGGTAATGCCAGGTTTGCCTTCCTGAAGACGCCTTCAAAAACAAAAGCAATTACCAAACTCATTAGCAGTGCGGAAAGCTTCTCGTCTTTCAGCTGGCTTACCGGAATCGTAGGCCTTGACTCATGCTGGCCGACACCGAGCCGGGACAGTACAGCAATGAACCAAATCCCCCCGGCATTAAGGCCCAGCGAAAGATGGCCGAAGGCCGCACCCAGGACAGTATTAGTACTGGTAAACTCGGTAGTCATGCGGGCAAACATAAGATTGGTCAGGATAGTTAAAACTAATGCTGCCAAGAGACCGAGCAAACGCTGCTTTATAAAGACCATGTTGCCGGGAAACCCGAGGTAATAGCCGATCCAGATAAACCACATAATTGCTGCCATGGCGAAGGTTATGCCCATGACAGCCGGTCCGGCGTAATCACCAGGTTGGGCCCATACCCGCATATTCTCCTGTTCAGCCACTGCTGCCGGGACGGTATTGATATTTGGAATAACGCCTAATGACCACTGAGTAAAATTCCTGGCGTTAATGTCCAAGGCCGTTTGGATAACCTGGACGTTTCCTTGGCCTATTGATTTGTCAAGATAGTATAAACCTGCCAGGTTTGCGGTTGCCAGAGCAAGGGAAATGATAAGTGCCATTAAGGTATTCAAAACCCGTTTGCTTATCATTCAACATTGCTCCACCAGTAATTTACCGTATAAACTGCCAAAAGTCCGTAAAGCCAAGCTCCGCTCCAGGCCGAACCGGTATAGTGCCCGCCTCTGCCGACCCCCAATAGGGAACCAATTACCGGAATTGACAATAAGACGGTTAAAATTACAATCACAGCAACCTTCAAAATCTCGATTAACCTGGCAGTCTGTCTTTCCAAAGACAGTAAGGAATGTTCCGAGATTTCACGTCTTTGATCCATCGTTTCTCCCCCCAAGAAAAAACCTAGGACTTAATTTTTCAACCGGTGTAAATCCTCACCCCCGAAAGAGCTAAATTTGGTAAGATTTAGACAAATATCCAACTTAATTATTAACTCTGTTGTGGTAGAAAGCACCGTTTTTTTCCTTAATGGTAGTTTTTTGACCGCCAATGGGCGAAAACCGCAGGTGAACGGTAGAAACACGGGGTTAACTGGTAAGAATACCGCACCGGAGGAAATCTCCGGTGCGGTTCGGGAAAGGCATTAGTCTTTGCTTAACGTGTTAACCGTGACAGGAATTTCCCTGCTGACAACGATGCTTTTAGGCGCCTTGCATAGGAAGGATATGCCTGCCTGCAGTAAGCAGATAACCACTGCTCAACAAGATTGTGCGCATGCGGCCCAATTTGTCGGAGAGAAAACCTGCCGCTACCCGGCCGCCGGCATTTCCGGCTGCCAGAACGGCTACGAAGATAGAAGCCAGGATTGTATTAGGATTCTGTAGGACTCCTATCTTAGCCAAGCTTGAAATCATCATCAAACCGGCAAAGGAACCGAAACCGAACATTAACCAGAGCAGATAGAACTGCGGGGTCTTCATCATTTCATGCCAGTCATACTGGTGTCCGGCTGCGATGTGCTTAGCGCTGCCGATTGCGGGCATACCGGCAGGGATATAACCAGGCGGCGGGTTTTTCAGGTTCTGGGAAAATAAGACGATGGTGACCAGGAAGAAAATGCCGAGAATCATATAGGTTTTGTTGATCCCATACAAACCAAGAAGTTTTGAGGTAAGTGGAGATAAGTATACTGATGCGCAGCCGTAACCGGATACAACCAGACCGGTAACTAAACCTCTTTTGTAGGGCGGGAACCACTTTTGCGCAGGCGGGGTGGCGGCGCCATAACCAAATCCCATTCCGGTGCCTGCCAGAATCCCAAAACCAATGATCATCGGGAGCATACTGTCCGGATTGGCCAAACCGGAAATGATTAATCCGGCGCCTGCAAACACACCACCAAGGGATGCCACAATCCTTGGTCCTATTCTATCTTGCATCCTCCCGCCGATTACCATCGTAATGGCAAATACACCACAGGCAACCATATAAGGTGTGTTAGCCTTAAATGCCGACCAGTGCCACTGCTTTGTAAGGGCTCTGCCAATTACGCTCCATGCGTACAGCACTCCGAGACAGAGGTTAATTGCCGTACCTGAAAAGTAACAATCCAACCTCTCGTATTAGTCTGTTCACTCATAAAGAACACCTCCATCTTAAATTTTTATAGTATAAGTCCGATTGGCTTTCTTGGTCTAGCACATTGGCAATCCCCCCAAAAATTATTGCGATTTGACACTGTGCCCGGAGGCAAAAGAAAAGGCTGATACGATTAGTATCAGCCTCTGGGCAATAATGCCTCCGGACTTTATAAACAAAAAAGGCCTAAAGTCTAAGACCGGCAACTCGTGCCGGTCTCTGGACTCTAGGTCTCTGGACTCCTATTTGATTATATTCTATAGGGGGTTACAATTTATTGCACCTGTTTTCAGGTTAAACGCAACATTTTCCCGTTTAGTGGTCAATAAGTATATTCTAGCGGTCCAATTTGGATCCGGGTGCCGCCGGCTGGCGCTAAGCGGACGATTTTTGCCGGCGAGCGGTTAATGCTTTATATATCGGGAATTGGCGGGGAGGAAATTAATTGGTGTAGCGATGGGGTTTTTCTGGTATAATATTTTAATAGATTGGGTTGAAAGGTAGTTGGGTCATGAACAAAGAGGTTTTAATTTCGGTTACCGGAACCCAGGTCAACGAGTTTGGTGAAGTGGACGTTCAGGAATTAGTCACCAAGGGGAGCTATTACTTAAAAAACGGGGCATACTTCATCATTTACAACGAATCAGAGGTCACAGGCATGTCTGGAACCACTACCTTCCTGAAGGCCGAGTCGACCCGGGTGACCTTAAACAGGACCGGAACCTCCCAGCAAAGGCATGTTTTCGAACGGGGACTGCGGTATCGGGGAAACTATATCACCCCTTTCGGGGTTATATTTATGGCTGTTACGTCGTCCAAGGTGGATGTTAACTTGACAGACGGAGGGGGAAGTATTAATCTCGAATATGAATTGGAAGTTGAAAATGAGAAAATAAGTGATAACGTGTTGTCACTTACCGTCAGGGAGGTATAAGATGAAGTCTGTTCTTGAGATGGTTAAAGGCCGGATTATAAGTTTAATTAATTCTGCTGCGGAAAGCGCAAAAAATACGGGAACACTAAACTACGAAGGCCTTCCCGAATTTGTCCTGGAGGTGCCCAGAGAAAAGGAGCACGGTGATTTTGCCACAAATATAGCCATGCTGCTGGCCCGCCAGGCCAAAATGTCACCGAGGCAGGTAGCCGAGACGCTGAAAAACAATATCAACACCCAAGGCTCTTGGGTTGCCAGAATAGAAATTGCCGGACCTGGGTTTATTAATTTTTATCTTAACAATAACTGGGTCCACGAAGTACTACTGCAAGTTGAAGAACAAGGGGAGCAGTACGGAAACACTGACACCGGGCAAGGTAAGATGGTTCAGGTGGAATTTGTCAGCGCCAATCCTACTGGTTTGCTGCATATGGGAAATGCCAGGGGCGCCGCTTTGGGGGACACCATGGCCAACCTGCTGATAGCGGCGGGGTTTGCCGTAACCAGGGAGTTTTACATAAACGACACGGGCAATCAAATAGAGAATTTTGGGAAATCCCTGGAGGCCCGGTACCTTCAGCAGATGGGGCAGGATGTTGTTTTCCCCGAGGACGGGTATCACGGGCAGGATATCATTGATACCGTGAAAAGAATCACCGCCCTTGATCCGGGTAACAAGTATTTTGATATGGTGCCCGACCGGCGAAAAGAAATTTTTGTGAAGTATGCCCTGGAGGAAAAACTTCAGGCAATTAAAAATACTCTTCACCAATTTGGTGTTGAATATGATATATGGTTCAGCGAGCAGTCCCTGCATGAGTCGGGTGCTGTCAATGCGGTGCTTGACGAACTGCGGGACAAGGGATACATTTACGAACATGAAGGTGCTCTCTGGCTGAAAACCACCGCCTTCGGCGAGGAAAAAGACGAGGTTGTGGTCAGAAGCAACGGCACCCCTACATATTTTGCGGCAGATATCGCTTACCACAAAAACAAGTTTGACCGGGGTTTTAAATGGGTCATCAATATTTGGGGAGCCGACCATCACGGCCACGTCGCAAGGCTCAAGGGCGCTATGAAGGCTCTGGGTTATGACCCTGACAGCCTCGACATTGTCATCATGCAGCTTGTCCGACTGTTTAAGGGTGGGGAAATAATCCGGATGTCTAAGCGGTCCGGTGAATTTGTCACCCTGGAAGACCTGGTGGCTGAAGTTGGCAAGGATGCGGCCAGGTATTTCTTTGTTATGCGGAGCCCGGACAGCCACCTTGATTTTGATATGGATTTGGCCAAGTCCGAGTCCACCGAAAATCCAATTTATTATATCCAATACGCCTATGCCAGGATATGCAGCATCTTCCGCCAGTTGGAGGAAAGGGGCGGAGCCGTTCCCCTGGCCGGGTCCTGTAATTTGGCCCTCCTAAAAGAACCGGCCGAATTGGAATTAATGAGAAAACTGGTGGATTTCCCCACCGAAATTTCGGAAGCCGCCGTGAACCTTGAACCGCACCGGTTGGCCCGCTATGCCCATGAACTGGCGGGGCTGTTCCACAGTTTCTACAACAGCCACCGGGTAATGATTGATGACCGGGAATTGCAGAATGCCCGCATCGTTCTCGTAAAGAGTGTACAAACTGTGGTCAAAAGGGCGTTAGAGTTACTAGGCCTCACCGCCCCCGAATCCATGTGAGACGGTTGAAAAACTTCGTCTAGCTTTGTCAACAATTTTACAACGACTTCAACGTACATGGAGTACGCCCTCAGCCGTTGTAAAATTGTTTCCTTGCTATACTCGTTTTTGAACCGTCTCAAGGCTGTTGAAAAGCGTCGTCTGGCGTTGTACCCGCAAGGAGTAGGCCGGAATCCGTAAGCCGCTGAGGCGGCAACGGCTCCGCACTCAGCAATTTTACAACGACTTCGACGTACAAAAGAGTACGCCTTCAGCCGTTGTAAAATTGCTTCCTAGCCATACTCGCTTTTACCCGCAAGGGGTAGGCCACAGTTCTAAGCGCTAAGAACCTGCGCACTGAACAGCCTCAACATCGGGCAGGTGAAGGGTGCCGTTTTTCTCTACGCCTGGCGGCTGCGAGAAGGTAGGAGGTTTGCTATCCGCAAACTTTCTGATTATATAGGTGATTACAGGGAGGGTTTACTTATGTATGGTTTTGAGGGCTCCAAGTTTATGTGGCAGACAGTTAACTTTTTAATCGCCTTTGCTCTGCCGATTGGTCTAGCGGTTTGGCTGGTGGTTAAAGGCAAACTTTAAGGAGGTACTATGAAAAAGGGTATTATTGAAATGGACAAGGGAAAAATCGTGATTGAATTTTTTGACAAAGATGCCCCCAATACCGTGGCAAATTTCGAGAAGCTGGCTAATAGCGGTTTTTAATCTTGTCCCCGGGGTTAATCCGGTCGGCCAAATCCATACCTTCAATTACCCTGCCAAAAACCGTGTGTACTCCGTCAAGGTGGGGTTGGGGTTCATAAACAATGAAGAACTGGCTGCCACCTGTGTTAGGTCCCCGGTGGGCCATAGAGAGGGAGCCCCTTTCGTGCTTGTTGGGGTTAATCTCGCAGTCAATGGAATATCCCGGACCACCACTGCCGTTCCCGTTTGGGCACCCCCCCTGGGCTACAAATCCCTGAATTACCCGATGAAAGGTCAGCCCATTAATAAGGTAACAGTTACAGATGAATAGAAAAAGGGGATTGTCCCAGAAGGGGCAGGCATATTCCTGCCCCTTCCCTATGTCAAAACTTAGTAAGACTGCCTCTTTTGAGACAACGTAAGGAAAAAAACATTATTAAATACGGTGTCAAATGAACTTTTAAAACAACCCTTTTTTTCTCTTATGATTTTTTTTTATCAGAACCCGGTAATAGGCGTTTACTGCTACATCCAGCTTATGGCTTGCCCTTAGAACGGCCTGGCTGGTCAAACTTCCGTTGATTGTTACGAGGGCGGCCAGGTTCCGACGCAGTTGTTGAATTCTCAGGAGAATCTTTTCTTGTTTCATTAAAACACTCCTGCCTTTTTGTCGTTTTTTTGGTTAATATGTTAATTTTAATAAAAATTTGTGACATTTGGATGAAAAAAATATTAACTTTTTATTAAAATAAAACTCTTTTTACGGGTGCTCCCTGATTCCAACAATTTCAGACAAATTTTTAGCGATTAGGCAGGAAAATACTCCCACAGAGTCGAATAATTTATTTTGTTAATTATAGCTTTACCATTTATCAATGCGAGGGAAGGTGAATGTTAATGGCTAACCTCACTACTGGACAGGTTAACCCACATATGTCCGAAGCCGACCTGGCCCATGAAATTCTTAAAGCCAAAGGGGCTCCCTTATATTTCCGGGAACTGTTTGAAGAAGTTATGGCCATTAAGCCTATTACGGGAAAAGACAGGGAACATATTATGGCAGGTATACACACCGAATTAAACCTCGACGGGAGGTTTATCCATGTAGGACAGGGTGTATGGGGATTAAGAGAATGGATGCCGGACAAGGGGCTTCGTCCCAATCACCCCGACGAAGACTGGGATAATTAATAAAATGCGTGGTAATTCCACGCAATTTTTAATACTCAGGAAAGTTATTACTTTCCTGAGTTTGGGTTGATAGGGGGCTGCAACCTTTCAACGCTCTGCTTCCCCTTGACAGGCTATCTACCAGAGGATAAAATGTTGTAGGTAGTTTTTAGAACAGTAGCAAATATTCAACCCGTTTTTCGAATAGGAGGAAAATCATGGCTAAGTTTGTTTTCGTTACCGGAGGAGTTGTGTCCTCCCTCGGAAAGGGCATAACGGCTGCATCGTTAGGATGTCTTCTAAAGAGCAGAGGATTAAAGGTAGCCATCCAGAAATTTGACCCTTATATTAACGTTGACCCCGGTACAATGAGTCCCTATCAACACGGTGAGGTTTTTGTAACTGACGACGGGGCAGAAACAGACCTTGACCTGGGACACTATGAAAGATTTATTGATATAAACCTTAGTAAAAGTTGTAATGTCACAACCGGTAAAATATACTGGTCAATCATCTCCAAAGAGCGCAAAGGGGACTTTCTTGGCGGGACGGTTCAGGTTATCCCGCATGTCACCAATGAGATTAAGGAGCGGGTTCAAAGAGTTCTTAAGGAAAGCAAACCGGATGTAGTAATTACCGAAATCGGGGGTACCGTGGGAGACATCGAATCCCTTCCCTTCCTGGAGGCCATCCGGCAGCTAAAGAGCGATATTGGCCGGGAAAACGTGATGTATATTCATGTTACTCTGGTCCCTTACCTTAGGGCTGCGGGTGAGCTAAAAACCAAACCGACCCAGCACAGCGTCAAAGAGCTGCGCAGTATCGGTATTCAGCCGGACGTTATCGTTTGCCGCACAGAAATGCCTCTTTCAAAGGAAATGGAAGAAAAACTGGCACTTTTTTGTGACATTCACAAGGATGCTGTTATTCAGGCGGTGGACGCCTGCACAATTTACGAGGTCCCGCTTCTAATGGAAAAAGAGGGACTTGACGACATCGTTGTAGAACGTCTCGGGCTTAAATGCAAAAATGCGGATATGTCGGAATGGATTCAGATTGTAGACAAAATTAAAAACCCCAAATATAAGACTACGATTGCCGTTGTCGGTAAATATGTAGAACTACCCGATGCCTATATGAGTGTAGCCGAAGCCCTAAGGCACGCCGGTCTTTATCATGATTCAGCGATGGAGATTAAATGGATAAATGCCGTGGAACTGGAGAAAGGCGACAATGTTGTAAACGAGCAACTGTCAAATGTCGACGGAATATTAGTGCCCGGTGGATTCGGGGATCGCGGTATTGAAGGCAAAATAAGGGCCATTACCTATGCCAGGGAAAACAAAATACCTTTTTTAGGCATTTGTCTTGGCATGCAATGTGCAGTAATTGAGTTTGCCCGCAATATGGGGATGAAGAAAGCCAACAGTTCTGAGTTTGATCCACATACTCCGAACCCCGTTATTGACCTGCTGCCGGAACAGAAAGACATTGAAGAGAAAGGCGGCACAATGAGGCTCGGTCTTTACCCGTGTAAACTGGCGGAAGGGACGAAGGCGTCCGGGGGATATGAGCAGGACTTGATTTATGAACGCCATCGCCACCGCTTTGAATTTAATAATGAATACCGGGACCAGATGAAAGCAAGAGGGATGGTAATCAGCGGTACTTCTCCCAACGACAGGCTGGTGGAAATCATTGAGTTGGCAGATCACCCATGGTTTGTCGGGACTCAGTTCCACCCGGAATTTAAATCCCGCCCTAACCGACCTCACCCGCTTTTCAGAGATTTCGTAGGTATGGCCCACAAATTGCGATTGGGAAAGACTGCAGATTAATCCCAAGCTCTGAGGCTGTTTAAAAACGTTGTTTAGCGGCGTGTTGAACAGCCTTTTATCCCAATTCCAAGACTCCACCTTCTATAAGGTGGAGTTTCCACTTTTCTGCTTCAGTGGGGGTAGAATCCCCCACTGAAGTTTCGATGTTCAGCTTTAGCTGAACGAGTTCACTTTTTGCATGAAAAAGTTTGCCGTAGACGGTAATGATTTTAGGGTTTCTATAAGAAATACGGCAAAAGGGAATAACTAAGTGAAGGTCAATATATAAGTGTATTAGGCGGCAGAGAAAAGAACCGGGGGGAATTTTTGAATGAATAAAAAACTGGTAATTGGCATAATAGCGGGGGTTGTAATACTCTCGCTGGCAGTTGCCCTGGCAACAAACCCAACTAAACAGAACAAGTCAAAGGCGGGCGACCGAATTGGAGTAATTTATGTTGAAGGCGTTATTAGCGGCTCAAGGAGTGAATCGGGTTTCCTTGGCACCGGGTCCGGTGGGCAGTCAGTCATGGAACAGTTGAAAAAGGCTCGCGAAGATGACAGCATCAAAGCGGTCCTGCTAAGAATAAACAGCCCCGGCGGCAGTGCCGCCGCTTCCCAGGAAATTGGGGATGAAATCGAGCGGGTGCGAAAAGCAGGCAAAACCGTTGTTGCTTCCATGGGGGATGTCGCCGCTTCCGGAGGTTACTGGATAGCCGCCAAGGCCGATAAAATAATGGCCAACCCGGCCACAATGACCGGAAGTATCGGGGTTATCATGGAAAGCATGAACATACAGGAACTGTATAACAAAATAGGGGTTTCTCCGCAAACGGTTAAAAGCGGTCCCTTCAAAGATATTGGTTCCCCCAACAGGCCCATTTCACCCGCCGAAAGGGTTATATTGCAAGGAATGGTGGATGATATTTATCAACAGTTCGTGGATGTAGTAGCAAAAGGCCGTAAAATGGACAGGAATGAAGTGCTTAAACTGGCAGACGGCCGGATTTTTACAGGCCGTCAGGCAAAAAACCTTGGTCTCGTTGATGCGTTGGGAAATTACTATGATGCCATCGAACTTACCCGTAAAGTGGCTAAAATATCCGGGGAACCTGTTATTTACGAATTCGGTCCCAAAACTCCCTTCGAAATGTTTTTCGGAGGCATGAACAGCTTACTGGGGAACAATTATTCCCCCGGGCTGGAGGGTTTGTCACCCCGGGAAATTCAAATGTTCCGGGAAATGCTAAAATTTCAACCCACCATACAAAATCGATAGTGGAGGATTTGCCTTATGAGCGACATAGATCAGAATAACCAGTTCGGGCCAGACGTTGTGGCCCAAGAAGCCTTGGAACCGGCAAAGGTTGCCGGTGCTAAGGATGACAACCGGACCGGTCGTGCCGGATTGGCAGAACTAATATATGGAGTATTATTTACCCCAAGGGTCACATTTCGCAAATTTACAGAAGACCCGCCGCTGTTCCAAGGATTTGTTGTTTTTCTTTTGGTCGTAATCCTAACATCTCTCATGAACACTCTGGTTCCCCCTGACTTTTCAAAAGGTTCTGCGGAATTGGCCGGCGCCTTGGCCAAGACGAGGCCGTACATAGGAATTATCGGGGCCTTGCTGGCCTTTATCGGTTGGTTTATGCAGGCCGGTGTTTTTCATCTTTTTGCCGAGCTTTTAGGCGGAAGGGGCCGGGCCGTTGGGGTTCTGACAGTATTGGCATTTGCGGATATTCCCCGGGTTTTGGTCATCCCGTTTCAGGTAATCAGCGTCATACTGGTTGACTCGCTTTTCGGCAGGTTTTTAACCGTTGCCGTGTCCCTGTTGGCTTTTATCTGGTGGGCAGTCTTGTTGGTTATCGGCCTGCGGGAAATCCAGGGATTTTCCACCGGCAGGGCCGTGGCAGCCCTGCTAATTCCCTTTGGCATTTTGGGGTTGGTCATAATTGTACTCACTGCAGCCATTGTAGGGTTTATTGCACCATTTATGGGAGGGGCTTACCAGGGTTTCTAGTATAAAATTGCAGAACAATGGCGAAATATGTTGATAGATTTATTTCACAGAATTGGAAGGAAAACCATATTTAATCTAGAATAACTCTCTGTGTGAACCTTTGAGCAATTGTTTAGATTGAGACAGAGGGGGAATCCAATTGGGGGCAAAACTACTTGTGGTCGATGATCAAATGGGAGTGAGGAGATTACTCTTTGAGGCTTTTAATGAGGAAGGCTACACTGTCGAATTGGCCGCAAGCGGCCAGGAAGCTGTGGACAAAGTAAATGAGGCTATGCCAGATATTATTCTGATGGATATGAAAATGCCGGGTATGAATGGTATCGAAGCCCTACACGAAATCAAGAAAACCAATGATTCCGTTTTGGTAATCATGATGACAGCGTACGGTGAGCTTGAAATCGTGGCAGAGGCAATGAAGCTGGGAATCAAAGAATACGTTACTAAGCCCTTTGACATTAATGAATTGAGGGGGCTTGTCAGAAAGACCCTTAATGAAAACCTGGAGTGCTGGGCCTGATAAAGCCTACGAAACATACAAACAAGGGGATGACTTAAGCGACAACCTCTTATAAAAAAAAGGAGGAATTTTATTTTCAGTGGCGAAATAAAAACATTAGAGGAGGGTTTACCATGATTGTAGCCACTGAATTTGTAGTTGCCATGCGCTGCCCGTCGTGTGGGAAGTTGGATTTTCATTCAATTTCTCGTTTCGCATTTGCCAAGGCAAGCAGTTACAAAGTTACCTGTTCCTGTGGAGCCCCCAAACTGATTATCGGAACTAAGAACCGTCAACAGTATTGGTTTCAAATGCCGTGTGTACTGTGCGAAACAAACCATTTGGTTTATTATAAGGCAAGACAACTGTGGTCTGATGAGGTAACTTTCTTCTATTGTAATGACACTAACGTCGAGTTAGGCTTTTTCGGGCCGGGTGACAAGGTTCATACCCTCGCGGAAAACTATGAACACAACCTTGAATCCCTGGTCGATGAGCTTGGTTACGACGATTACTTTTTTAATGCCGAAATCATGTTCGAGGTTTTAAACTGTCTGCACGACATAGCTGAAGAAGGATTCCTATACTGTGAGTGCGGGAGCTACCAGATTGAAATTGACATATTTCCTGAAAGAATTGAACTGCAGTGTAAAGACTGCAAAACAATCAGTGTGGTTTACGCCGAAACAGAGGAAGACCTCAACCGGATAAAAGGAATAAAAAAGATAGAATTGGTTAAGAATGGTTTTAAATCCCTTGATAATGTCGACAAGGGCAAAAAAACAAAAAAGAGGAATTCCAAGCGCACTAAGCAGTAATAGTTCTCTTACAGGGGGAATACATTTTACAAAAATGTTTAAGGAGGATGAAGAATGTCTCTGGTATCAATTAGTGATCTATTGAAAAAAGCAGAAGCAGGTGGGTATGCTGTAGGTGCCTTTAATTGCAACAACATGGAAATAGTTCAGGCTATCATAGCGGCGGCTGAGGCGGAAAAATCTCCGGTTATTATGCAGGCCAGCCAGGGTGCTATAAAATACGCCGGAATAGAATATATTACTGCCATGGCCAAGATTGCGGCAGAAAACGCGTCGGTTCCGGTTGCACTTCATTTGGACCACGGTACCAGCTTTGAACAGGTTATGATGTGTATCCGCTCGGGCTTTAGTTCAGTGATGATTGACGGATCCAAGCTGCCCTTTGATGATAATGTTGAGTTGACCAAGAGGGTAATCGCTGTGGCAAGGGCTGTTGGTGTTTCCGTGGAGGCAGAGCTTGGCAAAATAGGCGGAACTGAAGATGATATTCACGTCGATGAGAAAGATGCCTTCTTTACAAAGCCCGAAGAAGCCAAAGAATTTGTTGAGAGGACCGGAGTTGATGCCCTTGCAGTAGCAATAGGCACTGCCCACGGCCAGTACAAAGGAATCCCTGAACTGGATTTCCCCAGGCTGGAAAAAATTCGCTCAATGATCCGGGTACCTATTGTTTTGCACGGTTCTTCCGGCGTTCCGGATGATGCTATCGAAAAAGCCATCAAAATAGGTGTGCGGAAGGTTAACATTGACACCAACATACGGGAGGCCTTTGTACAGGCTTGCCGGGATGTCCTGAACAAAGATTCTAAAGAGATAGACCCGAGAAAGGTACTAGGGCCCGCCAGAGAGGCTGCCACAGAAATAATCAGGGAAAAAATCAGGTTGTTTGGAAGTTCCGGAAAAGCATAAAAACGTGGCAAAAACCGCTTTTTTAGGCTGTTGAAAAACTTTGTAAAGCTCGGAAGGCTTATTAACAAGAGGGCGTACAATAGGTACGTTTTCAGTTTCGGTAAAGCGGCTTCCCTGCCATACTTGTTTTTGAACAGCCTTAATTATGCTAAACCGGGCTGTGGAATATGGTTCGGGGTATGATAGTGGGGTAGTTCCAGTTAATTTGGATTAAGGGAGGTTTATCTTAATGGAAATTTTCATTGATACGGCAAATATTGAAGAAATAAAAAAAGCCGGCAGGTTAGGAGTAATAAGTGGTGTCACCACCAACCCGTCTCTCATCGCCAAAGAGGGGCGTAACTTTAAGGAAGTTGTAAAAGAGATCTGTGAAATTATTGACGGGCCCATCAGTGCGGAGGTAATAAGTCTTGACGCCGGGGGCATGGTGTCAGAAGCGGTGGAACTGGCCAAAATTCACCCCAACATTGTAATCAAAATTCCTATGACTGCAGAAGGGCTAACAGCGACTAAGATGCTTTCCGGCAAAAAGATAAAGACCAACGTAACCCTCGTGTTTTCCGCCAATCAGGCCCTTCTTGCGGCATTAGCCGGGGCAACGTTTGTCAGCCCTTTTGTAGGCAGGCTTGATGACATCGGTCAAAACGGGATGGAGTTAATCAGGGAGATAGTGCAAATCTACGAAATCTACGATTTTGACACAAGGATTATTGTGGCAAGTGTCAGGCACCCAATTCATGTTACTGAAGCTGCCAAAGCCGGGGCCCACATTTCTACGGTGCCTTTTAAAATAATAATGCAAATGACCAGACACACCCTTACTGACATTGGAATTGAGAAGTTTCTGGCGGACTGGGAGACAGTCAAGGACAAATAAGCAGATAAACTGCTGCAATTTTTTCCGTACTTGGGGAAGGAACAGGCGCATATAGGTAGAAATAGAGATAATAGCATAGCACAATACTGGGATTAGTGTCATACTATTAATGAAATGTGGGAGGGGTTGCTTTGATTCGGGAATTAACAATGGAATTTGCCCGTGTTACCGAAGCGGCAGCAATTGCGGCTGCCCGGTGGATGGGCCGGGGAGAAAAGGATGCGGCAGACGACGCGGCTGTAGTGGCAATGAGGGCTGTTTTTAGTACTGTTCAGATTGACGGGACAGTGGTTATTGGGGAGGGTGAGATGGATGACGCCCCGATGCTTTACATAGGTGAAAAGGTTGGAAGCGGGGTCGACCCAAAAGTGGATATAGCCGTTGACCCGGTAGAGGGCACTAATAATGTTGCCAGGGGTCTCCCCAATGCCATTGCTGTGGTAGCAATAGCTGAGACAGGGGGCTTTCTCCATGCCCCTGACATGTACATGGACAAAATTGCCGTAGGCCCAAAGGCTAAAGGAAAAATACACCTGGATGCCCCGGTCATAGATAATTTAAAGGCGGTTGCCTTGGCTAATGACAAAGACATAGAAGATTTGACCGTAGTTATCCTTAACAGGCCAAGACACGAAAAAATAATCAATGAAGTCCGCGCCACCGGCGCTCGGATCCAATTAATCCAGGACGGTGACGTGGCGCCGGCTGTTGCCGCCGCTATGGCAGGTACCGGTGTTGACATGCTTCTTGGCATTGGCGGTGCGCCGGAAGGAGTCGTAGCTGCTGCCGCCCTGAAATGCCTTGGCGGCGAAATGCAGGGGAGGCTGTGGCCAGAAAATGAGGACGATGTGGAAAGAGCCAAAAAACTTGGAATCGGTGATATTAGTAGGCTGTTGACGATGGATGACTTGGTTAAAACAGATGATGTGGTGTTTGCCGCAACCGGGATTACTAACGGTGACCTGGTTCAGGGAGTCAGGTTCTTTGGCAACGGAGCCAGAAGTCATACTGTTGTAATGAGGTCCGTCACCGGAACAGTGCGGTTTATTGATGCCATTCACCGGCTTGACAAAAAGCCTTTTACATACAGGAAGTAGTATCGCCTTGACTGTAAAAAATGCTGGTGATATACTTAGTTTTAACAACCTTCTTCTTAACTGTAAGACTTTGGTTAATGTTGAAGGTTTTTTGTTTTTACTTGGCCATTAAAGAATTTTTCATGGAGGGTTCGTGTTAAGGAGACGGTTAAAGTTTAACTTGATTAAGTTTCTGAGGTTAAAAGGGGCTCCTGGCAAGCTGGCTCTTGGTTTTGCCGTGGGAGCATGTGTGAATTTTTATCCTACCTTCGGATTTGGGGTCCCCCTTGCCGGTGTTGTGGCTGCGGTATTTTTAGCAAATGTACCGGCCGGGTTACTTGGAGATATCATTTTTAAGCCGTTGTTTCCGTTCTTTTTTTATATGAATATGGTAACCGGTTATTTAGTGTGGACAAGCAGGCTTCAGGATGTGCGCCACCTTTGGCGAGTATTGTTACAACCTAAAAGTTCTACATTCGCTGAAGTTAGTAAAGTGTTTTTTGCCGGTGCGGTAATTAATAGTCTGATTACGGGTACAATCTTGTATATATGTATTTATTTGATGGTGAAACGTTACCGGCTGCGGGTTCTTAAGTGGCTTGTGGGCAAAAACAGGAGGAAGTCGAATTGCGTTTGAACAGGTATTTTAAGTACCAGTATTACAAGATGCTGCGTTTGAAGGATACGCCCTCGAAAGTGGCCCAAGGTATCGGTATGGGGTTCGCGATGGATTTTGCTGTCCCTATTCCCTTTGTCAGTATTTTTGTCGCTTTTGTGGTTGCCAGGATACTCAAACTAAACAGCCTTGCTGCCGTGATGTCTGCCGCGGCCCTTAAACCGTTTTTTTTGGCCATTGTGGCAATTAATATTTACATTCAGGACATACTCGTTTCAGCGGTTCCACCTCTTAGAAGAATAGTGCTGCCCCACCCGGCCGGGACAAATTACCTGGAACAGGTGATCAACAGCATTCTAACGAGAGGGGTCCCCTACCTGATGGCCGGGTTGATAAACGGTTGCGTAATTTTTATAATTTCTTACCTGGTCGTGTATTCCGTGCTAAAAGTACGAATACAGAAGCTGAAGGCAAAAAGGTTGAATAAGAAACCGTTCTAGCGGGTGCGATGGCATCCGCATTTTTTATTGCTCTATTGAATAAGCTTTTTATCATCGGGATACAATAGAGGTATTATTGCATTAGGAGGGTGAGTTTTGAACGCTTCCGAACTGGAGACAAAAACCATGGTAGAACTGTACGAGATGGCCAGGCAACTTGAAATTCCTGGATACTACAAATTGCGAAAGTCGGAACTGGTATTTGAGATTGCCAAGCTGAAGACCCAAAAAGACCAAACCCTGTCAGCGCAGGGCATATTGGACATACTTCCCGACGGGTACGGGTTTCTTCGGCCCTCAAGTTATGCCCCAAGCCAGAATGACATTTATGTGTCGCCTTCCCAGATTCGGAGGTTCGATTTACGGACCGGCGATTTGGTAGGCGGACAGGTTAGGCCGCCCAGGGATAATGAAAGGTATTACGCCATGTTGAGGGTAGAAGAAATTAACGGGACTGGTATTGAGAAGGTTGTTCAACGAATACATTTTGACACCCTCACTCCCATCTATCCCAATCAACGAATCAACCTGGAAGTCGGACCGGAGCTGGCCGTGACAAGACTGATAGACCTGGTTGCTCCCTTAGGCAAGGGCCAGAGGGGCCTCATTGTATCCCCGCCGAAAGCCGGCAAAACCATCCTGCTTAAACAAATTGCCAACAGTATTACAACTAACTACCCGGATATAAAACTAATGGTCCTTCTCATTGATGAACGCCCGGAAGAGGTTACAGATATGGAGAGATTTGTTAAAGGTGACGTAATCAGTTCAACCTTTGACGAACCGGCCGATAACCATGTGAAGGTTGCCGAAATGGTTTTAGAGCGGGCTAAACGATTAGTGGAACAAAAAAAGGATGTGGTTATTCTCCTGGACAGTATCACAAGACTGGCCAGGGCATACAACCTGGTAGAACCCCCCAGCGGCAGGACCCTCTCGGGCGGAGTTGACCCCAGCGCTTTACACAAACCAAAGAGGTTTTTTGGGGCCGCCAGGAATATTGAAGCGGGTGGAAGTCTTACAATACTGGCGACGGCATTGGTGGAAACGGGCAGTCGGATGGATGATGTTATTTTTGAAGAATTCAAGGGAACCGGAAACATGGAACTGATTCTCGACCGCAAACTGGCAGACCGCCGGATATTCCCTGCTATTGACATCAAACGGTCGGGTACACGGAAAGAAGATCTTCTGCTAAGCAAAGAAGAAATGGATATCATGTGGAATTTTCGCAAAACCTTTAACCAGTCAACAACAACGGAAGCCATAGAGTTTTTGAATGACATTCTTAGGAAGACCAAGTCCAACAGGGAGCTGCTGCTTAAAACAGGGGATTTGATTAAAGTAGTCTAAAGAGGAGAGTTTTATTTTTAGGAGAGATGGTATTCGTGAATTTTAAAAGAAAAATTAAGACTACAGCCGTGGTAATGTTATTAATCTTGGCCTTAACTGGTAAGCTCACCGTACTGGCAGGAGAAGACCCGGCATATCCACCTTCGCCGGCAGATCAAGGGCAGCCCCGGTATTACACTGTCAAAAGAGGCGACTGCCTCTGGACGGTGGCGGACAGATTTGGAATAAATGAGCATTTGCTGGCCCTTACCAACGGGTTAGACCCGGAAAGCTCCCTTTTGGAAAACCAAAAACTTGTCATTCCGGCCGGCCAAGAAGTTGCGTATATAGTAACTGCGGGTGATACGTTGTGGGATATTGCGCGGAGGTTTAACACAACCGTGAAATCCCTGGCAGAAGAAAACGGGCTGGTGAGTAATGACCCCCTGTTAATTGGCCGGCCATTGGCCATTCCGGCGACCGGCCGGGAAATAACGACTGAGTTAAACGATTACGATGTCCGTGTACCGGAATTTAAATTTTGGCCGGTAACCGGACAAGTTTCTTCCGTTTTCGGCCCCAGGGCAGGTAGGACTCACGAAGGACTGGATGTTGCGGCAGAGGAGGGCAAGCCCATAAGGGCTATTGATGCCGGGGTGGTCGTTTTTGCCGGGTGGCGGGGCACCTACGGATATACCGTTATTATCAACCACGGTAGAGGTGTGCGCAGTCTGTATGCCCATGCCTCGACCCTGGAAGTTTCACCGGGTGAATGCGTTGAGCAGGGACAGACTATTGCCAGAATTGGCAGTACCGGACACTCGACAGGCCCCCACCTGCACCTGGAACTGCTGTATGGGGGAGTCCCATTAAATCCGCAGAATTACTTGCCGGGAGAGGACCGTAAAATTTAGGGCATTAAAGGGCATGTTAATGCCCTTTAATTTTTGCGAAAAAAATAATATAATTATTTGGTGGCGATAGTGATGCCCGGTATTTAATTTGAACCAGGGGGTAACCCATAAATGCTTCAGTTATTATATGCCGATTCCAAGGGTAGAATGTATGACCACCCCAACCTGCTTGCCGGTGGACGCACAGGCAACCTTTACACCGAGATTAGTGAGGCTGATGCAATACCTTTACCCGAGGGTGCTTCCCTGGTTATGATTCCCGGGGGATGCCCCGTTGGGTTAGACCGTCAGGGCAAATTTACCGTTTGCCGGGACGTGCGGGGGGTACCGGCTTTT
Organism: Bacillota bacterium; assembly: GCA_021847735.1. GTDB lineage: Bacteria > Bacillota > Thermincolia > Thermincolales > UBA2595 > JAJZQD01. Next base: position 20,698 of record JAJZQD010000009.1, on the reverse strand, counting down.
GCCGTTGGTGCGCTGCTTCCCCAAGGATATACAAGAACACTGCTGCCCGCATACAGGCGGGCAGACCAAAACCCCCTCCCACTTTTCGGTTATGCGGCCACGGGCTTTAAAAACGGCGATGTTTACGTTGCGGCTGTGTCCACAGATAAAAACCTGAGGTGGAACCCGGTTCATTATTCTACCCCGGAACTTGGACAACTGGTGAAGGATACTGGGGAAGAATATAAGCATAACAGGATAATCCGGCAGTTGGGTCAATGCGCTATGAAATACCACTGTTTCACGGCTCAGAACATATTTTACCGAAGGTGGGAAGGGGGGATACCGGTGTCCCCTTCTTGTAATGCCAGTTGTTTGGGCTGTATATCTCTCCAGCCTGCGGAATGCTGTCCCTCACCCCAGAGCAGAATAGATTTCAAACCTTCCGCTGGGGAGATTCTGGAAATCGCCGCGCCGCACCTCGCGGGCGCAGAAGATGGCATCATAAGTTTTGGCCAGGGCTGTGAGGGCGAACCCTCTCTTGCAGCAGACACCGTATCAGAAGCCATCATAGAGATACGCCGGCAAACCGGGGATGGGACAATCAATATGAATACAAACGCCGGTTACACAGAGGGTATAAAAAAAGTATGCCTGGCCGGAATAGACTCTCTGCGTGTCAGCACAATCAGTGCCCGGGAGGCTACATACAATTCATACTATTCCCCACGGGGCTACAAATGGGAAAACGTTGGCAGTTCTATTGCCATTGCGCGGGCGCAAGGTGTCTATGTATCACTGAACTTACTGACATTTCCAGGCCTGACGGACCTGCCGGAAGAGGCTGAAGCAATAATTGATTTTGTTCAAAAGTACAACGTAAATATGGTTCAGATCCGCAACCTTAATATTGATCCTGATTACCTGGCGGGCAAAATACTTCTGGGAGAGGATAACGTTCTGGGCATTAGTAATTTTATAGAAATTCTTAAGACCGAAATCCCCAGTCTGGAAGTAGGGAATTACACGAAACCGCTGGTCAAATAAAGGTTCTAAAAGTAGTTGCATACCCTTTGCTGGTATGTTATAATAATTGAAGTTGACTTTGGGGATTATGCCAGAAAAGAGGTGAAGGGCCTTGAAAAAGGATATTCATCCGAAGTACGGGGAAGCAAAAGTAACCTGTGCTTGCGGAGAAACTTTTGAATCGGGTTCAACGAAAAAAGAACTGCGGGTGGAGATTTGCTCTAAATGCCATCCCTTCTTTACAGGTAAACAAAAATTTGTTGATACCAGTGGCCGTGTGGATAAATTTAAGAAAAAGTACGGAATGTAATTATAGCAGAGCACCGGCTCTGCTCTTTTTAATATGACCGGGACAGGTTTTTTCAGCGTCACGCAAAGCCTATGTAAGGTGAGGAGTTGTTTTATTTTGGGGGACAAATTTCAATACGGCGGCCAGGCGGTTATAGAAGGGGTCATGATGCGCGGCCGCCGCGATGTGGCTATTGCCGTGAGAAAACCAGACAACGAAATAATAATCGATGAGCGTCCCGTAAATTCTATTACTAAAAAGCTGCCTTTCCTGAAGTGGCCTTTCCTCAGAGGAACTGTCATGCTTTTTGAATCTCTGATTATTGGCATTCAGGCCCTGGCTTTTTCAGCTAACCAGGCCGCGGCCTCGGAGGAGGAGGAATTGAGTACCTGGGAAATGGGTGTGACTATAGCCATAGCTTTGGGCTTGGGAATACTTCTTTTTGTGGTTGCTCCCACAACCCTGGCCAGGTTTTTGTATGGATTTAAGAGTATTGTTTTAATCAATATTTTTGAGGGTATATTCCGGATTGCGATTTTTCTCCTTTACGTACTGGCTATATCCCGGATGAAAGATATTCAGCGGGTGTTCCAGTATCACGGTGCCGAACATAAGGTTATAAACACTTACGAAGCGGGGGAAGAACTAACAGTTGAAAACGCCCGCAAGTATTCACAGCTGCACCCGCGCTGCGGCACCAGTTTTCTACTTATTGTAATGGTTATAATGATCCTTATCTTCGGGTTTTTGGGCAAACCCAGCCTGTTGGTCAGGATAGTATCACGTATCGTGTTACTGCCGGTCATTGCCGGAGTTTCATACGAAGTGCTGAAGTTATCAAGCAAGTATTGCAATTCACCGTTGATGAAGGTTATAATTGCCCCCGGCATGTGGTTACAAAGACTGACAACCCGGGAGGCTGACGACAGCCAGTTAGAGGTAGCCATCCAGGCCTTGCAAGCAGTTCTTCCGGCTGGCAATACAGAGGTTTCTCCTTCAGCGGCACAGGATTTAACTGATCACAAACTCCAGGAGTGTGAAAGATGATTGACAAATTACAGGCTCTGGAAGACAAATATGAAGAATTAGGCAGGCTCTTGAGTGACCCTGAAGTTATGGGCAATCAGGTTGAATGGCAGAAACATGCTAAGGCAAACGCTGCCTTAACTGATGTAGTTGCTGCCTTCAGGGAATACAAGAAGACGGTTCAGAGTATAAAAGATGCCCGGGAAATGCTGGAAGACAAACTTGAAGACGAGTTCCGGGAAATGGTTCAGCTTGAATTGGAAGAACTTAAAGGTACACAAGAAGAACTTGAGCAGAAGCTCAAAGTGCTGTTGCTGCCAAAGGACCCCAATGACGACAAAAACGTTATTATGGAAATTCGGGGTGGCGCCGGCGGTGAGGAAGCAGCGCTGTTTGCCGGGGATCTGTTTCGCATGTACAGCCGTTATGCTGAAACGAAAGGCTGGCGGACAGAGGTCCTGAGCACCAATGCTACTGATATCGGCGGCATCAAGGAGATTATTTTCCTTATTGAGGGCCAGGGGGCATACAGTAGATTAAAATTTGAAAGCGGTGTCCACCGGGTGCAGAGGGTACCGTCCACGGAGTCCTCGGGCCGCATTCATACTTCAACGGTTACTGTAGCCGTGCTGCCTGAAGCGGAAGAAGTTGATATTGATATTGACCCCAATGATTTGAGAATAGATGTGTTTTGTTCCAGCGGCCCCGGCGGCCAGTCGGTCAACACGACTCAATCGGCGGTCAGAATTACCCATATTCCCACTGGCTTTGTTGTTTCCTGCCAAGACGAAAAGTCTCAGCATAAAAACAAGGATAAAGCTATGAAGGTGCTCCGGGCCAGGCTGCTTGACAAGGCCCAGGACGAACACAACGCTCAGGTGGCTAACGCCAGGAAGAGCCAGGTCGGTACAGGGGACCGCAGTGAACGGATAAGAACATACAATTTCCCTCAGGGCCGGATTTCCGACCACCGGATAGGCCTCACCCTGCACAGGTTGACACAAATTCTTGAGGGTGACCTGGAAGAAATAATTGAAGCATTAATTACAACCGACCAGGCGGAGAAATTAAAGCAGGTGGAATAATGCCTTCTCCTACTATCAGGGAAACTTTGGCTATGGCTACGGAAACTTTGCGGATGAACGGGTTAGAAACACCCCGCCTTGATGCTGAGGTGATAATGGCCGCTGTGTTAAATTTGTCCCGCCCGGACCTTTACATTAAAAGTGAGGACGCGGTTTCACCCGAAAGGCTGACGAAGTACTTCTCCCTGGTCGAAAGGCGCGCTGCCCGTGAACCAGTGGCCTATATCACCGGAGTTAAGGAATTTATGTCTTTGCCGTTTCGGGTTAACAGGGATGTCCTGGTTCCCCGGCCGGAAACAGAGCTGCTTGTTGAAGAGGCTTTAGCGATAAAGCCTCTACGTATTATTGACGTAGGTACTGGGAGCGGGGCGATAGCAGTATCCATGGCTTACTACCTGCCCGGCAGCCGGGTTACCGCCATTGATATTTCAGCGGAAGCCCTGGCAGTTGCCCGGCATAACGCAGTACTCCACGGCGTGGCAGGCAGGGTTACTTTTCTTAAGGGAAATTTAGTGGACCCCCTGGTTAAATCCGAACACTACGGGTGCTTTGATCTTGTCGCCGCTAACCTTCCGTATATTCCATCTTCCGAAATGGACAACCTACCGGTAGATGTCCGCGGGTACGAGCCGGCAAAAGCGCTGGACGGCGGACCCGGAGGATTGGAGAAATACCGGGAACTGTGCCCCCGGGCCTTTGAATTACTCAAAACAGGCGGGGCTATATTGCTGGAAATTGGTTATGGGCAGGCAGTTCAGCTCCTGGCCTTCCTTACCGGGGTGGGCTATCAAAATATACAAGTGATACGGGACTTAGCTGGGCTGGAACGCCTGGTCAAAGCTTACAAACCTTGAAAAGTGCCAGTGAACTCGTTCAGCTAAAGCTGAACATCGAAACTTCAGTGGGGGACTCTACCCCCACTGAAGCAGAAAAGTGGAAACTCCACCTTCTAGAAGGTGGAGTCTTGGAATTGGGATAAGGGAGAACTGAGCACGCAAATCTACTTGGAGGTTGCAAACAAAAAGCCGGAGTTTTGTAAGAGGTGTTATTTTTGAAAGGCAAGGAAACAAAATATATTAAAATAGACCCGGCTGATCCGTCAAAAGGTGCTATCAGTGAGGCCGGCACGATACTGCGGAATGGTGGCCTGGTTGCCTTCCCGACGGAAACCGTTTATGGGTTAGGGGCTAATGTCACGAATTCCGAAGCGGTAGCCGCCATCTTTAAAGCCAAAGGCCGACCGGCCGACAACCCGTTAATTGTTCACATTTCCGATGTCAGCCAGGTCTACGATTTATCCGATGACGTTACAGTACCGGCCCAAAGGGTGATGGAGGCTTTTTGGCCTGGGCCGTTAACGGTAGTCCTGTCCAAAAAACCGGGAATCCCCGATGGGGTGACGGCCGGTTTGAGCACGGTGGCTGTCCGGATGCCGGATCATCCGGTGGCCCTTGAACTGATCAAAGCTGCCGGGGTGCCCCTGGCCGCCCCCTCCGCTAATACCTCGGGTAAGCCTAGCCCTACAACGGCTCAGCATGTATTACAGGACCTGACGGGGAAAATCGACATGGTTGTGGACGGTGGTGCCTGCCGGGTAGGCTTGGAATCAACGGTACTTGACCTTACTTCGGAGCCACCGGTTATTCTTAGGCCCGGTGGTGTCACCAGGGACGATATTGAAGGCATTCTCGGACGTGTGGAAATGGAAAACTCAGCTGGGGATAAGGGGTCCCTTGGGACACCCAGGTCGCCCGGGATGAAATATACCCATTACTCCCCTAGGGCCGATGTAGTTGTTGTAACCGGAGAAGACTATACTGTTATATTTGAAAAGGTTGCCGAACTTATTGCAGATTATCGCGCCAAGAACCAAAAGGCAGGGGTGCTGGCTTCCACCGAAACAGCCAGGGGTTACTGCAGTGACGAGGTTTTTACCGTGGGCAGCCGCGCCAGACTTGAAACGGTGGCACAAAATCTCTTTTATGGACTGCGGTATTTGGACGAAGAGGATGTTGACGTCATCATTGCCGAAGGCTATCCCGAGAGCGGAATTGGAATAGCGATAATGAACCGGCTAAAAAAGGCCGCCGGCAACAAGGTAATATACATATAGCCCCATGTACATAATAACAATGGGCAGTCAACAGTGGGGGTGGTATTCTTGAAAGTTGTTTTTGTTTGCACCGGAAATACATGCCGCAGCAGTATGGCCGAAGCGCTGGCCAGAAAATGGCTGAAGGCCCACCCTGACGGTGTCGGGAACATTGAACTGGCATCGGCAGGCCTCGCGGCAGCCGGTCCGGGCAGCCCTGCCTCGCCCCGGGCCGTGGAAGTAATGGGGGCGGCCGGTATAGACTTGACAGGCCATAGGGCCAGACAGTTTTGCCATGAGACAGCTAGGGAATCCGATTTAATCCTAACCATGACCGGAAATCACAAGCGGACCCTGGTTGCGTTGTACCCGGGTGAAGCCTCAAAGGTATTTACCCTTGCCGAATTTGCCGGCAAATCGGGTTTGGACATTTCTGACCCTTTTGGTCTGCCGGTTGACATCTACAAACAATGTGCCCGGGAAATTGAGGAACTTGTTGACATAGCTTTTCATAAGATATTAAAACAGGCCCCGTAAATAATACAAGGTAGATTCTTATTCTATAGGCAGATATTTCCAAAAGGGAAACAACGCTTCATGTAGAAGATGTAAAGTTATGTAGAAATACGAATATCGCTGGCAGGAGGAAGAGCAAGTGGGCAGTTTAAAGCTGGCAGTAGGTTGTGACCACGGAGGATTCAAACTGAAAGAAGAAATTAGAAAGCTGCTTCAGGAAAAAGGGTACGATTTTAAAGATTTTGGCACGTTTTCCGAAGAATCCGTTGACTACCCTGACATTGCTCTGGAGGTAGCCCGGGCTGTCCGGGACGGCCATTTTGACAGAGGGATATTGATTTGCGGGACAGGCATAGGCATAGGGATTGTGGCTAACAAGCTTCCGGGGATCCGGGCTGCTCTGTGTCATGATACTTTTTCGGCCAGGGCTTCCCGAGAGCATAATAATGCAAATATCCTTACCATGGGCGAGCGGGTCATAGGCCCCGGTTTGGCCAGGGATATTGTGAATATTTGGTTGGAAACCGACTTTGCAGGTGGACGTCATGCCCGCAGGGTACAGAAGATATCCGATATTGAAACTTCGAATAACGATCCTTAAGGCCTTTGAGCTTTATCTCGGTGAAGGCTGTAGATAATTAGGGGAGGAACACAGAGTGGATGATGAACTTTATTTTGTAAAACAAATTGACCCGGAAGTTGCCGAAGCAATCGCGAAAGAAAAACATAGACAGCAACACAATATTGAACTTATTGCCTCAGAAAACTTTGTGAGTGTGGCAGTAATGGCTGCTCAGGGAGCCGTGCTGACCAACAAATATGCCGAAGGGTACCCCGGCAAACGCTATTACGGCGGATGTGAATATGTTGATATTGTGGAAACCCTGGCTATAGAAAGGGCAAAAAAGCTCTTTGATGCCGAACACGCCAATGTTCAGCCCCATTCGGGGGCTCAGGCCAACATGTCCGTATATTTCGCAATGTTGAAGCCCGGTGATAAAGTACTGGGTATGAATCTCAGCCACGGAGGGCATCTGACCCACGGCAGCCCTGTCAATATGTCCGGGAAGTACTACAACTTTGCTGCTTACGGAGTTGAAGAAGATACAGGCAGGATTAATTACGAGAAGGTTTTTGCCCTGGCTTTTCAGCATAAACCTAAAATGATTGTCGCCGGGGCCAGCGCCTATCCTAGAATAATTGACTTTGTTCAGCTTAAGGAGATAGCGGAAGAGGTTGGAGCCATGCTGATGGTGGATATGGCCCACATTGCCGGTCTAGTTGCCGTAGGTCTCCATCCCACACCTGTCCCTCACGCTGATTTTGTTACAACAACTACCCATAAGACCCTTCGCGGGCCCAGGGGAGGCATGATTCTCTGTAAACAGAAATATGCGGCAGCAATAGATAAGTCAGTTTTCCCCGGCATCCAGGGAGGCCCCTTAATGCATGTCATTGCAGCAAAGGCCGTGGCGCTCAAGGAAGCGCTGACCCCAGAATTTAAGGATTACCAGGAACAGGTTGTGAAAAATGCCAAGGCTCTGGCCAGCGCGTTAACAAAGAGGAATTTTAATCTCGTTTCCGGTGGAACGGACAACCACCTAATGCTTGTTGACTTGCGAAACAAGGATATTACAGGGAAAGAAGCCGAAAAGATTCTAGATAGAGTGGGTGTTACGGTGAATAAAAACTCAATCCCCTTTGACCCCCAAAGCCCCCAGATTACAAGCGGCATCAGAATTGGGACTCCTGCAGCTACCAGCAGGGGCATGAAAGAAGAAGCGATGGAACTGGTGGCCGAGATTATCGACACCTCGATTGCCCATAGAGATAACGATGTTTACCTGGCAAAAGCGAAAAATATGGTTCATGAATTGTGCAACCAATTCCCATTGTATAGTTAATGGATTACGAGGTGAATGATGAGTATTCTTAATGTCCTGGCTATTTTCGGAACTCGCCCGGAGGCAATAAAAATGGCCCCCCTTGTCAAAGAACTGGAAAGACATCCTGACCAAATCAGGTGCAGTGTTGCTGTAACGGCTCAACACCGGGAAATGCTGGACCAGGTTTTGGAATTATTTCGGATAACACCGGCATATGATTTAAATATAATGCTGCCTAATCAAACATTATATGAAATTACGACCAGGGCTTTGACCGGACTAGGCGAAATCCTTGACGAGGCAGCACCGGATATTGTTTTGGTACATGGGGATACTACTACTACTTTTGTAGCCGGTTTAGCGGCATTTTACCGCCAAATCAAGGTCGGCCATGTTGAGGCCGGCCTGCGTACCGGGAACAAATATTCACCGTTTCCCGAAGAAATGAACAGGAGACTAACGGGTGCCATTGCCGATATTCACTTTGCACCAACGGTAACCGCAAAATCTAACCTATTAAAAGAAGGGGTAAACCCGGAATCCATACTAGTTACCGGGAATACGGTTATTGATGCTTTACTGGCAACCGTGAAGGATTCATATGCCTTCAACAATCCTGTCCTGGACGCAATTGATTACACTAAAAGCAGAGTTCTAGTAGTTACCACTCACCGCCGGGAAAACCTGGGCGAACCGATGCGCAACGTATATGGGGCGTTGCGGGCTGTAGTGGAAAAACACAGTGATGTGGAGGTGGTTTTTCCGGTCCATAAAAATCCAAAGATCAGACAAATCGTTGAGTCGGTTCTGGGAGGGCTGCCGAGGGTACACCTTATCGACCCGCTGGAATACGCGCCGATGGTCAACCTAATGAACAAGGCTTATTTAGTCTTAACCGATTCAGGAGGGCTTCAGGAAGAAGCACCGTCTTTAGGAAAACCGGTGTTAGTGCTAAGAGACACAACCGAAAGGCCGGAGGCAATAGATGCTGGCACCGTGCAGATGGTTGGTACAAATAGGGATGCGATTTTCAATGCCTGCCAAACCCTTTTGGAAGACAGGACCCAATATGATAAAATGGCAAATGCGGTCAACCCTTATGGGGATGGCAAAGCGTGCGCCAGAATAGCCGCGGGGCTTAAGTATTTCTGTAACCTGGGGGGCAGCAAACCCCGAGAGTTCATAACACAGTAAATTTGTGAAAAAAAATTTAAAAATTATCCTCAAAAAAAAGGAAATTGTAAAAAAACAGAGAATATAGAGTACGTTGTAAATTTTGCTCTGACATCAGGCATAAAATATAGACCTTCCGCATTGATGGGGGGGGATATCTTTATGTCTTTTTATAAGGGCAACGAGTTCGAAAAATTTTGAGAATTAAGAAATATTTTCTCCTGTGGCTCAATATACTGTACAAGACTGTTACTCGCACTGGTTTCTGATGATGTTCTTTCCAGAAGCCCCATAAAGAGGGTGAAAATATGAAAGGCGATAAAGACCAGGGATATAGAGGTGTGGGTCTTATTATGTCCGCTGGGGTGACTATGGCGGCTTCCGTGCTATTTGGTTATCTTGCCGGGAGTTGGTTAGACAAGCACCTTGGGACTAGTCCCTGGTTGACTTTGATTATGTTTCTCCTGGGGACGGCGGCCGGTCTTAAGTCTCTGTACGACCTGGCCTTTCCCAAAAAGGGAGGGGACTAGTGCATGGCAGTGGATACGCCCCAAGTGCAGCGAGGGATAGCTAAGTGGACCTTGATTGCAACACTACTGATAGGTGGTCTTACATATTATTTCGGAAAAGAGCAGTTCGCCTACGGTTTGGGTTTTGGGGTGGTATTATCTATTGTTAACTATAAGGTAGTAGCTGTAATTCTTGATGTTGCCATGCGGGCAGCCTCTCCCGGTTTAGCCAGAGTAATCAGTTTTGTCAGTTACCATGTAAGGTTTTGGCTAATAGTGATAGTTCTTTATCTGGTTATACCGAGAACCCACTTCCTTGTTGGGGTAGGAACTTTTGCAGGCATCCTGTTACCGAAGATGATAATGGGGGTCTTTATAGTAAAGCATACTGATGACGAGTGGTGGAACAAGCAAACCGAGGTTTCGCGGCCAATTACGAATGTTGTTGTTCCCAAAGAGGACCAGGAAGCGGGCTTGCGTTTTCCCGGTTTGGATTTTGATGACACATTTAAAAATGACTCCAGGTTTGAAGATTCCGAAGGGAATCTGAAATTATAACTTTTTAATTAGTTACCTTTATAAAAGTTTAAATGAAGGAGGTGGAAATATTGTCATCAGGAGGAGAAGGAGGAGGAATGCATCACGGACCCGTAGACCCGTTATTTAACTTGGCAATTCCGGGAACTAATTATCACTTGCCAATTTATAATTTTGTTATTACTTCATGGGTAATCATGTTTATCCTCGCATTTACCGCGTGGCTTGCCACCAAAAATATGAAAAGGCTGCCCCAGGGAATACAAAATGTTTGGGAATATATTGTAGAAGGTTTATTCGGTTTCTTTGGCGGCATGATGGGGGAAGACAGGGCTAGAAAGTACGGGCCGTTTTTGGCAACTTGCTTTTTGTACATTTTGTTATCCAATTACTCGGGATTAATTCCCGGTGCCGCTATGATAAAGGGATTTGTTCCGCCTACATCAAACGTCAGTATTACAGGGGCTCTGGCAATTCTTGTTTTCCTGTCTATCTTTTATTTTGGGATCAGAGCCAAAGGATTCGGGTTTTTCAAACACTTTTTTCAACCCATGGCATTTTTGTTTATCCTTAATCTTATTGAAGAGCTGGTACGTCCGGTATCGCTCTCCCTTCGTCTATACGGTAACGTATACGGTGAAGAAACAATTATTGGTGAACTAGGTAAAATGGTTCCGCTTTTGGTTCCGTTACCTATGATGGTTTTGGGTGTTTTACTGGGAGCCATCCAGGCTTTCGTGTTTACACTTCTAGCTTCCACATATATAGCTGGAGCTACTGAAGAACATCACTAAATTTATATTTTTCAAGTTCTGAGAAGGGGGGGAAAAAAATGCAATTAGTTAGCGGTTTAATCGCACTCGGTGCTGCTTTCGCAGTAGGTATTGCAGCTGTAGGTGCCGGTATCGGTCAGGGTATCGCTTCCGGTAAGGCATTCGAAAGTATTGCCCGCCAACCTGAGGTTAGCGGTACTGTTAGAACACTTCTTTTTATTTCCTTAGCTTTTATGGAAACCTTAACAATCTATGGTTTGTTGATCGCATTTATGTTAGTTAACAAGATTGGTGGTTAAGAAATTATTGGTTTTAGTTTCTTATATCAACTAAGGCGATAGAGATCAGGGAAGGCTGAACCTTGGTCTCTTTTCGCCTAAAACAAGCTTTTTAAACAATTGCAGAGAGGGGGTTTTTGAATACATGGGAGATATATTGAAGAGCCTGGGTTTTGAATTTCCCAAGTTTCTCTGGCAGATAGTGAACTTCTTGTTCCTACTCTTCATATTAAAGAAAATTGCTTACAAGCCGATACTCACTATGCTTGATGAACGTAAAAAGTCCATCGAAGATGCTATAAGCAATGCCGAAAGTGCCAAGAACGATGCCGAAAAGATGAGAAAAGAATATGAGTCCCGTCTGGCTGAAGCTAAACAAGAGGCCCAAGAAATAATCGCCAAGGCTACCAAGCTTGGTGAAGAAGTGAAGAAGGACATTGTAACTAATGCTCAAGCCGAGGCAACAAAAGCTATTCAAAGAGCCCAGGAAGAAATTGGCAGGGAGAAGGATCAGGCTATTGCTGCACTGCGTGACGAGGTTGCTACATTAGCGATTATGGCTGCCGGGAAGGTGCTTGGTAAAACTATCTCGGTGGAAGACCATAAAAAGCTAGTTGATGAGTTTGTTACAGAGGTAGGCGATCTCAAATGCTAGAGAATGCCGTAGCACGCAGATATGCACAAGCTTTTTTTACTCTTGCCCGGGAAAAGGATTTGGTAGATAACCTTGAAGCAGAACTTAAAGTGGTTGTAGATACCATTAACGAAAACGAAGAGTTAAAAAGGGTCATGGATCACCAGCTTATTTCGCCTGAAGAAAAGAAAGCTATTATTAATGGTGTATTTTCCCAGGAAGTATCGGAAATCACGTTAAATTTCCTGGATATTGTTATTGAAAAGTATAGGGCAACATATATTCCCGGCATTTACCACGAGTTTGTTTCATATGCAAATGAAACCCGGAATATGGCTGATGCCCGGGTTAAGACCGCCGTTGAGCTCAATGACTCTGATCTTGACACCCTTAAAGCAAGACTGACTGCTGTAACAGGAAAAACCATCAGATTACAGTCTGAATTAGACCCCAGCTTAATTGGTGGGGTTGTAGTGCGCATTGGGGACAAGGTTATTGACGGAAGTTTAGCCGGGAGGCTAGAGAGACTCAAAGATAATCTTCTACAATTTGAAGTCAAGGAGATAGGGGTGAGAGACTAAATGAAATTAAGGCCGGAAGAAATAAGTTCGATAATCAAGCAACAGATTGAGAAATATCGAACAGAAGTTGAAGTTACTGATGTCGGTACAGTTATCCAAGTAGGGGACGGTATAGCCCGGATTTATGGCCTCGAAGAAGCAATGTCCGGAGAGTTGCTTGAATTCCCCGGTGGTATATACGGTATGGCCCTCAACCTCGAAGAAGATAACATTGGTTGTGTTATCATGGGTCCCTTCACACAGATCCGTGAAGGTGACACCGTAAAGAGGACAGGCAGAATCGTTGAGGTTCCCGTTGGTGATGCTCTTCTGGGGCGGGTAGTTAACTCCCTTGGGCAGCCTATTGACGGCAAAGGACCAATTAATACCGATAAATTCCGTTCTATTGAGAAAAGGGCTGAAGGTGTTATTGAGCGGAAATCAGTTAACCAGCCCTTACAGACCGGTTTGAAATCCATCGACTCTATGGTTCCCATCGGCCGGGGCCAGAGGGAGTTGATTATCGGTGACCGTCAGACTGGTAAAACTGCAATAGCGGTAGATACAATTATTAACCAAAAAGACACAGATGTCATCTGTATTTATGTTGCTATCGGCCAAAAGGCCTCAACCGTTGCCGGGGTTGTTAAGACCCTGGAAGAGCACGGGGCCATGGATTATACTATTGTCGTGGCTGCAACCGCATCAGAGCCGGCACCGATGCTTTACATAGCTCCATATGGCGGTTGTGCCATGGCTGAAGAATTTATGTATCAAGGCAAGCATGTTCTAATTATTTATGATGACCTGACCAAGCAAGCTGCGGCATACAGGGAACTGTCCCTTTTGCTCCGCCGGCCTCCCGGTCGCGAAGCTTACCCAGGTGACGTTTTCTACCTTCATTCACGTTTGCTTGAGCGGGCTTCCAAATTGAACGACGACCTCGGCGGCGGTTCAATAACAGCTCTGCCTGTTATCGAAACCCAAGCCGGTGACGTATCCGCTTACATTCCGACAAACGTTATTTCCATTACTGACGGACAGATATTCCTCGAGTCCGACCTTTTCTACTCGGGATTCAGGCCGGCGATTTCCGTAGGCCTTTCCGTATCACGGGTTGGGGGTTCCGCCCAGGTAAAGGCAATGAGGCAGGTTGCCGGACGTCTTCGTCTTGACCTAGCTCAGTACCGCGAGTTGGCTGCCTTTGCCCAGTTCGGTTCCGACCTTGATAAAGCGACTCAGGCTCGCTTGGCCCGTGGTGAGCGCATGATGGAAATTCTTAAGCAAGGCCAGTATAGGCCGATGCCTGTACAAAACCAGGTAATGGTTATCTTCACTGCTGTAAACGGATATCTTGATGACATGCCGGTAGAAAGGATGGCTAAATTTGAGGAAGATTTCCTGAAATTTATGCATTCGAGCCATCCCCAAGTCGGAAAAGAGATTGCCGAAAAAGGTGTAATGAGCAATGAGTTGATTGAGAGCCTTAAGGCGGCGGTTCTGGAATTCAAGAAGATGTTCGTGTAAACTGACAGGTCTGTGAATTGACAGACACTGAGTAAAGGTGGTGAGAAATCAACATGGCAAGTGCGCGCGATTTACGACGCCGGATAAAAAGTATTAAAAGTACTCAACAGATTACCAAAGCTATGAAGATGGTTGCCGCGGCGAAATTACGCAAGGCCCAGGAGCGGGTAATAGCAGCCCGGCCCTTTGCGGGGAAAATTCAAGAGGTTCTGGCTCGTTTGACCTCTGCCAATTCGGGGGTAAGTCACCCATTGTTGCAAGTTCGGGAACCCAAGAATCTCTGCTATGTGCTAATTTCCGCCGACCGCGGTTTGTGTGGAGGATACAATGCAAATGTTCTTCGGATGAATGCAGTATTGCTTCATAGTAAACCAGGCAGTCTGGTTACTATAGGCCGAAAAGGTCGGGATTTTTTCCGCCGTCGGGGATTTGATATTAAATCTGAGTTTGTGGGTCTCGGTGAGGATATTTCCTTCGGGGTTGCCAAGGAAATTGGTCAAACTTTGGTTGATTATTATGTTAAAGGGATATTTGATGAAATATACCTCGTATATACAGAATTCAAATCAGCCATGACCCAGAAGCCTACTACTGTGAAACTGCTGCCAGTTGAACAGCCCAAAGAAAGTGGAAAGGTCACCCAGATAGATTACATTTACGAGCCCAATCCCGAGGAATTGTTGGCCGAGTTGTTACCAAGGTATATCGACACAACAATTTACAGGGCGTTACTGGAATCCAAAGCCAGTGAGCAAGGGGCCCGGATGACTGCCATGGGTTCGGCTACGGATAACGCTTCAGAGATGATAGACAAATATACCCTTGCCCTGAACCGGGCACGCCAGGCGGCGATAACCAAAGAGATTTCAGAAATCGTTGGTGGTGCGAACGCACTAGATTAATGCGATAGGAGGGAAAACGCTTAAATGAATGTAGGTAAAGTAGTTCAGGTAGTAGGCCCGGCTATTGACATCGAGTTTCAACCCGGTCAACTGCCAAACATATACAATGCTATTAAGATTACCAGTGCTGACCAGGATACCGTTAAATCCAGTATTGAACTTAATATTGTCCTGGAAGTTGCCCAGCATCTTGGGAACAACCTTGTCCGCACCATCGCCATGAGTTCCACTGACGGTGTTGTGAGAGGCATGAAGGCCATCGACACCGGAGGACCTATTTCTGTACCGGTTGGACGTGGAACGCTCGGCAGGCTTATCAACGTTATTGGTCAGACTATTGACCATAAGGGTCCGGTCGAGACAGAAACCTATTACCCAATTCACCGCCCTGCCCCAGCCTTTGAAGATCAGGAAACTGCTACCGAGGTTCTGGAAACCGGAATTAAGGTTGTTGACTTACTTGCCCCCTACGCCAAGGGTGGTAAGATTGGTCTCTTCGGAGGCGCAGGTGTTGGCAAAACAGTTTTGATTATGGAACTTATCAGGAACATCGCTTATGAGCACGGAGGTTTTTCCGTATTCGCCGGTGTTGGTGAGCGTACCCGTGAGGGTAACGACCTTTATCATGAGATGATTGGTTCAGGCGTTATTGACAAGACGGCTATGGTGTTCGGTCAGATGAACGAGCCGCCGGGTGCCCGTCTCCGGGTTGGTCTTACAGGTCTTACTGTTGCTGAGTACTTCCGTGATGAAGAAGGACAGGACGTTTTGTTATTTATTGATAATATCTTCCGTTTCACCCAGGCAGGTTCCGAGGTTTCCGCGCTTCTGGGCCGGATGCCTTCTGCGGTTGGTTACCAGCCTACACTGGCTACCGAGATGGGTCAGCTCCAGGAACGGATTACTTCTACCAATAAGGGTTCCATCACATCGGTTCAGGCCATTTACGTGCCTGCTGACGACTTGACAGACCCGGCACCTGCTACAGCTTTTGCTCACCTTGACGCAACTACGGTTCTTTCCCGTCAAATTGTTGAGTTAGGCATCTATCCAGCTGTGGACCCGCTTGATTCAACCTCCCGGGTTCTAGACCCAAGGGTAGTTGGCGATGAGCACTACAATGTGGCCAGGGATGTTCAGGGGGTTCTTCAAAGGTATAGGGAGCTCCAGGATATTATTGCTATTCTTGGTATGGACGAATTATCTGACGAAGATAAACTTATCGTTGCCCGTGCCAGGAAAATTCAAAGATTCCTGTCTCAGCCGTTCTTCGTAGCGGAGACATTCACAGGCACCCCAGGTAAATATGTGCCGCTGAAAGAAAGTATCCGTGGATTTAAAGAAATCATTGACGGGAAACATGATAGTATCCCCGAGCAGGCCTTCTACATGACCGGAACCATTGATGAGGTTATTGCCAGGGCCAAAGAGCTAGAGGGAAGTGAGTAGTATGGCTGATAAGAACATCACGGTTGAAATAGTTACGCCGGAACGAGTGGTATTTAGTGAGCAGGTTGATTTCGTGGTTGTTCCGGGTATAGAAGGTTACCTTGGTGTCCTGCCAATGCACGCCCCCATTGTTTCCGGTTTGAACATCGGCATTTTAAAAGTTATCACCGGTGGCAAAGAGACTAAACTTGCTACCAGTGGTGGGTTCATGGAAGTTAATAATGATAAAGTTGTTATACTTGCCGAGACTGCTGAGCGCAGCGACGAAATCGATGTATCAAGAGCGAAAGCTGCCCGTGAACGTGCTGAACAAAGACTGGCAAGCCGTACTCATGACGTTGATGTAGCTAGAGCCGAAATGGCTTTACGGAGGGCACTAATCCGCCTAAAAGCCTCAGGTAACGAGTAGTGAACTCGTTCAGCTAAAGCTGAACATCGAAACTTCAGTGGGGGACTCTACCCCCACTGAAGCAGAAAAGTGGAAACTCCACCTAATAGAAGGTGGAGTCTTGGAATTGGGATAAAAAAACATTCAGGGGTTGTCTAAAAGAAAATTTTAGGCAACCCCTTCTTCATTGTAGAGGCAGGTGTTTCCGGTCGAGTCTGACATCCGCCGGTGCGCCGTCGGGGCTCTTTGCGCTTTAGCGCTTAGAGTCCCATTGTGCCCTTTGGGTAGGTCCGCGTTAGCGGGAGCGGTTTGCCGGCTGAGTTGTTGCTCGTTTGCAGGAATACATCTGCCTTTTCCTTGTTACTGTACCTAGAGCAAAGAAGCTGCTTTTTTTGGACACCCTATTTTTTACAGGCATACTGTCTAAAGGCTTATTCTAACGGCAATATTATAAAAAAAGAACCCCTGAGGTTGGTGAAGGTATTTTGGATCTAAAAAAGAAGATACTTGTCGTATTATTAATATGTGTGGTATTAGCGCCAGTAATAATCCTAATTTGGGCCTTTCCGGTAACCATAGATAGTTCCGATGGGGCAGCGATAGTCCGGGTGTTTAAGGCTTCAGGGACCAGATTCAACAAACTGGAGCTTAACGGATGGGTAGTTATCAACCGGGCTTTTTTGACTGAGGATTCCGGTCGAAAATACTTTGATGCAAAGGTTCGAAAATTGTTTCGACCTGAGGCTGTCCCAACTATCAAACTTGTCAGCGAAAACGGATTTTTTTCTGCTGAAGCAGAAGGTGCAGTTGGACAGGGCCTCACGGCAAGGGTAGCTCTACATGTAAAGCCTGTTAACCACGGTGGAAACGGGAAGGCGTATCTGGTTCTTTCACTTCGCACAGAAAACCCGCAATGTTCTTTCAAAAACCTTGAAAAAATCTCTCGCGAGTTTTTTAAAGAGAATCAATTCCATAAAAGCCTTGTTATCTCAGGTTATTTTTCGGGGGAGATGAGTCCACCCGGGGCGAACGAAGTTCTTCGAAAGATGTTGGCTGCTGCTCATGCCCAGAACGTGGAAGCATTGGCAAATGGGCAGTTGGTAAGTATTACTGCTTTTTCGCCAGATGTCCGCCAACAGTTGACAGGCAACAAAAAGTCAGGTAATATTAATATGGCTTTAAGGTACAATTCTGTCGAAAATAGAACTTTTGTGTATATAGGATCCCCAATAATCACCAGCGAATACTAAAAAACAGGTTTGTTTAAATGACTTAAACAGGGGGAAATTGTACGTGGAAAAGTTGGTTATTCGGGGTGGAGTGCCCTTAACGGGGACAATTCATGTAAGTGGAGCAAAAAATGCTGTGCTGCCCATTATCGCATCAACACTTTTGGTAGAAGACACCTGCCTCTTGGCAGGGGTGCCCCGGTTAGCTGACGTTAACACCATTGTTGACTTAATAAGTTATTTGGGAGCAGAAACCACTTGGGACAGAGACACCCTAACAGTGACTGCCAATACCCTTTGTAATCGAGAGGCTCCTTACGAGTGCGTAAGCAAAATGAGAGCCTCCTTTCTCATTATGGGGCCGTTATTGGCCAGGTTTGGCCAGACCAGAATTTCCCTTCCCGGCGGATGTAATATTGGAACAAGGCCTATTGATTTGCACCTAAAAGGATTCGCCTGTTTGGGCGCTGAAATTACTAAGGAGAGCGGGTATGTAGATGCCAGAGTCAGAGGCAGGTTAAAAGGGGCCAGGATATATCTTGATTTTCCAAGTGTGGGGGCAACCGAAAATATTATGATGGCAGCTGCCTTGGCAGACGGGGTAACCCATATTGAAAACGCTGCAGAAGAACCGGAGATAGTGGATTTGGCCAACTTTTTAAATGGCATGGGCGGGAAGGTTTCCGGCGCCGGGACTAACCTTGTGGCTATAGAGGGGGTTTCATCCCTTAAAGGGGCGGCTCACAATATCATTCCTGACAGGGTGGAAGCAGGTACATACATGGTGGCTGCAGCTATAACCGGCGGGGATATTCGAATAGAAAATGTTATCGCTGAACACCTCAAGCCTGTAATTGCCAAAATCGAGGAGATTGGGGCAAAAGTCCAAAACGGTGGTGACGGCATCCGTGTTATTGGAGCGGACAAGATTCAGCCCACCAATATCCAGACCCTGCCGTACCCAGGGTTTCCCACAGATATGCAGGCGCAACTAACGTCTTTACTTGCCCGTGCCGAGGGGACTAGTTTAATAGTGGAAACGGTTTTTGAAAACAGGTTTATGCATACCGAAGAACTGGTCCGGATGGGTGCTGACATAAGTGTTAACGGTCGGGTTGCGGTAGTAAAAGGGGTTCCCCAACTGTACGGGGCTAAAGTTAAGGCCACCGACTTAAGGGGAGGGGCAGCTTTAATTCTTGCCGGTCTGGCTGCCAGGGGTGAAACAGAAATAAGTCTTATTCATCACATAGACAGGGGTTACGAAAGCCTTGAGTACAAGCTTTGCGAACTGGGTGCGGACATAAAAAGGGTAAAAAATGCCTAACCTGTATTTTGGGAAACCCGAATATTGATTAAAACGAAAAACATGGTCTAGGGCCATGTTTTTTTCATACTAATAAAGGTAGGTTTACTTATACCTTTATTTTACGGGGGAAAACCGATGAAAAGGGTTTTGATAATTGTAGGGATATTTATATTAGGTTCGCTTCTAGGTATTCCGATGTGGGTTTTCAGGGGTTTTTCCGGGGCGGGGGCGGAAATACGGGATGGTGAACCTACGGTTAGGATACTAAACACGCAAACAGGTAAGATTATGAACCTTTCTTTGGAGAAATACCTGGTTGGAGTAGTAGCGGCCGAAATGCCCGCTGAATTTGAGCCGGAGGCGTTAAAGGCCCAGGCTGTTGCCGCCCGGACATATACAGTCAAACGCATGTTTGAGTTTGGGGCAAAACCCAGTGATCTACATAAGGGCGCGGAAATCTGTACTGATCCCACGCATTGTCAGGCATGGTGCGATGATGAAGAACTGAAGAGACGTTGGGGCAGGTTAAAGTATTACATCTATATTGAAAAAATAAGTAAGGCG
Organism: Bacillota bacterium; assembly: GCA_021847735.1. Taxonomy (GTDB): domain Bacteria; phylum Bacillota; class Thermincolia; order Thermincolales; family UBA2595; genus JAJZQD01. The sequence goes on along the minus strand of JAJZQD010000009.1, from coordinate 970 downwards.
GTTAATTTTACTAAGGGCCAGGTTATTACATATAATAAAACAATCATTGAACCGGTTTATCATGGTTCCTGTGGAGGCAGGGGTACGGAAAATTCCGAAGACGTATGGTCTGTTGCAATTCCATATCTGAGAAGTGTTGACTGTGTCAACGAATACAAGGTCACAGAGCAAGTTTACACTCTTGAGATCAAGGAACCATCGCTGTTAAAGGTATTGAAAGCCGTGGGATTGGAGTCAACACCGGCCTTGGCAGAAAATAAGTCCTTAGTTTTGCCGACCAAACGAAGCCCAAGAGGACGTTTACAGGAGGTTACGATACTTGGGAGAAGGGTATCCGGGACAGTTCTAAGACAAACCCTGGGGTTAACTTCAACACTCGTTAAATGGGAAGCCTCAGGAGGGAAAATCAGATTTCAGTCTATTGGCAAAGGTCATGCCGTAGGATTGTGTCAATACGGTGCAAACGGCATGGCGCTTGCAGGTTTGGATTGTAATGCCATTATTTCTCACTATTATACAGGTGTGCAGATACAAAAATTAAAGTATTGAATACGGTTCGGGCTTTTTTTTCGCATTTATTCATCCCCTCCGCATATATATTTATTAGTAATCGACGGGGGGGTAAACAGATGCAAGACTATATTAGGAGACGCGTGCTTGATATTAGTTCCTACATTCTTGAATCCAGGGCCACGGTCAGGCAGGCAGCAGCAGTATTTGGGGTCAGCAAGAGCACTGTACATAAAGACATGACCGAACGGCTGCCTGGTGTTAACAAGAAGTTGGCTATTCAGATTAAAGATATTCTTGAATTTAATAAAGCCGAACGCCACCTCAGAGGAGTAGAAGCCACCCGAAAAAAATATCAAGAAATGGCAGAATAAGATAAAAAAAAGAGGATTTTCCCCTATTGTGTAGAATATTAGATTTAGCAATTTATGACCATTATTAATGACAATTGATGCAGTTT
>JAJZQD010000008.1 GCA_021847735.1 Bacillota bacterium | reverse complement strand
GCTAAAGCTGAACATCGAAACTTCAGTGGGGGACTCTACCCCCACTAAAGCAGAAAAGTGGAGACTCCACCTTCTAGAAGGTGGAGTCTTGGAATTGGGATAAAAAACGACTGAAACGCACATTTTATCGATGTGCGTTTTTTCTTTCCCCGGCCATGCTGGACGCCTTTTTGTCTTTAAATTAGGAACGATTTATTGATTTATTCATACTATGTAATAGATATTTACAAACAAAATGGTTAGGAGGCAAAAAAATGAGCAATGTTCCGATTAACCCTAATGTTGTCCCGCTGCTTCAGGGAGTTAAGCCCTATTTGGGTTTGAACGGACAGGTCGTAACAGACGGGGTTTTGAGCCTCATTCAACTTTTGACAAGCCAGCCGGGGAAGGAGGCCGTTTATACAATGAGTAAGGTTTTCTCGGCACCAGGAGGGGGTGACAGCGCCGTTACCGTGAACACCGTCACCGGTCCCGTGACTTTTTCCCTCAACTTGGCGTTTACGTTGTTCCTAATCCTGATTCTGTTGCTGCTGTCAGGGAACCTATTGGCCCTTAACCCGGGTATGTTCGGGGGAAATACCGGAGCGGACCTGGAACAAAGCGGTAAAGTATAGTTCCAGGTTTCGTGCGGAAAGGGTGGTAAAATGCCAAGGGTTACGGCAGGTTCGTTATGTGAGGTTTTAGGCGGAAGCCTGAAAAATGGAAAAGCCAGTACTGCAATTAAGGGTATTATGTGCAGGTGTACCAAAGTGATACCGGGGCTGCTTTACTTTGACGTTAAGGGCGGCAAAGGAGGCGATCTCAACATATTGGAGGCCGTGAAAAACGGCGCTGTGGGGGTAGTGGTTTCCAAACATAAAAGAGTAATGCCCTTCGAAGATGAGGGTATGGTCGTGATTTCTGTCCCCAAGGTAAAGGATGCATTTTGGCGCGCTGTCAGTTTTTACCGTGATTTATATGACATACCTGTGATCGGGGTTACCGGGACATCTGGCAAAACAACCACCAAAGAGATGATTACCTCTATCTTCCGGAGGAAATGGAAGGTGCTAAAAACCGTCGGAAACATGAATCTTCCTGACTTTTTGCCGTCCCACATTCTCCGTCTGAAATGGGGTTATCAGGCAGCTGTTTTTGAAATAGGGATGAACCGGCCGGGACATATCGGCAAACAGGCGAGGATTGTCCGGCCCAAAGTCGGGGTGATTACCCACGTCGGCCCGGGACATGTTGGGCCTTTGGGCAGTTTTGAAAACGTGATTCTGGAGAAAGCCGGCATATTGGAGGGGGTCCCTGATGACGGGTACCTGGTTTTAAATGCCGACGACCCCGGCACCGCCAAAATTGATAAATCCGGTTTTAAGGGAAAAATAGTATATTACGGTTTAGAAAACAAGGCCGACTTCATGGCCGGAGACATTGTCTATAGTGAGAAAGGGACTTCCTTTACCGTAAACCTGGATAATCAGGAATGCCAGTTTTTCATTCCCACTTTTGGGAAGCACAATGTTTACAATGCCCTTGCAGCTATTGCGGTGGCACGTAATTGTAAGTTTAATGTCAAGTCAATTCAGCAGGGGCTGGCGAAATACCGGAAACCGCATATGAGGCTGCAGATTAGTAAAGGCATTAACAACTGTACTTTGATTAATGATACATATAATGCTAACCCCGATTCAATGGAAGCAGGACTTGAGGTGTTGTCAACCATGGCGAAGGGCAAGACCAGCATTGCGGTACTCGGCAACATGCTGGAGCAGGGACCTGATGCACCGAAGAACCACCGTAGGGTAGGGAAAAAGGCTGCTGAGGTAAAAATTAACTGGCTTGTCACAGTGGGTGGGCTGGCCAAGGAAATTGCCAACGGGGCAGCCAAAACATCAAAGAGTATGAAAATCTGGTCCTTTGCCTGGAAAAAACAGGCGGTAGCCTTTCTAAAAGCAAATCTGCCCAAGGATTCAGTAGTGCTGATCAAGGGTTCCCGGGGGGCATATATGGAACAATTGGTAACTAGCCTTAAGGCCAATTAATTTCGGAAAGCAAGGCCAGAAAAAAGCACTCCGGTGGGAGTGCCCTTTTTGTCCTTCAGGAAAAACGCGCCCATAGGGAACTGAACTACGCGCGCTTTTCTAGTATTAGGCCATTAAAACCGCGGGAAGAAAAACGGGAAAAACGGGAAAAACGGGAAGAAAAATGGTGAGAAGAAATGTCTTCCGAAAAACGGGAATCCGAAGCCGAAGAAAAACGGGTCAACGGGGGGGTCTGTTCCATCATAGGGCATCGGGTCTGGCATTCCCGGTGTCATTCCCGGTGTCATTCCACCCATCGGCATTCCAGGCATCATCCCCGGCATTTCCATCCCCGGGCCTGGGCAGGGGCAGCCCCCCATCATACCAGGCATCCCTGCGGGGCCATACGGGGGCATACTCATAGGCATAATATAATGATAGTTGTAGTTACAGTTGATATTTGGTGCTATTTTACGTGTACCCATTATTGGTCCTCCTTTCGATCTGATTCCGAGTTGCCATTATATTATATGAAGTCTTTAAGCAATCCGTGCCAAATTACGCGTTTTATGTAGTGAACTCGTTCAGCTAAAGCTGAACATCGAAACTTCAGTGGGGGACTCTACCCCCACTGAAGCAGAAAAGTGGAAACTCCACCTTCTAGAAGGTGGAGTCTTGGAATTGGGATCAAAGCCCTTAATGGGAACCCAGCAAACCCCAGGATTTGCGCAGGTCAACTGCTTCATCCCAGTGTAAATGTGAATTAATCAGTTTTGTCATTGGCACGAGGTAATGGGCATATTTGCCATAAAGGTTGGTTTTTGTAATATCCTGCCAGAGGTCGCCAAAGATGTCGTAGAAATAATACTTTTTGCTCTGGTAAAAGGCCTTCTGTAAACCGGGGTCAATGAAATAGTCCCGTGATAAATCGGGGTATTCCGTGGCTACTATCTTTGCCAGGCAGAGGCAGCTCCTGGTTAGTTCCGGTGAGACGAGCCAGCTGCCCGGGGTTCGGTATTCGAATCCCCCGTGGGGTTTACAGCGCACACTGCCGAGCCATCCGTATTGTTTGCGGCGGCGGGCGGCAGTAGCTGGATCCTCGATAAGCATAATGGGAATGGCTAGATAATTGTCAAGGGCCCTCAAAAGCCGGCAGTTGATGGTAAGGTTGCTAAAATGTATATGCCCCCCTATTTGGTACTGTTCGAAATGCAGGCTGCCGGCAAGCCATTCGACCTGCGGTGGGAATAGTGCAACAGCTCGTTTAAGTATGTCCCGGATTTTTTCGGTGAGCCTCAGAGGGCAGTAATCCGGGGCGGGCCGGATTTCTGCAAGGGGGAAAAACATGCCTTCCCGGTGTTCACTTCGTTCGTCATAGCCTAAGCTGCCTTCTTTGTTTAAAAAGTCGGAGGGGTAGGTTATCTGGCCTGTCACTGAATCTCTGAGCATAAATTCCGGGTCAGCCCCCAGGAGGATAATGGATTCTCTTGGGACCGGAACAGCCTCACTTGTTTTATCGTTATCTTTGAACAGGGTAATTTGAGTTAACCCACTGGGTGCCCTGTCCGGACCTATAGGGCCGTTAGAAAGTGCCCACCTGTTTTGAAATTCTGCAACCTGTTCGCGAAACAGGTTGATAGCTTGCCGGGGCATGTCGGGGACGGGGGAAACATCAAGGATAAATGAGTGGTCGTGAACATCAATGCCGGCATGTACAACACAAAAGTCCAGACCCAGAACATAGGCGGCGCGCATGGCCAGTAGGCCGACCTTTTGGGCGTCATGGTCCAAGTCCCTGGGAATTTCCGCATAGTTCCATGCGGGCTTTATGGGTGCCGGTCCGGAACTTGTTTTTACAGCGACCTTTTTTGTCATAAAGAAGATGTTCAGATCGAAAAGGTACACGTTATATTTTTTTACGGTATTAACACATTCAACAAAAAAATCGGATTTGGATTTTGTGGCTTCGGCAAAGTCTGTTACTAATTCCACTTCCTGCAAACCGGTAACGGGATCATAATGTTTGCCGATCAACGGGTAAAGGGACTCTGGGAGGGGATTTATGAGGCGCGGCCGTCTGACTTTGTTAAGCTTTAATATTTCAAAGATTTTTTCCTTGTCAAGGCAGTTTTTCAGGGGTTGTTTCCTGTTAAGGACTATTCCGGCATCTTCATCGGCGCCGTTCAAATTACCCCAACGCAGTAGAATGTTACCTTCGGTGACAGGTTGAGGGGTAAGGGTTGAGTCCCTAAAGGCTTCAAGCAGCGCTGCTTGGACAAGACGGCTGTCATACAGAAATACTAAGTTCATACCGCCACCTCCGGTTTTTCTGGTTAATGGCCCAGGTTACCCGATTCGTCCAGGTAGTGAACATAACGGATAAGTTTAACCAGCGATTTTGCCCTGATAAGTTTTTCGTCGAAACGAAAAGGTTTTGAGTTAGCTTCGAAAAACCAAACTTTGCCCCGGCGGTCAATACCCAGGTCCATTTCCAACTCGCCAAAGGATTCGCCACTGGCTTGTTCTATTACTTCAGGAAATATTAATTCTATTTTTTTTAGCTGTTTTTTTATTTTTTCAGGGGAAAACCCGTGGTTCAATGCAGCTTCCCTAATGGCCTTTTCAGCCGGATAACGGATACCCCCGTAAAAAACATGGGTTGTGATACCGCCTATACCGGCTATCCGGGCCGCCATACCCGTTCTCTGCCATTCACCTAAACGGTTTTTTTGTATTAGTAAGCGCAAGTCAAAAGGCTGACCCTCACATTCCGCAAGGGATATAGCCTGTTGGACCAGGTATTCCGAAGATTCGTTTATCGGTGGGAGCTCCGCTAAAAGCTCGTGGCAATTTGAAACCAGACCTTCCCGCCTTTGTTGGTTCAGGCTCTGATGAATAAAGAAGAATTTGCCGCGGCCTAGCTTGGTTACCTTACAAATCTCGTTCCCCAGGCTGTTGGCAGATGGTTTGAGATAGACCGAACCATGCCGTCCCAGCATCTCCGGAATCACCTTTGGATTATATAGCCTGACGGTTTCCGGCAGAAATGCTAATGTCTGCCTGTTACTACATAATATTGCGTGGGTCTTCCATTTATCCAAAAAACACGGGTTAAAGAAACGCGAACCGTATTTTTGTTTTAGCAATACAAGTATATGCTTAATAACTTCCCGGTTTTCCATCGTTCTGTTAGGTATCCGGTTATATATAATGCTCGGCAAAGGGAACAGGTCTCGTTCCCATTCGCCGGGCTGAATTTTCCAATTGTAACGGTAGCCCCATACCGCATTTTTTGACCAGTCAATATCAAGGGGGCTGAATACGAAGGCAATACAATTCATTTTTTCGGCGGTTATGAGAATATCCGTAAATGACTCGCTTTGGCCGCCTCCGAAGGGAATGCCGTTTGACCGGGGAATGCTCAAAATACCCAGAATAGGCCCTATGTTCATCGGACGTTGCCTCCTTCCCGCGCTGATGTTCCTGGTTTAACTAAAAGTTTTCCGGTTCTTGCGGAGACTTTTCGGGGTTAACCCTGACGGGCGAGTGCCTGTAAAATCCCGCCAGAAACTTGGCGAATTCGAGAGGGCGCAAAAGAGAACGCTCAATTATTTTAAAGGACCCGCTATCAGATACCAAGGCCCGGAAGGGTTTCGAGTTGATCTCTATCAGCCAGATTTTCCGGTTGTAGTCTATCCCCAGGTCTAATCCGAGTTCCCCCCATGTCAGGGCGGTTCCTTTTTCCAAGGCCGGGGGGATAAGTCTTACGGCATTCCGAATATCTTCCCCCAGGCCGTCCCTTGCCAAGAAATCGGATTTGAAGACTTCTTTTAAAACCGTTGATATTGCTCTAGGCCTGGCCCCGTCACTGAGATTAGACAGAAAACTGTCTGGAGCGGCCTTACGGACATAGATTTTCGTCCGGCGCCAGTTTCCCCGCATGTCTTTTTGTACCAGGACCCGTATATCAAAGGGGCAGTCCTCAAACCTGGCCAAGTGCAGGTCTTGTTGGACCACATAAGTCCTTTTTCCCATAACAGGCTTTAGTATAGTATAGAGAGTGGCAAAGCTGGCAGCTAGGCCTTCAACGGTTTGCTTGTCTTTGGACCGATACATAAACCTGTAATGGCCGCCTTCACCGATTTGAACTTTAATGATACGGCGTCCTAGACTTCCTGAGGAAGGCTTTAGAAATACCGAGCCATACTGTTCCAGGAAGTCCCTAATGTCTTCAGGGGTCTCTACAAGTTTGGTCGGGGGCAGAAATTCAGCAACTTCAGCGATGTTCCGAAGGACGTTATGTGTCTCCCATTTGTCAAGGAACATGGGGTTAAAATAATAAGCGTCAAACAAAGCCAATAACCTTGATTTTGCTTCCTCAACTTCCGGCCGCGCTTCGACGGACCTGGACGGAATACGGTTATAGATAACATCAGGAAGAGGAAGAGAAAGTGGTTTCCATGACACGGGGTTATACTCCCGGTTGGCAGAGGGTTCCTGGTCCGGGGCCGGGACATACCCTGTTACCATGGACCTGTCCCAATCCAAATCTTCCGGGCAAAAAACAAATACAAAGCCAAACAGTTTCGATGCGGAGTTGGCCAGTGCCATTAGGGAGGGTTCGTGGCTTCCAAAAGTTGAATCCTCCGGCGTATTTCTTACAGTAAATAACCCGATTAACGGGCCTGCGCACAAAGTATTCACGGTTCTGTCATATTTTACGGTAATTACTGTTCCGGCGGGTAGTTCGCACTTCAGTGATATGTCCGGGGAAAGGAAAAAGATCGCTTCGCCCTCACTACCGCTGTGAACTCGTTCTACCGTTACCTGGCGGCAAAGGCTTCCAAGTTTAAAGGTTACGCTAAGTCCGGGCTGTAGGCCGATACTTTTTAAGTGACCGGCGGGAAGGTAAAGACAGTTGTCCAGGTCACCAAGGGGTCCCCCGTACTTCAATCTGGTGAGGACTTTAATTGGTAAATATGACGGGGTATTCAACTCGGACTCAGTCCTTGGTCTGATGCAAATCCGGCCAGGCAGGCGGCAAAATCAATTGGCAGTTGTATAGAAACCTTTTTAAGATGCGGTTGGTCCGGGGGGAAAACTTTACGGGACGGCTTGGAGTTGATTTCAATTATCCGGGGGATGCCATTTACATCTACGCCAATGTCAAGGCCTATTTCACCGAAAGTGCCCAGGGAATTTTCCAAAGTTTGGGCTGCCTTAAGACTGATTTGCCTTGTCAGGTAACAGGTTTGGCTGGAAGACCAGTCGGTATGGTGCAGTTCCTGCCAAAGGTTCTCGATGCCTTTTGGATGCCCTCCGGCCGCCACATTGGGGAATATACCGCCGACCGGGGCAATCCTGGCTACTGTAGCCGAGTTGGTCCACATACCATGCCCGTCCTTTTGCATCAAGACTCGAATATCAAAGACTTTGCCGTCAAATTTTTGAAGGTCCAAACCCTGTTGCATTATATAAACCCTGGCAGTTATAAGTTTTTTTAGCCCTGCCGCCAGTTCCTCAAAGGTTTTCCAAATCCCTTCGACAGGTTGTTTGCCGTCCCGGTATTGGTAGATGTATCCTTTAGATGCTAGGGAAATCCGCACTATACCCTTACCTAAACTGCCATTTGCCGGCTTCAAATAAACTCTTTTGTAGTTTTCTATAAAATCAATCAGTTTGCCCGGATTTTCGTATTTTCTCGTTTCAGGTAAGTACTCGCGGAGTTCGGGGTTGGTGATAAGGATTAAGTAAGTTTCCCACTTATTAAGAAACTTGGGGTTAAAGTATTCTACATTGTTATTCTTTAAGAAAAAGGATGATATCTCTTTTGTCTGTGCTTTCCTTTCAAAAGTCCGGAACAGGATTCTGTCATATACCACATCAGGGACGGGAAAGGTGTGCCTTTTCCAATGTGTCGTCCCATCCGGCGCGGTTTCTAGGAAATACCCGGATATGCTTTGTTTTACGGTATTCACATCCCTTGGTGAGAAAACATAGGTAAGGCATTGAACGTTGATACTGTAACGGCTAAAGCTTCGTAGAAGTATGTCCTGAGATGAATAGGGAGGAAGTTTATACTTTTTACTCCGGCTTACCATAATTCCGATTAACGGGCCAATTTGCAGTTTACCCGGGGCTTCCAGCCTTAACCGAAGCCCTTTTACTTGAGGGAGGCCCAGTGCTTTAAGTATTCTCAGGGATATCTCGTTTTCGTATTGGCCGACCGCCAAGGTTGCGTGAGTAACTGCTGACCCGGCTTTGATTTCGACCTTGTCGCCGGGTTTCAAACCAAACTTTGTCGTTTCGTCAACTGTTAGGAAAATTTCTGGCGAGGGGCATTCTATGGGCTTGATTCTGATGAAGGGCATCGGTCGTTTTCCTCCTCTTATTACTTAGTTGACTGAGGGGCAAATCCTGAAATGAAGTATGCGAATTCTATGGGCCGTGAGATGGCCTGAGCCAGAATTTCCTTTGATTTGATACGCCTGAAGACACTCCGGCCCGGCACGGCATTAAGTTCAATTATCCATACCTTACATGATTCGTCTATGCCGAGATCCACCGCAATTTCACCGAATAATGGGTGCCCTTCGGCGGTTACCCAGGAGGCAATCAGGGCACATACCCGCCTGATTTCATTAATCGCTTTACCGGCCAGGTTTAAATCAGGGAACACTCTGGGCAAGACTGAGGAAATTTTTTCCGCATGCCCGCCGGCATGCAGGTTGCTGATAAAATTGCCCGGACTGGCTACTCTTACGGCCATTCCTGTGCGCAGCCAGGACCCGCTGCGGTTTCTTTGCATCAGGACACGGATATCAAAGGGGCAGCCGTTTATCCTGGCCAGTTTCAACCCCTGCTGCACAATGTATCTGCGTCCTTTCAGTATTTCTTTTAGATAGGGTGCCAGTTCGGCACCTTTGGCAGCCTGAAGGGCCTTTACCTGTCCCGACTCCCTGAAGTTGACTGTATAACCCGCCGGAGAAACCGCTATACGGATGATACCCCTTCCTGAACTGCCTCCGCTGGGTTTAAGATAAACAATCCCGTGTTTGCCGAGGAGTTCAAAAATATCTGCCGGGTTGGTGTACAATCTGGTTTTAGGTAGGTGTCCGTGAAGAACCTCGTGTTTTGACAATAGCTTATGAGTTTTCCATTTGCCAAAGAAAGCCGGGTTAAACAGTTTTACACCGGGATATTTACGCAAAACCATTCTGGTTTCAGTTGCTATTCTTCGCTTGTCCCCTTTGGGAAACAGTCCCCTGTCGTAAATAACGTCGGGAAAGGGAAGGGGCAGTGTCTGCCAGCCCGATCGTTCGTCATGGGGCAAAGGAGGTATCGAACCCCTGATAACTTTGTTTTCCCAGTCAATATCACTTGGGCAGAAGGCAAAGCAAAAGGCGTTTAACCCGTCGGCGGCAGACCTCAGCTTGCGGAAAAAGGAGGTTTGTTCACCGAAGGGTTTCACTGTTTTCGAAAACCGGTTGGCAAAAATCCCGATAAGGGGACCCAAGCGCAATGTCTCCGGGTTGCTGCCGGCGGCCAGGTTTAATGTTGCCGGTGCAGGTAATAGGATTATTGGCTGCAAATTGGCTGCGACATACAGTACCCTGTCTGGGGTGGGATTGTTATGCCCCAGAAAACGAACGGAAACCCGCCGGTTTCCAACCCAAAGGGTAATTTGGCGGCCGGGGGAAAGATTCATTTTTTTCCGGACGTCAGCCGAGACCGCTATACTGTCCGGGGGGAGGCCTAAAGAGTATTCGAAGTTTACGGTGCACCACTTGAGCAAGTTTTCCGCCTCTTTTCATCAAGAGTCATTAACATTGTATGTAGAGTGTGCTCAAGGTGATAATTGCAAAAAAAAAGCGTCGGTTAACGCGATATTCTGACGCTCTTTTTTAGTTTTAGCGGTCATACGTGTCCTGAGAGTATTCGAAATCTTCGTCATCCTCTTCCGGCAGGTCTTCCTCGCACTTCAGGTCAAGATAGTAACTCTGCGTGGGAATTTCAGGTTTCTCAGGCAGGTTTTGCGGGGGGACAAGTTCCTCGCCTTTGACGGTCCCTGCTCCGGTAGGAGCGTTCGGGGAAATCCCCACTTTTAGCTTAGTGAAGCCAACCACTTCTCCGGACAGGTTTTGTTCAATTTCAACCCTAATAACCGGTTTGTCTCCAAGAGTTTTTACATAAGCTTTGCTGCAGCGGGGTTTTTGAGTGATTTTGGCAAAAGCCTGTTGGTTGGTTATGCTTTCCCCTCCATACATTTGCATTGGGATGTATTCAATAAACGTCACGGTGGTTTTTGCGGCCCGGGTATCCTGGTCATATGCATACCAGACGTGGACATCGTAATGTCCCTTAACCTGGACAGCTTTGCCCTGGCTGGCCCTGTCAACTACGTTCGCTTCCTCCAGGGACGCGTTCGATACAAAGTTGCCCAGAACCTGGATGGTTTTGTTAGTTACCGGTATTTCCAGGTCAATAGACCGCAGATACCTGTAAGTACCTCTACCGCAAACCGCCTTGGTAATGATTTCCCGAATCACGGGGCGGTCGGTGGCCATATACCAATCCTCCCTTCCAAAATAATTTGTTACTCCATGTCCTGATAGACCTGCACAGATACTTTGGTTTCTCCGACTATTTCGGCGTAGATGCCCAACTCCACGTCTACCTGGATTTGGTTGCTGTTGTTAATAACGGTTTTGTGGCATTGTGGAGCTTTGACTAATACTGCTCTGGCGTCAATCTGGCCGAGGATATTTTCACTGATATCAGCGATAGGGATAACCTCGGTGAATTTGACTGTTTCTTTGGCAACGTCTGTTGTCTGGTCACTGTTATGAGCGTACCATACATTGATATCAAAGGTTCCGCTCACACGAACATTTTTCTTCCCGTCACCGGCAATCTCGGTTACCAGAGGTTCGGTAAGTTTGAGCCTGGTTACCGATGAACCCAGGATACTGGACGGTGTACGCCCTACCGGAAGAGCCAGGACTTCGGTATACTTGAAATGACGTTTTCCTGTCCCACAGATAGCTTTAGTGATAATTTCCCGGAAAGAAGCCGTCGCAGGAGCAGTATTCTCCTGCTCAAGTGTGCCGTCAACTTCGGCCATTAACAATCCCCTCCTGCTAAAATTTATTATCGGGCATTTTTATATGATTCTTGGAAGCGTCGTCTCCCTTATGACACCAGCTCCCTTCGATTGCCTTTTAATACTACAATATCTTATGAAGCATGTTTGGATATGGTGACACACCTGCATCCTTTTTTTTATGGAGTTTTGTCCCAAACGCTCCGGACCGTTTCATCGGGCGTTACAGAATTTAGGCATAAATTGGACATCTCCCCAATAAGTTTTTTTAGGTAGATTGTACTAACGGGGGAAGTCTGATGAGAGTAACGGCCTTTAGGGTAGGTAGGTTAAAGGGAAAAGCCTTGCTGGTGTTAACAGTTTGTTGTTTATTTATATTCTTCTGCTGGCGAAGTGTGCATAATTTCAAGGAACATATAGATACAGCAGAGTTAATATCAGAAACTTTCCCCGGCAAGGTGCCCTTGGTTGACAGGGAAAGTCTGAACTGCATCGATGACCGGATTTCTAACGCCAGGGTTGCTGCCGGCGGGGAACACATAAAGGGCAGGTATAAGCTGGTCCTGACCCGGGGAAAAAAGGTGCAAACCTATTACTTTGACAAACCCGCCAACCTGTTTGAACCGCAAACCGGAAAATGGCTTACTCTAAGTGATGACGGAAAGTGCCTGGATTACGCGGTTAAACAGCTTGAGGGGAAAAATCCTTATGGTGAGTTTATGATGTGGGAAGAGGTAGACGAAGTGTTTCGAAAATATGACAAGGCCCGAGTAGTTGATTTTGATACCGGCCTGTCTTTTATGGTACAGCGTCGGGCGGGCCGGAACCATGCCGATGTGCAGCCTTTGACTGCAGGGGACAGCGCAATTATGAAAAAAATTTACGGGGGCAGGTGGAGTTGGAAAAGGAGAGCAGTTGTTCTGGAGATTAAAGGACGTCGTATCGCCGCTTCTATGAATGGGATGCCCCACGGTGCGGGTACTATTGCGGGGAATGATTTTAACGGGCATTTTTGTATTCATTTCAGAGACAGCAAAACTCATACTGAAGATAAAAACGATGCTCACCAGATTATGGTTTGGAAGGCGGCCGGAACTGTGGAAGAAATGCTGGCCAATGCCGGCCCGGAAGATATTATAAGATTTATGTTGGTGGCAATGGAACAGAATGACTGCGCCCTGGCTGCCAGGCTGTTTCAACCGACTTCCCAGGTAAGCGAAAAGGAAATTGCCCGGCGGCTTGACAATATAAGATGGCTGGCCGTCGCCAGGATTTCGAAGCCAAAAGGAGTTAAGGATACGCACAGTTACAACCTGCTGGTTTCTTACGGGCTTAGTGATGGGACCCTGGTCCGAAACGGGAATGTAACTTTTACTTTGGTCAGGAACCAAGGGCAAATACCATGGAAAATCAAGTCTCAAAACCTGGACCAGTTTTTCCAAAAACAAAAAGAGACCGGTCAGCAAGAACCGGCCTTGAGGGGAGAGACTATTATCTGACCAGGTCGCTGGCATTTATTATATCTCGCAAATCGGATGCGTAGGACGAAGCGGATTTACCGGCCCTTATGGCAGCACGGACCCGGTCAATCCGGCGTACTGTGTTGGGGTTGGTAGCAGTCCACACGGTCCGGATTCGCGGTTCCACGGTTTTTATTATTGAGGCCGCCTCTGACCTAAGGGCTTCCAACTGGGCTTTATCGAGGCCTCTACTGAGATCCATACCTGCATATGCCGATGTACCGATAACGATTACGGTAGACCTTTTAACCCCTTTGGCCCTAGATATAGCACCTGTTAGCTTGTCATTAAGGCCGTTTGTTTCCTCAACTGTAATGGCCGGGTTTCTGGTTTGATATAATGGTTCTGGTAATACCCTTGGACGCGGACCCGGAGGAGGGATGGGCTTTTTCGCCGGAGTACACCCGGCCGGTAATAATGTCAGGGTTAAGGCCAGGACAATTGCAGACAGGACGAGCTGGAAACCCACCTTATTTGTTTTCATATTACTGCCTCCGTTTTCCATAGGGACAGGCCCCTGATATTTTCATCCACGATGGTTCTAGTATTTAAGGAAATCAGGCAAAGTATGCGCCGGTACAGACCTTGAATAATATATTAAAAGTGCAAGTTTTTTAATGACAAACCCGGCGCGTTTTGCTAGAATAGATTCAAAGCACCTGAGTTGGCAAGTTATTGGATTTGGGTTGGGGGGAGACAAAATGTTTTTCGTGATTGAAAAAATCGAAGGCCAATGGGCTATTATGGAATGGGGCAAGGATAGCTTTAAAATCCCCAAGAGCCTTCTTCCCAACAACGCCAAGCAAGGCGATAAAGTCAAAATTGAACTTCAGCTGCTTAATGAGTCGGACAGGCTTAGAAGGTAAGCCATGAATAAACTTTGCCGGATTTGCCTTCGGGACTGTAAGCAGGAAGACACGGCTATGATAGTGGAGTGTAAGAGATTCTGTCCCGCTCCGGTGCAGATGGTTTTTAAGTTTAAGGGACAAAAACACAGAGCCGGGAAACACGGTAACAAAAAGCCGGATTAATAGTACCAAGTTCGTTACCGGGATTTGACGAAAGGTGTTTAAGTAATTCACGGTAATTTTAGAAGGAGTTTCGGTAATAATGTCAAATAATTAGGTAAGTTACACAGCTTTGGTTGACAGTAACCCAGAGAGGGGGATTTCCTGTGACCAATCTCAAAAATGTTTTTATAGCGCTCGGACTAGCAGTCGGCATACTGGTAGTGTATGTGGTAATGGGGTTGTTTTCCGGTGATTTGCGCAATTACCCCAAGGTTTTCTACGAATACAAGCAAAAAGGGAAGTCTACTCAGTTTAATACTGAGGATGTCCGCAAAGGTTTCAACTAACTGAATATTGTTTTCATTGTCACCGGATTGGTCCTGGCGCCAGCCGGTGATTGTTTCTTTTTAAGAAATTGGTTGGCGGCAGCAACGGTGCATTAAGTATATGATGATGAAAAACTAAGTATAATCATGTATAAAGAGAGACTTGAGATTATGGACAAACTGCTTGAGGTCAATAACATAACTTTTTCTATAGGCACTGGCGGCAGACGGGTTCTGGCAACAGGTGTGCTGCAGGAAGGTGGCATTCTTAACGTCTGCGGGCCATCAGGTTCTGGGAAAACCACCTTGTTGCGCATTTTAGCCCGGCTAAGGGGACCGGATGAGGGACAGGTTTTTCTCCGGGGGAAGGGGTGGCACGATTTTACCCCGTCCCGGTGGCGGCGTACGGTGCATTACCTGGCTCAAAAACCGGTCATATTTGACGGCACGGTTTTGGCAAACCTAAAGCGCCCCTTTGAACTTGCAGCTGTGACCAGCGACCTAAAGTTTAACCCGGAAAAGGCCCTGGAATTAATGAAGCGTTTGTTGCTGCCCCCAGAACTGATCAACCAGGATGCCCGCACATTGTCTGGCGGCGAGTCATCGAGACTGGCCCTCGTAAGGACTATTTTGGTTGAGCCTGACGTGTTGTTGTTGGATGAACCAATAGCCGCTTTGGATCCCAGAGCCGCGTCCGCCGTGCTCCGGTTAATTGCAGAATGGCCGCGGGAAGTGGGGGGAAGAGGAGTGGTTTTAGTGTCCCATATAGGTGAATTGGCTAAGCTGCCGTGTCTTTCCGTACTTGACCTGGAAGCCACAGAAGTACTGGAACCAGAGACCAAAAAAGATAATCCGGCAGGCAAAGAAGGTGATGGAGTTGAATAGCGGGGTAGTGCCCATTTCCGATTTTAACCTGGCCCTCAGTGTGATTTTGGTTGTAGTGGCGGGCGGGATTTCCGCGGCCCTGAGGCTTGGACTGCTGAAAGCACTGATATGGGGGACAGCCAGGACTTTTATCCAACTGACCTTTATCGGGTATGTGTTGAAATATGTTTTTACAGTCAATAACCTGTGGATGATCTTTGGCATTGTGGTGCTGATGTGCTATGTGGCAGCCCGGGCTGCGGTGAAAAGGACGCCCGGGGTGCCAAAATATCCCGTGACGCTGGCTTTTTGGTCCCTGTTGGCCAGTACGGTACTGGTGGGACTGGTGGTGGTGCGGGTTATAATCAATCCGGCGCCATGGTACACGGCCAGGATAATTATCCCTATCTTTGGCATGATTCTCGGTAACTCCATGAACGGGATTGCCCTGTCCCTGGATAGGCTTTATGGGGAGTCATATGCCCGGGCAGGTGAAATTGAGGCTCTGCTGGCTTTTGGGGCAACACCCTGGGAAGCAATCCGGGGATGTGTTGTAGATGCTATGCGGGCTGGAATGACTCCTACGATAAATTCATTAATGGTAGTTGGGCTTGTCAGTTTGCCGGGTATGATGACCGGGCAGATTCTGGGCGGGGCGGACCCCCATGAAGCTGTACGGTACCAGATTGTTGTAATGCTGATGATTGCTGCCGCAGTGGCCATTGGCTGCCTCCTGTTGGTCGGGTTCTCTTACAAAAGGCTTTTTACGGCAGACTGGGCCCTGAGGAGTGAAATACTGCAAAGCCGGCGTTAAAGCAGGTTGAAGGAAAACCGGCTTCCCGTGTCAAATAATTATAGGTTGGGGAATCATCTACGACTACGGAAGAGGTGGTATTGCAAATGTACGAGATTTCTGCCTTTGGCCATTTTGACGCCGCCCATTTCCTTCGCGGGTACCCGGGGAAGTGTGCTAATATTCACGGGCATCGATGGAAAGTGGAAATAACTCTCCAGGGTGTAAACTTAAACCAACTGGGGATTCTTATTGATTTCATGGAGGTTAAGAGGATGCTTAAAGAAGTGGTGGACATGTTTGACCACAAGATGATAAATGATGTGCCTCCATTTGACAGCCTGAACCCCACGGCTGAAAATATTACAAAATTCGTATTTGACGAGATGAGCGGAAGGCTTAAGAGCCTGACGGGAGACAGTATCGGGATAACGAGGGTCACCGTCTGGGAGTCCGATGCCGCCTGTGCCGCCTATTACCTGGATTAGGCGGAAATACTGAGGAGGCTGGTTTGCATGAAGGCAGTTATTTTGTTGTCGGGAGGTTTAGACTCAACGGTATGTATGGGTGTCGCCGGTAAGGCAGAGTATGAACTGTACCCGATTAGCTTTATTTATGGCCAGAGACACGACAGGGAAATCGAATGTGCTAAAAAGGTGGCAGATTTCTACGGGGTCAAAAAACACCTGGTTATCAGTACTAATATGAACGACATCGGCGGCAGCGCTCTAACAGCGGATATTGAGGTTCCGGAGGGTGATGAGAACAGAGGTGATATCCCGGTAACCTATGTGCCGGCCCGCAACCTGATATTTCTAAGTTATGCCTTGGGTTACGCGGAAGTATTGGATGCCCACAAGATCTTCATCGGTGTAAATGCGGTGGATTATTCCGGATATCCCGACTGCCGGCCTGAGTTTATTGAAAGGTTCCAGCTATTGGCAGATTACTCAACCAAGGCCGCAACCCAGGATAAGAAACAGATGAAAGTGGAAACCCCTTTGATTAACCTGACAAAAGCGGGAATAATTAAGCTGGGCCTAGAAAACGGGGCCCCGCTGCATTTGACTACAAGCTGCTACCGCGGGGGAGAAAAGGCATGTGGGACATGTGACAGTTGTCTGTTGCGGCTGCGCGGGTTCAAAGAAGCGGGTTATCCGGACCCGATAGCTTATGAGTAACAGTAGAAAGAGGTGTTGGTTATGGCAGAACCCATCAATATCTTGGTTTTCGGTTCACGGATTACCGATAACTGCAACCGGACCGGTTGAGGCCCGGTTCAGTCTCAGGCTGAGACTGTGCGGGTGATGGGAGACATTCTTAAAAAGAATTACGGCGAACAGGTAAGCATTAGGTATATTGACGTAATTGACGATTGTATGGACGAGTTTGGGGAAGTGGAGGATTACCTTAAGAGGTCAGGGATGCGACTGCCGCTGTTGACTGTAAACGGGAAAATTATTCGTCCGGGAACGGGTGTGAGCTATTTTGAGATTGTCGAGGAACTGGAAGAAATGGGTTTAATTAAAGCATAGAAATGGGGGGGCTGTCCCAAAAGGGGCAGTCTTTTGAAGACCCATAAGACTTTTTCGGCATGCTCTTCTTCGAGAATCATCTCCTCTGTTCTATTTTTTCCGGCTATGGTGTTTTTAAACAATCTACTCGAGCAGCCTCTCTTATACGGCCCACTTGGTTCGTTGACGCTGCAATCGCTCTCTGGTAAAATTAGCATAATGGGTAAATTGGGAAGGTGAAACTATGATAAGAACATCCTTCTTTTTCATATGCTTTGCTTTTTCTCTGGTCATTACCGGGGCACTTCTTCCTGTCTGGCATATTCTGGGATGGCTTGGCCTCAAAGATGCTCAAAAATCTTATGGCTATTATGTCAGCAGTAATTGGGCCAAATTCCTATTAACAGCGGCAGGCGTAAGGGCAACAGTAAAAGGCATCGATAATATACCCCGCGAGGGAGCGGTTTTGTTTGTCAGCAACCACCAGGGCAATTTTGATATCCCGGTTCTTTTTTCTTGTTTAAACAAGCCGATAGGTTTTCTCGCCAAAATAGAACTGGCCAAAATTCCCGTCATCAAATCCTGGATGCCGAAACTGGGTTGTGTTTTTATTGACCGGGCCAACCTTAGGCAATCCATTAAGGCAATCCAGAACAGTGTGGAAGTATTAAAAGGCGGGCAGTCAATGGTTATCTTTCCGGAAGGTACCCGTGCCAAAGGGCCCCAAATGGGTGAGTTCAAAAAAGGAAGCCTGCGCTTGGTGGAGAAAGTGGGTGTACCAATAGTGCCCATCACTGTTAGCGGTACATATAAAGCTATGGAAGCCAACGAATACCGGATAAAACCGGCCAAAGTAACGGTTACCGTTTCCCAGCCAATATATTTTGACAGGTTGTCCAAAGAAGGGCAGGGAGATATCAATTCCATTGTACGGGAGGCCATCGAAAAAAATTTACGGTAAGTAAAACGGCAAAAGGCCGGTCAAGTTGTCTACAACCTGAAACCGGCCTTTTTATTTTCCGCAGGTTTTTCGTCTGGACCTGATTTTTTCATAGGGACAGGTTTCGTGTAGACCCTGAAGGTTTTGCTTACAGGCAGCCCGAACTCCCGCCGGACATAGTTATTCATAGGTGTGTTGTTTTCGAGAATCACGGAAAACTCAAGCTCTTTATAACCCTTTTTACAGGCATCACTTAACGTCCGGAATCCTAAAAGGGATTCAATTCCTCTGCTGCGGAAGGCGGGGATAACTCCCAGGGAGGTAACCCGCAGTTTATCATAAGCGGGTAGACCGCCGGCAACAGGTGCGGAGGCGGGAGAATAAAGGTCGGGAACGGTCAACAAGAGACCAACCGGTGTACTGCCGGAAAAGGCAATATAGTTGAGGTCGGATTGTTTTAGGGATGAGATGGTTTTCAGCAGATAGGAAAATTCCCCCGGCCCCATCGGAACGAACCCCCAATTGTCCGCAAAGGCCTCATCATACAGCTTTGAGAGGACGGCGGCTCTGTTTATCCGGCTCGGGGTGTCAAGGGGCTGCACCGAAATTTCAGGGTGCCTTTTTTTCTGGATTTCGGCCATTCTCTTTAGACGTTCCGGGATGGGCGTTCTCATATTGAAGCTGTAAGCAAAGAGGTCCATCTGTTTTTTAAAGCCGTTGGATTCCAACAGCTTGGGGTAGTAATTCTTGTTATACGGGGTCATGACTGTGGGCGGATTGTAACCGTCAATGAGCAGGCCGGCCTGATAATTTGTGGAAAATTCGACAGGCCCGATAATTTTTTTCATTCCCCTTGTTGCGGCAAAACCTTCCACCGCCCGAAAAAGCTCACTGGCTGCGGCGATATTGTCCCTGCACTCAAAAAATCCAAAAAAGGCCGCATTTTCACTGTGCAGGTGGTTAAACCTCTTGTCAACAAAAGCGGCTACACGGCCAATGAAGGCCGAATTTTCCTGTAGGAGAAACAGATTCATGTCATGGTACTTCAAAGCCGGGTTGGCATTGGCATGAAATTCCACGGGCACGGTTCCAACTAACGGTTTGACCCAATATGGGTCACCTTTGTAAATTGACTCCGGCAATTTGATAAATTCGTTTAACAGAGTTTTGTCTTTAACTGAAATTATCATTTGGCATAGGCTCCCTACACAAATGCGATTTATTTTGGCAACCGGAAATGCTGTTTATAAAACACGGAAAGTTAAAAGAGGGCTACCAATAGCCCCCTTTTATCAGTTTCTAGGGATCTCCAAAGAACAGCAGGATAAGGATCAAGAAGAGAATAAAAGCAAAGTTTGCTCCAAATCCGAAACCTCCTGCACCGGTGCCGGCGGGTCCTCCCATGGATATACCTCCTTTTCAGGTGAATTTTAGTCGACCGAGTTTTCCCGGCTTCATCCTTCTTCATACTACGGTATCTACACCTGAAAAGTGCTTGTCCACGGCGGAAATATTTTTAACCCGCGGTATTGTTGTTTAGATTGTCTTCAGAGTCCGGTAAGGACCTGAGAAGGTTACCGATTTCAAGGCGGCAGTTGTCGAGGAACTCAGGGAAGGTTTCATCCACTAACACCAGGGCCTCCTCAATTACACCGGCAGTCCCGGGGATGTCAATATTGATATCATGTTTCCTGGCCATTTGCTTGGCGTATTTCTCAGCCATTCTGACAGGGGTCATTTCTTCGATTAGGACATACTCACCGTAAATAGGAAAACTCATATTCATTTTGGTTACTGTGGTTCCGTAAAATGGAGCCAAAACCTGGCTGAGGGCCAAAATCAGGTCACGGTCGTCCAGGGCCCGGCCAAGGTACCCGTGGCAATCCCGGCGGCGTTGATAGAGCCACAGGTCAGCGGCCATTTCAATAAAATTGTGAGACTTCCACCAGCCCATTTCCTCCGGCAGCCGGCAGCATTTGATAACCTTTTTAACAAGTGGTCGGGCCTGCTCGAAGGCGTAACCCTTTTCAAAGTTCAAATATTTCTCATCACAGAAATAGTCCATCCCCTTGGGCGCCGTACCGTGGGTGACAGCAGCTTCCGCGAAACTATTGAAAACGCCGATCCTGGTTAAGTATGTATGTATTTCGCCACATCGCCCATGAGTGTCGGCATGCTGGAGGAAACCGGCAATCACTGTGTCAGGAAAAACAGCCCCCAGGACTATCTCGTTGTTGACGTCCCCCAGGACGTCCCTGGCAAAACAGATATGGGTATAAGGAAACAAGCCTATTCACACTCCCCTTAACTTTTTTTAGGTAACAAACTACTTCTATATGAGGCCCCTTTTCCCCTGTTATATATATTTGCCAATTTTGAGGAAAACATCCCATTGACAATTTGGGGATAAGGGAATAACATTTATATATACCCCTAGGGGGTAATCTAAAAAGGAGAAGGGGGTTTTAATATGTGTATAGAAAAGTCACCTTGGGAAAAGGCAGTTGAATTTCATGGGCACGCCTGTCCCGGTCTGGCCATCGGCTATAAAGCGGCCGAGGCAGCTTTGTCGGTCCTTGGATATGCCAGGGATATAGATGAGGAAATTGTCACGGTTGTAGAGAATGACAGCTGTGCCATTGATGCGATTCAGTCAATACTGGGGTGCACCGCCGGTAAAGGTAACCTGATTTTTCGCAATCACGGGAAACAGGTATATACTGTCGGACGTAGAAAAGACGGCAAAGCAGTGAGAATATCCCTTAGGTTTAACGCAATGTCCGGGGCATCCGGTGAGTCAAAGGAAGACGTTATCGAACGGATTATCCATGCTGATATAAAAGAACTTTTTGAGACTTCGGAGGTCAATCTTGACCTGCCCGGAAGGGCCGTTATCTTTAAAACGGTTCAGTGTTCCCAATGCGGTGAAGGAGTAATGGAATCAAAGGCCCGTGTCAGCGAAGGAAGGATTGTCTGCCCAGATTGCATAGAGGAGTATTCGAGAGGCTGGTAGCGGAAGGGAAGATACCGCGGACTTCCAGTCATCACATATGGAACTTAACGGCCTGCCGTGTTATAATTCATTGTAATAGTATCGATTCTTGATTGGAGGTGACAGGAGATGCATCCTATTTTGTTTCACCTTGGAAGCTTTGAGGTGAGGGCCTGGGGGCTGATGGTGGCCATTGGGGTAATTGCAGGGATGGCTTTAGCCCTGAGGTTGGCCCGTAAAGAGGGGATTGAAGAAGAAATTATTTATGACTTCGTAATGTGGGCGATTATTGCAGGGCTGCTTGGAGCTCGTATTTGGGAAGTCGCTTTTTCATGGCAGAATTACACTTCGGATCCCTTATCCGCTCTTAAGTTTTGGGACGGAGGGCTTTCAATACAGGGAGCTATAGCCGGAGGCACTTTAGCGGCAGTATGGTTTATCAAAAAACGCGGTCTCCAATTTTGGCGTTTTGCGGATATTGGGGCGCCGTCATTGATACTGGGTCAAGCCATCGGGCGGATAGGCTGTTTTCTTAACGGTGACGCGTTCGGTATACCTACCTCATCCTGGTTTGGTGTAATCTACCAGCCGGGTACGCCGGCTTTTTCCATGTATGGCGCTATACCCCTGGTACCGGCCGAACTGATGGAGGGAGCCGGAGATTTGCTGATTTTGGGCATCCTGCTGTTGTTGTTACGACATAGGCCGTACCGGGGTTTTGTGGCTCTGATGTATTTTGTGCTTTATTCATTGCTCAGGTTTACCCTGGAATTTTGGCGAGGGGACAGCCTTTTGGTGGCGAACACTCTCAAAGCCGCCCAGGTGTCAAGCTTGGTGATTGCCGTGACGGCGATAGTTTTGATATTGTTCAGGCTTAGAATAGAGGGAAATAATCCCCCTAAATAATACAGCCAATCCCCCTTGATTTTAGGGGTCGTTTCTGCTATAATCAATATTGCTCTTGGCAATTGCCATGAGCATTCCCAAATGCGGATGTGCTGGAACTGGCAGACAGGCACGTTTGAGGGGCGTGTGTCGAAAGGCGTATGGGTTCAAGTCCCATCATCCGCACCATGACGAAAAATAGAAGCCTTGCTACCTGACGGTTAGCAAGGCTTTATTTTTTTTGCATGCGGAGAAAAAAGGCATTTGGCTGCGTTGTGCGCGGAGCCGAAATCCTCAGCGTACAGCAGTACGCTTCCGGTTGCGGCTCCACGTACGCCTTGCCAAATGCCTTTTTTCTACCCCCGGGTCGGAAGTTGGGCCAGGGGAAAAGCGGCCTGCATTGAGTGTGCTATCGGGGGACCTCGGCGTACCGTCGGTACGCCATCGGGAGAAACGGATGACAGGGTGCCTTTTTTCTATCCCCGGGTCGGTAGGGATTTTGCCTGCCGGGAAAAAAGGCGCCCGGCGTAGTGGCATACTCCCGTGAGCCTCGGCTTACCATAGGTACGCCTTCGGGACGTGAGCTTAGCTGAGGGATTTTTGCATGCTGAGAAAAAAGGCATTTGGCTGCGTTGTGCGCGGAGCCGTAATCCTCGGAGTCGGGGGTTCCCCCATTTTGTCGGAACGCCTGACTTTGCCTTTCAAGTCAGGGGTTTCGGTAATAAAATGGGGGCTTCAGCAGTACGCCTGTGGTTGCGGCTCCACGTACGCCTTGCCAAATGCCTTTTTTCTACCCCCGGGTCGGAAGTTGGGCCAGGGGAAAAGCGGCCTGCATTGAGTGTGCTATCGGGGGACCTCGGCGTACCGTCGGTACGCCATCGGGAGAAACGGATGACAGGGTGCCTTTTTTCTATCCCCGGGTCGGTAGGGATTTTGCCTGCCGGGAAAAAAGGCGCCCGGCGTAGTGGCATACTCCCGTGAGCCTCGGCTTACCATAGGTACGCCTTCGGGACGTGAGCTTAGCTGAGGGATTTTTGCATGCTGAGAAAAAAGGCATTTGGCTGCGTTGTGCGCGGAGCCGTAATCCTCGGAGTCGGGGGTTCCCCCATTTTGTCGGAACGCCTGACTTTGCCTTTCAAGTCAGGGGTTTCGGTAATAAAATGGGGGCTTCAGCAGTACGCCTGTGGTTGCGGCTCCACGTACGCCTTGCCAAATGCCTTTTTTCTACCCCCGGGTCGGAAGGTGGGCTAGGGGAAAAGCGGCTTGCGTTGAGTGTGCTATCGGGGGACCTCGGCGTACCGTCGGTTCGCCATCGGGAGGTGTACTCTGGGGTGTTTGGCTTTTTTACCCCCGGATTAAATATGAAAGCGTAAGGAATAGGGAATTCTTTAGTGGAGTGTTCCTGGAAAAAGAGCTTATTTATTACTTCCCTGTAATTGAAATAAAGCGGTTGGTGAATCATAAAGGAAAATAGAGGGAAAGTACTAATAATGTAGAAAAATGATTAGTTAGTCGGAAATCATAGCAATAATTATTTACTAAACAGATTGCCTGGCTAGTCGAGACCCATAAGAAATTGAATTCGGCAATAGTATGGTTTTATGTTATTATTGATTTGAAAGTTGCTTGGTATTATAAATTTGATACCATGTTGTGCAACTTCTTTCGCAAACAAGACAAGTGAGGTGACCTTTGTTTTGAACAACCTTTACATCGCTATAATTGGTGATATTGTAAGTTCTACGAAACTGGGCGACAATCGTTTTGAGGTTCAAGTGAAACTTGAAAAAATATTAGATAAAGTAAATTACAAATTTTCCGAATTTATCCCAATTCCAAGACTCCACCTTCTATAAGGTGGAGTTTCCACTTTTCTGCTTCAGTGGGGGTAGAGTCCCCCACTGAAGTTTCGATGTTCAGCTTTAGCTGAACGAGTTCACTGTTTCCAAATTTCTTATTACTTTAGGTGACGAATTTCAAGGACTGTTAAAACCTTCTGCTCCGATATATGATATTATTTCTGCAATTGTTGATGATGTTTATCCTGTACATATACGTTTTGGGATAGGTTTTGGGTCTTTAAGTACTTCTGTTAAGGACAGAGCTTTAGGGATGGATGGTCCGGCATTTTACTCAGCTAGAGAAGCAATAAGAATTGCCGCAGAGAGAACCGGACATTCCATTGCTTTTAGGTCTTCTGTCCTGAACGAAACCGAGGTAAATGAATTAGACATGATGCTCCAATCACTTTCTGTGATTCGTAAACTTTGGACAGATAAATTCTTGAAAGTTTTATCGCTTCTTAGAGAGGGTATAACTCAAAGAGAATTAGCACTAAAACTGGGAACAACCCAACCTAGTGTCAGTAAACTACTTAGGAATGCTTGCTGGGATGAAGTATTAGAGTTACAAAAGCTAACCTCTGGATTCTTGAAAAGGAGTTTGGAAAAGAGTTTATACTCAAAAGATAACCTGTAGGGTTATTGTTTTAGATATAAACGACTATGCCTTCTTTGAAATATAGCCTATGAATCTATATTTAAAGAATATAGCCTGTAAATCTATATTTAAAGAATATAGCCTGTAAATCTATATTTTTCGAACATTTCTTGGTATTTGATGAGGTGCACTATGGTAAATTGTTACTTAATCTTATTGTTGTCTCATTTATTGACCGACTTTGTTTTCCAGTCTGAATCTATGGCAAAGGATAAACAAAGTACCAATAACAAAAAGAGAAACAGGACCTTGTTTACGCATTCTATTACGTTTTTGGCAACAAGTTTGTTGTTATTTGCAATTGTCGAAGGGATAACTTGGTGGCCTACAATTGTAATAAAGCCTCTATCATGGACAGTATTTACTTGGCTCTTGTTAATTTCTGTAAGTCATTATTTAGTTGACTTATGTAAAGTGATTATTCAAAACAAATTAAAAGATAAGCATAAATGGGATATTTTAGTCTTTGTTGTAGACCAAATTGCTCACCTTGGAATAATTATTTTAACTGCCGGATTACTTAATAGAGCGGAATTTATTAATAAACTATTACTACTAGTAAAATTTTTTAATAGTAATGTTATATTAACCTTTAAACCAACACACGGGCAATTGGTTTTAATAATGATGTGCATTGTTATTGTAACTACATCGTTCTCAAATATTTTCATAAAGATATCTTTGACTTCAATAAAGATGAAGATTTTAGAAGATGAAGAAGAAATTAAAATAGGAAGATATATTGGGGCGGCTGAACGGATTTTGACTGTTGCAGGAATAGTTGCCGGGGCCTACGAAGCAATTGCAGCACTATATGCTGCAAAGACAGCAATAAGATTTAGTGAAGCTCAAGGTAACACGGATTTTGGTGAGTATTTTATTTTAGGTACTTCAATTAGTGCTATTTTGGGAATTGTTACTGGGATAACATTAAAGAGACTTGTTGGCTAAAAGTTAGCGAGGTGCAGTAGAGCACGGTTGACCGACTCGCAGCCGATGGCTCTTTATCGCCTCTCCGGAGTGCCCTTTGTGGGTAAAGCGACGGTACGCTTCCGGTTGCGATGAACCGTAGGCCTAGCCAGGTGGCATTTTTCTACCCCGGTCAGATTTGCAGGCTGAGAAAAGCACTACTGGCCACTGACCACTGGCCACTTTTGCCACAAATAGAAGAGCCACGGTAATAATACCGTGGCCCGCGTGTCGAAAGAATCTTAGGCAGGGTGGACTTCATGCATCTCCTAACACCTTTCGGTGGGCGGCTGCCAGTTCCGCTCCTCAGAAGATTCTTTCGGAACTAACATTATGCTTCTGTGTTATTAATATTATCACATTTTGTTACCTGTTTCAAACAAAATCCGGCGAATATAAAATCCATGCTGGCCTAAAACTAGCAAGGATTTTTCGATTTGTTATGCTGGGGGAAAAGGCCCGGCGTTGTTGAGTGCTCTCGCGACGCATTTACATGTGCCTAGCCGGCTGTTTTTTTTTCTGCCTCCGGGTTAGATGTTTATTCATAGAACAGTGGGCAAAATATAGGTTCACGAAGGCCACGGATGGCCAGAACGGCGGTACGTCTGCGGTTAACGCAGATTGTGCGCTTTGCCAAATGAGTAATTTCTCATATAAAAGAAGTCAACGGTTTAATATTAGCAAACCATTGACTTCATTCTTTCTTAGGTATTAAGTTAATAATCTGTACGCAGCTTCTCGGTTTACAATTAAACTGCCGCTAAAGAAACCGAAGAGTCTAAAGACCAGTACACCCCTGCAGACGATATTGATTGATGCGAAAAATACAGTGGGAGATACCCGGGTGGCGGTGAGAAATGCGGTGCAGCCTGAAAAAGTCCTGCCGGTTGTGAGGTTACGTACGGTAACGTTCCCGAACTGGGCCTCCACTGATTGGGTAAAAAAGCGTTTTACGGTTCTTACCGCAATTGCTGTGGAAGAAGAAAAAGTGATGGTTTCCCTCCTGAATGCTTTTCGGACAACCGCTGTTCCGTTAAGGGTACCAGTGGGGCGGTTGTTAACACAAGATACGCTTGCGTTTATAGTAGCACTGACTCCGATGGTTTTAATACTGCCATTTACGGTTGCATCTTCCAGAGTTGACACAAAAATACCCCCTCTCTTATTTACATAATATTTATATGTGGATAATTTAAAAGTGTTACTGGAGCCGTAGTCGGCAACCGCCGGACTCTACATCGCCGCGGTCGGCGCGGGAGCGATGGTACGCTTCCGGTTGCGGCGGGACGTGAGCTTAGCTGAGGGATTTTTTCTCCCCTGGGTCGGAAGGATGGCCAGTGTTTTTGTGAGAGGGGAGAAGAGGCCTCGCGCGTTCCGCGGCTTGGCCTAAGGCCTGTGTTGAGCGTCCTTTTGCGAGCCTCGGCGTACCGTAGGTACGCCATCGAAATGTATGCATTGCTTGTTACTAGGGTTGCGGCGGGACGTGCGCCTAGCAGGCTGCCTTTTTTCTACCCTTGGGTCGGAAGGTGGGCCACGTTGGAGCTGTGTTGGGCGTCCTCTCGGGGGCCTCGGCGCACTGAGGTACGCCATCGGGAGAAACGGATGCGCTATCGGGGTTTGCTGCTTACTGCCGGCTGCCTACTGCAACGAAAAACGACCCCTGCGGTATATGTTATACCTGGGGCCGTTTTTCCACTTTCGGGGTCCGGGGGTGCAGATTCGCATTCGTTGGCCCCTAAAGGCTGTTCCTGGTGCGGTACCTAGCCTTTGCGGTGCTCTTTAAGGGGTTTGGTGCTCTCAACCCTGGCTTTAACCTTCTTTTCGATTTTGGCCAGGATTTCTTTCGCCTTTTCCGGAGTGATTTTGCCTTCGGTGACGCGTTTCTGCACCTTGGCCTTAATCGGTTCCATGATGGCGGCAATTAACTTTTCTTCAGATACTCCCTTGCTTTGGGCAATTTGTACCAGGGATTTCCCGCTTTTACGCTGGACTTTAATCTGGTCCGGAGTTAGACCTGTAAGTTCGCTAACTGTCTTGAGCATTTTACCGCAATGCTTTTCCCCATGCGAGTGGTCACCGTGAGCTGTGTTGATCTGCGAATACCCTGTTGCTACAGAGGCTGTTACCGGAAAAGCAGTGAGGGGTCCCATGAACAACATCCCGCTCAGGGAAACCAACGCGACAGTTTTGCCGATAACATTTTTGAAATGCAACTGCACCAATCCTTTCCCTTGGAGTCCGGGCCCGGCTCCTTTAGTTTTCCCTCTAAAAGACTTTTGCATGCTGAGAAAAAAGGCATTTGGCTGCGTTGTGCGCGGAGCCGCAATCCGCGGAGTACAGCAGTACGCCTGTGGTTGCGGCTCCACGTACGCCTTGCCAAATGCCTTTTTTCTACCCCTGGGTCGAGGCGCGGGCCAGTGTGAGTGGGTGTGAGTAGTGACTTCCGCGTTTCGCGGGTGTGGGCAGGCTTTTGGGTCGCAGTTCGCCTTCGGCTGCTGCGGGGGGCTCGGCGTACCGTTGGTGCGCCATCGGGAGTGTGTTGAGCGTCCTATCGGTGGCCTCGGCGCACCTGCGGTGCACCATCGGCTGTTTTGCCTGAGCATCGTTCTACTGCCTACTGCCTACTTCGTGCTACTGCCAACTGCCTACTGCCTGTTTGCTTGTTGACAGCCGCGTTCTATTCTGGTAACATTAGAGCAATATATCAAAATGACGATGACAGGGACTAGTAAGCGTTTACCTGCCGGTTTCAGAGAGCCGCCGATTGGTGCGAAGGCGGTCGAAGGCAGAACGATGAACTCTCCCTTGAGTTGCCGATCGAAATCTTGTGAAAGTAGGCTCGGACGGAATCTTCCACCGTTAACAGGGAAGGGGATATCGGATTTTTAAATCCCGTATCTTTTGTGAGGGAACGGCTTTTATGCTGTTAAGTTGAGTGGTACCACGGAGGATAACCCTTCGTCTCAAATTTGGAGACGAAGGGTTTTTTGTTTTATCAACTAAAAGGGGGTGGTGTTGAATGGAAGTAGACCTTAGCGACCTAACAATTTCTAAGCTAAATTACTATTTTGGATTATTAAAGGAGGAAAGTAAAAATGCGCAAGCTCTATATCTTCGATACCACCCTCAGGGACGGGGAACAGTCCCTCGGTATAACCTTAAATATTAATGAGAAGCTGGAGATAGCCAGACAATTAGTAAAACTTGGCGTAGACATAATTGAAGCGGGGTTTCCCGCTTCATCACCCGGTGACATGGATTCGGTGCGTACCATTGCCCGTAAAATAAAAGGGGCTGTAATCTGTGGTCTTTCCCGCGCAGTAGAAAAGGACATTGATTGTTGTGCTGAAGCCCTGCGGGAGGCAGAGCAACCCAGAATCCACACCGGGATTGCAGTATCACCGGTACATATGGAAAAGAAGCTGCGGCTTTCACCTCAGCAAGTGGTTGAAACAGCGGCGGCCGCTGTAAAACATGCCAAGAAGTATGTGAGTGATGTTGAGTTTTATGCCGAAGATGCCTTCCGAAGCGAACCTGCTTTTTTGGTGAAGGTTTTGGAAAGGGTTATTGACGCTGGGGCGACTGTTGTTAACATTCCTGATACTGTAGGATATGCCACCCCCTGGCAATACGCCGAATTGGTTTCCTTTGTGATGGACAACGTCAAAAACATAGGGTCCACCGTAGTGAGCACACACTGTCACAACGATCTTGGAATGGCCACGGCCAACTCATTAGCTGGGATAAAGGCGGGCGTAAGCCAGGTTGAGGGTACCATTAACGGAATAGGTGAAAGGGCCGGTAACACATCCCTGGAAGAAGTAATAATGGCGGTTTACTCCCAGCAAGGCCTCTATGGAGTTGAGATGGGTGTGAGAACCAGGGAGATTTCCGCCACCAGCAGGCTGGTGTCAATAATTACGGGAGTGCCTGTTCCCAGTCACAAAGCCATAGTTGGCGCGAACGCGTTTATGCATGCATCAGGTATTCACCAGGACGGAATCTTAAAGGAAAAAAACACTTACGAAATTATTGACCCTGAAATTGTCGGTGTACCTAAGAATATGATTGTTTTAAGCGCCAGGTCCGGGAGGCATGCGCTTAAGCACCGGTTGGTGGAACTCGGTTATAAGCTGGAGCAATCTGATTTGGATACTGTTTACAAGAATTTTTTGCGGTTGGCTGACCGGAAAAGAGAAATCTTTGACGAGGATCTCCATGCCCTTATGGGATATACCGGAAAAGAGAATGACGGTATATCAATAAAAAATATATCTGTTGCTACTAATGGAGTATCTACGGCCACCGCCACTGTTACAGTAGAACTGAATGATAAAACGATAACTGACGCAGCCTGCGGCAACGGCCCGGTAGATGCGGTTTTTAAAGCGATAGACCGAATTATGGGAAAAAGTATTATACTGGAGGACTTTAATTTATATTCCGTCAGTAAGGGCAGCGAGGCCATCGGCAATGCCATTGTAAAGGTACGCTGCGGTAATAACGGCTTGGTGGTTGGCAGAGGGGTCAGTACTGATGTAATAGAGGCCAGTGGTAAAGCTTACGTTAATGCCCTGTCCAAGATTAAGTGATTTTTGCATGCTGAGAAAAAAGGCCCTGCGTTGTGCGCGGAGCCGCAATCCTCGGAGTACAGCAGTACTCCTGTGGTTGCGGCTCCACGTACGCCTTGCCAACTGCCTTTTTTCTACCCCTGGGTCGGAGCAGGCCGAGAGTGTTGGGCGTCTTTGCTGTAGGCCTCGGCGCACCTGCGGTACACCATCGGGGCGGGTGTTATTGCATGCTGAGGTGAGAGGCCGGTTGCTGGCTAAGGAGACAGCGGCACGCAGATGGTCTGCCCTATATACAGTTTGTTTGGGTCAACGCCCGGGTTTGAGTTTAGCAGGTCCTGGACACCGATTAGGTAGCGCCTTGCTATCGAATAATAGGTGTCACCCGGCTTGATGATATAGGGGAAAGTACCCCCGGGGCAGGCCCCTACAGAAATACAGATTGCCTGCCCGATGCGCAGGTTGTTGGGGTCGATGCCGCGGTTAAAAAACTCGAGGGCCTGAACAGTGGTATGGAAACGGGCCGCGATTGACCATAGGGTATCTCCGGGTGCAACCCTGTAAGTGAAACCCGGGCAGACTCCAGGTGTGGGGGAGGGTATGCATATGACCTGGCCTATAAACAGGTTACCGGGGTTAATTCCCGGGTTTGCGGCTAACAAGCGTTCTAGCGGGACATTGAACCTCCTGGACAAAGCATAAAGGGTATCTCCGGGCTGAAGCGTATAGGGCGTTCCCCCGGGGCAGCCGGTTTGAACCATAATAATACCTCCTGAAAATATTACTTTATTATATGGTATTTGGGTTGGGTGGTTTTGGTTCGCGTCCGGAGAGCTTTCTTGCATGCTGAGAAAAAAGGCATTTGGCTGCGTTGTGCGTGGAGCCGCAATCCTCGACGTACAGACGTACGCCTCCGGTTGCGGCTCCACGTACGCCTTGCCGACTGCCTTTTTTCCAGTTTGGGGTCAGATTACAGCCTCACGGATTTGCTGAATGGAGATTCGTTGAGGCTTTTACTTTAATTTTGGCGGAGTGCCTGGAAGGAACAGTCGGTAGTTGATAGAATTTATTAAATACCAACACAGTTTTATTTAAAAAGGATGAAGACCAATGCCGCAGTTAACTGTCAGGGAAACTGTTATCCCCTATACTGTCAAAAAAAGCAGCCGGGCCCGGCATATCAGGATAACTGTCGGTCCCGGCAGTGTTGTCGTGTCTGCCCCCGGCTTTCTAAACCAACGGGAGGTCATCTCCTTTGTTGAGAAAAAGGGGGAGTGGATTTTCCGGAAGTTTTCCGCCTTACAGCAGGTACTAAGTGCTAACCCGGACCGGGCTTTGGTTGACGGGGAGGAACTCCTTTAGGGAGTTTTGGCACCTGGTGGAAAGCCAGATTCCGGATTACCGGGAGAGAAAACGGTGGCTAAAGCAAAACGGAGTCCTTCTAAATATATAAGACAAGGTCCACTCTGACCTTGTCTTATATATTGGAGGATATTATTCAATTACCTCAACTATCTCCAACGAAGGTTGAAGCAGCAGGTTTACTTCCTCGGGCTTGGGCAGTTCCATGTCATCTAACCAGAACAGCCGGACCATAGGCCGGGATGGGTTCATGTTATTTTGCTTGAGGACTAAACCCGACCTGCCGTCACTGAGCTTGACTTTAGTCCCCTGGGGATAGAGGGCTATTTTTTGGATAAAGCGGTCCAAAATACTGCTGTCAAACTGCTTGCCCGCGTTTTCCAGCAAAAATTCGTAAACCTTGTAAGCCGGGAGTTTCTTGCGATAGCAGCGGTCATTACTGAGGGCGTCATAAACGTCGGCAATGGCGCTCACCCTGGCAAATTCGAGGATTCCTTTGCCCTTCAAGCGGCGCGGGTAGCCGGACCCGTCAAAATGCTCATGGTGCTGTAAAGCCACGTGGGCTGAAGTGATTTTAATTTCCGGGCTGTTTCGAAGAGCCTCATACCCATGCCAGGTATGGTTTTGAACCATTTCATACTCATGGGCGGTCAGTTTGTCCGGTTTGTTGATAATTTCCGGGGGGATCTTCAGTTTCCCAATATCATGCAGGATAACACCCAGCCCCAAGTCTTGAAGCCTGTTCTGTGTGTAATGCATACTTATCCCTATCATCAGGGAAATTACGGTCACATTCACGGAATGGTTGAAGGTATAGTCATCGTACGAACGGATGTCTGACAGGTTGAGCATCATTTCCCGGTTGGATATGAGGTCATTAATAATATCTGATACTGCTTTTTTCGCCAGCGAGACCTTCATAGTTTTACCCCGGTGGACATTGTCCATTATTTCCCGGATACATTGTACGGCCTGCTGCCGGGTTTCTTCGGCAATAACCTCGTCTACGGTTACATCATCAATCAAACCGTCGTAAATGTATGCCGATGTGTAACCCATCCTCTTTAGCCGTTCTAAGAATTCAGCTTTCATAACAGTCCCCTGGCTTAACAGCATCTGGCCATTAGCGTTGTAAATAGGCCGGGCCAGTTTTGAACCTGCCTGGATATGCTCTATGTCAATTTTTCTCAAGTGATTGGCCACCTTTCACCGGGACACCGAATCATTACAGATAGCAAAAGGCATTATCAATAATAGTACGTAATACATAATTTTTTTTAGGGGTCAGGTGTAATGTTTTTTTTATTTTGCCTTGAATTATCCGATGTCAGCCGGTTTTTGACCGGGAAAGGACGTTAAGGAAAGTACTCCACAGCTGCAAAACAATGCAAATAATGGCAAATAATGGTTTGAAGTGTGCTTTATAGTGGTGGTATAATTATTCTATCGAGTTAATAAAGAAAAACAGTTCTCGGCATGATTGTTAATAAATACAGGTGTGGAACCATTTAAACCCTTTTACCCGGACCTCTACTATGTTCTAAGACATGATATTTTACCATTACACAAGGTTGATAAGGGCTCGTGTAACGAATGTCACTCCTGGCCAAATGGTGGTATCCAACAGGCGTACTGATGTTTCCGCCGACCAGGTATGGAACTTCTATAACCAACAACTTACCGCCGACGGCTGGGCGCTTAGATCCGGTACACCTGCTGCAGGGGCAGCAATATTTAACACTGAGTTCGGGAAAACCGGACGGCTGGTTACCGTGAAAAGCTTAAATACCGAGACCGGTGCCAGCACCGGACAGCCAGCGGGCACAGGCTACAGGATAGAAATTTGGTATACATTAATCCAAAATTAATCCACACAATGTAAGAAAACCACGGAAACCGTGGTTTTCTTTTCTGCTAGGAAGCCGGTGACCTTTGGTAAACACGCATGAGTAAGTATGACCTGTTTGCATAAATTACCAAGTTGAGTAACATAGTAATAGAAAGAATTTTACTTAGGACCAGACAGGAAAAAAGTTAAATACGCCGAAATAAATATATTAAAACTTCATATTATGATAATGGGACGGTTAAAAAAAGCAAGGTCGTATAAATTTAAAGGAGGGCTTGCCTATGTGTGTATACTATTTTGATGAGGACCACGGGATCGCTTACAAGATTGACCCTATCGAGACATCGGTTGTTGCCGATAAGGGAAACAGCAATCTGATGAGGATTCTTGTTCACACAGACGTAAAAGTAACCAATATCAGAAGGGAAAAAGTACGCCGAACTATATCAGAGTATTACCCATCCGAAAAATACGACCTTGATTCAGCAAAACAAATATTTTCCGATACCTTGTTATCAAAGCTGATTAACGGTGCCAAAAAAATATCCGAACAGGAATACGAATCAATTAAGGCCAAGTTTGAGGCATTAAATACATAAAGCAACGAAGAGGGTGATATTTGTCACCCTCTTAGACTGTAGAAAACTCTCTGAATCCGTCTTGCGGGGGAAAAGTTTTGAAGTCGTCAGTAAAGAGTATGAAAAAACAACTTAAAAAAGAAATTGCCGGCCTGCTCGGAAACACCGCCGTTTCCACGAACGGACGGGATTTTGTTTTATTGAACGGGCCATAAGCCGCCTAGTTAGATAAAACCCTTGACCCTCCCCTCAGGGGAGGTTTTTTTCTGTAAAAAGAAGTGTTGACTCGGGATGAGCGTAGAGGTAAAATATGACTAGAGACATAAATGACTGCGGTCAGAAAGGCGTGGCGACTTGGAACAGCAAACCCGCAGGGCCCGAAAAAAGGAAGCAACCAGGCGCAGGATTCTCGAGGCCGCTTTTAAGTTGTTTGTTGAACAGGGTTTTGACAACACCACTGTCGATCAGATAACTGAGGAAGCAGATATTGGCAAGGGGACATTTTACAATTATTTTACCACTAAAGAGGCGGCGCTTTACGATTTTATGGAAGACCTCGGCAGCCAGCGAGGCCAAAAACTATGGGCGGGTATACTCGGGCTTGGAGACACCCGGGAGCGTTTGACCAGGACATTCCAAAGCCTGGCTTCGTGGTTTGAGGAATACCCCGAACTGGTAAAGGTTTATACGGTTGACAGGGTAAACACAGGGCTGAAAAACCCCGGCAGCTTCACACCCAATCATTTTGAGATATACCTGGCAGAAGTCCTCCAAAAAGGCCAGGAGGCAGGAGATATCAGGGGTGATATTCCCCATTTACAATTGGCAAATTACCTAAGTGGTATAACCCTTATTCAGTTATGCCAGTGGTTTCAAGGCGGCGCCGGAATCGGGTTGTATGAATTAGTAATACAGGGGGTTAATTTTTTCCTGACAGGTGCGTTAAACACAGAGAAAGAGTAAAGTTTTGGTTTAGGGGGAGAGTTATGGCAAAGTGGGTTTACTGGCTAAAGGAAATTCATCGATCTGACACTAACATTGTTGGCGGAAAAGGCGCAAATATGGGAGATTTGGCTAGAGGACTGAACGTCCCGGACGGATTTTGTCTTTCTTCCAAGGCCTATTACGATAATCTGAAGTACTTTGGTATTAACGAAAAAATCGGACACAGCCTTAAAGGACTTAACATGGAGGATATGAAGGCAGTCAACAGGGCGAGTACCGAGATTTCCGAATTGATTATACAGACTCCGCTCCTTCCTGAGGTCGAAGATGCAGTAACAACGGCTTTTGGCAAACTGGCAGAAGGGAAGGCAGGGGTTAAAGTGGCAGTCAGGTCGTCTGCGACTGCCGAAGACCTGGTGGATTCTTCTTTTGCCGGTCAGCAGGAAACCTATCTGGATGTAGATGGGGTTACGGATGTCCTGTTGGCTGTAAAAAAGTGCTGGGCATCACTATGGACCCCAAGGGCAATTCACTACCGGAACCAAAAAGGCTTTGAGCACAAACAGGTAAAAATGGCAGTAATTATCCAGGAAATGGTCCCGGCGGCCGTTGCTGGTGTTATGTTCACCGCCGACCCTCTGACTAACTCCCGGCACCATTTGAGAATTGAAGCTGTCCGGGGTCTGGGGGAACAACTGGTTTCCGGGGATGTCTCCGGAGACGTATATGTATTTAAGAAAAATGAGCCCAATGTGGAGCTTATTCAAAAATCGGTCTCAGATCCTGCCCAGGGTCAGATGATTAATGATTACGACCTGCGGGAACTGGCCCACACCGGCATGAAAATAGAGCTCTTCTACGAAGATTACCAGGATATTGAATGGGCTTATTACCAGGGCAAATTCTATTTCCTGCAGACCAGACCAATCACCACCCTGGCTGATGAGGCTCTGCCGGAAATTGACCTCGACAAGATGAACAAACTCCAGCATGAGGTTATGGATTGGGTTGCCGAGCGGTTCCCGGAACCTATTTTGCCGATAGACGGTATTGTGGTTAAACTGCTGTTTATGGCCCAATTTGAGGCCATGCAGACCTTCGGTTATACCATTGAGGATATGGATTGGTCCCGAGTTGAGAGAGGGGTTTTTCCGGAATTCTTTACACCGCCTAAAATCAAGCCCGGGTTAAAAGGATTTTGGCTGAACCTGCGCCTCAATAAGACCCTAAAATCCGACCCCGCCGGGGAATGGGCCGGGGAACAGGTCTATCTCCTGGATATGCTCAAAAAACTGAAAGGACGGGACATCTCCGGGTTACCGATCGAACTGGTTCTCGATTATATAACTGAGGCCTTTCACCACTTCCACTATTTTATTGTCATGAGATACAAGTACTTTGCCCAGAACCGGACTCCCAGTGCACTCCTCCTTAAATTTCTTAAGTATACCTTCAAAGACAGGGCCATGGAGATTTATGAGAATCTATTAGCTTGTTCGGACAATGTTACGATGGTGATAAACACGGGTCTTAAGGACCTGGCCAACCAGGCCGGGGAGTGCCCTCGGGTTTGCGGTGTAATTGAGAACAGCCCTCTCCAGGAAATATTGGCAGAGCTCAGCGAGATCCCGGAGGCGGCTCCCTTCCTGGAGAAATTCAATGATTTCATGGCCTTATATGGTGAACGGGAAACTACCATGGGTTTGGGTGGGATAGCATCCCCGACCTGGCAGGACGCACCGGAAGTTGTTTTTGGAATTATTAGGAGCATGCTTAGTGAAGAGCCGGGAATGGAACAGGTCAGGGAAGAGGATAGAAAACAAAGGGTTAGGGAGGCTGAAGCGGAGGTTAACGCCCGTTTATCGAGAGGTGTTTTCTCCTTCCTGCGCTTAAAACCGCTTTATCTTAAGGTACTCAAACAGGCCCGGAGCTTTTCGGCATTTCGGGAAAACAGCCACTACGATGTCACCAGAAGTCTCCATGTCTTTAGGATTCTGTTCACAGAACTGGGCAGGCGTTTTGTCAGGCAGGGTGTTCTGCAAAATCCGCTGGATATTTTTTACCTGTCCTATTTTGAGATCCGGGAAATTATCCTGACCATTTTTCATGGGCTGGAGGACGTTAATGTTAAAACTCTGGCGGCTAAAATTGAGTCGCGAAAAGCCGAGCAGGAACGGAGGTTAGCCCGTTGGAGCCTCCGCAATACCGAATTTGACGAAACCGGCGCCCTTAAGGGCGCGCCAGTCAGTCACGGCATTGTTAGCGGGCCGGCCAGAATTGTCAAGGATCCCCGCGATTTTTACCGGGTCCAAAAGGGGGATATTCTTATTGCGCCTTATACCAACCCGGCCTGGACGCCTCTTTTCACCACTGCTGCCGGTCTGGTGGCGGAGACAGGAGGGGCTGCTTCTCACGCCGCCATTATTGCCAGGGAATACGGTATTCCTGCGGTAATGGGAGTAGTTAAAGCCACTGAAGTGCTGCAGGACGGCGAGATTATAACCGTGAACGGGGGTGCCGGCACGGTTTACCGTGGGCAAGGCACTGTCGGCTAAATGATTTCTCCTTATTTTTCCCCGCTATACTCCCAAAAGGGGCAGTCTTACTTAAGTATTGATAGTTAAGGAAAGGGCAGGTGTATTCCGCAGAGCGAGGCTGACATCCGCCGGCCCGTGACGCGCAGCGGAACGGCTTGCTGGCTGAGTTGTTGCTCGCTCGGAGGAATATACCTGCCCTTTCCTTGCCGGAGTACCCAAAAGCAAAAAGACTGCCCCTCTTGGGACAGCCCCCTCGTATTTTTGGTGAAGATTCTCATTTAAATTGACTAAGACCGGGCCGTGTGTGGCCCGGTCTGTGGTATTTGAAGAAAGGGTTAATTGTTACGGGTAAACGGCTATTCGGATTCCTTTTCGTCTATTAAGGGGTTTACCATCTGAGGAATACCACGCATAACAACCGGTTTTTCTACAGTAAGGGATCTGGGAGCCTTGGTGATAAATGTCACAGCAGAAGCGGCTACACAGAGTACAGCGGCAACGGTGAAGGCCATACTGTAGGAACCGGTGGCGTCTACTATTTTTCCGGCAACCATTGAGCCAAATACGCCGCCTACACCCCAGGCGGTGAACACCAGACCGTAGTTAACACCAAGGTTTTTGGTGCCAAAGTAATCGGCAGTGGTTGATGGGAACAGGGACAAGTTTGCGCCATAGTTGAAACCAACTAACAGTGCACCAATGATGAGCAGTGGGCTTGAATCTGCCTTAGACAGCACGGCCATTAAAACAGCTTGGAACAGGAAGACCAGCAGCATTGTGCGGGTACGGCCCAGCTTGTCAGAAACCATACCGGCGACAATCCGCCCGCCGGCGTTTCCAATCGCCAGAATAGCGACGAGAAGGAATCCGAGGTTAACGCCAGGCAGCTGCTTGGCAGCAATCTTAGCCATGTGGCCTATAATCATCAGGCCGGCAAATGAGGCAAAAGCGAACATGATCCAAAGCAAGTAAAACTGAGGAGTCTTCATCATTTCATGCCAGTCGTAGTCGTGTTTTTTGGACGAGGCAGAGGTTGAA
The DNA here is from genome assembly GCA_021847735.1 of Bacillota bacterium. Lineage (GTDB taxonomy): Bacteria > Bacillota > Thermincolia > Thermincolales > UBA2595 > JAJZQD01. The sequence goes on along the minus strand of JAJZQD010000008.1, from coordinate 12,701 downwards.
GTTGAAGCGGGCATGCCAGCAGGGACATAACCTGCCGGGGGGTTTTTCAGGAGTTGGGCCAACAACACCGAGACAATAAAGAAGGCAATACCTAGAATCATAAAGGTTTTGTTAATTTTTGCGGTTTTCAGAAGGGAGTCTGTCAGGGGGGCTATATATACTGATGCCAGGCCGAAACCGCTGACCACGATTCCCGTAATAAGACCTTTTTTAGCCGGCGGGAACCACTTAACTGCCGGCGGGGTAGCGGAAGCGTAACCCAGACCGATACCTGTTCCGGCCAGCACGCCGAAACCAATAATCAACAATGTAATGTCGTTTTTCGAAGCGAGGCTGGCAATTATCAAACCGATTCCGGTTAAAGCGCCACCCAAAGCGGCTACAATCCGGGGACCAAATTTATCTTGGGCCCGGCCGGCAAAAACCATCATAATTGCAAAAACACCGCAAGCAACCGCATATGGTTTGGACGCAGCGGAAGCGGTCCAACCCCAGTCCTTCGTCAAAGCCTTGGCAATAACGCTCCAGGAATATAAAACACCGAGAGCTAAGTTAATTCCTGTACCTGCTAAGGTGACAATCCACCCTTTGGACGAACTAGTACTCATAAATACACACACCTCTCCTACAAAGTTTGCAGAAGCAAACAGCCCGGATATTACACCGAAACTCTCCCCCCAAGGATAGCAGTCTAATATCTACAGGTTGTCCGTGCTTCTCGGTTAATAAATACAATAATTCAATATTTACAGGCTAGGATAAGTCGGATATCCCTCCTTTCGGTAATGTTCGGGCGGATAGAAATCACCGCCCTTGGCCCAATGGGGAATCTGCTCGCAACCGAAAAATATAGGTAGGAATTGGGAAAATTATTGTAAACAGACCACTACCTGTTAAAGATTCTATCATCAGAAATAGCGTTTTGCACCCATTTATCCCTTAACGGGCACACTTTAAGGGGGAACGGTCGTTTTAGAGAGGTAAGCGGTGGAAGTATTTGCCGTTGGCGTAACAAAACACGAAATAGACGCTGCTAAGCGGCAATTTGGAAAAATATGTGGTTGACAAGGCCGGAAGTATTGGATTAATATTTAACTAGGTTAAATAATTGAGGGAGACTGTCATGGACAACGAAACACTACAAACCGTGGATAGAGACATTGGATTATTCGTGGCCATCACCAGGGAAATTCTTTCCCAGGGTTTGGTGCAGGAATTGTGTGAAGAACAGATAACCGTTGGGCAGGTCAGGTGCCTTTGTTTCATCTGGGCTCACGAAAAGGTTACAATAGGGGACATTTCAAGGGGGTTGGGAATAAGTTATCCTGCCACTACCAAAACGGTGTCACGCCTTGTCGAGAAGTGCTTAGTGGCGCGAAAACACGGCCCTGCGGACAAGCGTAATATATTTGTTGAAATAACGCCCCAGGGCAGGGAACTTACCTCCAGAATTAAGCCGGAAAAACTCCGGAGGCTGGGTTCCTTATTAGAAAGGCTGGCCCCTGAGGATTTGGGAAGCCTGCGCAGGGGGATTGAAGCCTTTCTTTCCGCGGCCGTTACAGACGGGGAACTGTTTGACCAGGTATGTCTGCACTGTGGGAAGGAACATGTGGAAAACTGTGTGTTGATAAGTCTAAAATGCCGCAAGTATGCAAATTCTTAATTAACTGCCCCGATGTAAATCGCAATAGACGAGATAAATTTTCGGCAATTTAAATATTCTGGGGAGGGTTTTTATATGAAGTTAAGTATTCGCCCCGATAACCTGGTTGTAGATATTGAAAAGGGTGGAAGTCTCCTTGAAGGGGTAAGAAGCGCCGGGATTAATCTGGCTAGCTCCTGCGGGGGAAAAGGGACCTGTGGAAAGTGCAAAGTTGAGCTTGTAACCGGAAATCTTGAAACCAAGGCCAGCATGAAAAAGCTGGGCGCTAATGAGGTACTTTCATGCCAGTCATTTTTTACCGACGGGGATGTGACAATCAATATTCCTAATGACGGCCGCCGTCTCAGTGGTCACAAAGTGCTGATTAACGAAATCTCCCTCCCTAACCCCTTCGGGTTGGAGCCTCTCTTCAGGAGAGTGGTTTTGAGGCTGCCTGAGCCAAGTCTCGACAATAATATTGACGATTTGTCCCGGTTATTAGTAGAATTAAAACGTGAAATTGGAATTGAAGATATTTATTTCAGCCTGGAAATGATGCAGAAACTGCCCCGGGTATTACGGGAAGGAAACTGGACGGTAACCGTTGGTTTGGCGTTGCTAAGCTGTACCGAAGGGGGCTGCGGTATAAACGGCTGCAGGACCGAAATAATCGAATTGGAACCAGGAGAGGTACAGGGCGCGTACTACGGATTGGCAGTAGATATTGGGACTACAACAGTTAAGGTCAATCTTGTTGACCTGACCACAGGGGAGACAGTTGCTTCCGGGGGCGAATATAATCTTCAGCAGAGATATGGCGATGACGTTATCAACCGGATTGTGTATTCAACTGATGAAAAGGACGGGTTAAACCGGCTGCAGCAGGCGGCCCTTACTTCCATAAACAACCTGGTGCAAAAAATGCTCAGTGAACAAAAAATCAAAGAAGAGCATATTTATACCTGTGTCGTTGCAGGGAACACTACGATGGTCCATCTTTTCCTGGGTATTCCCGCCAACAATATAAGATTAGAACCGTACATCCCTGCAGCTTCGCTGCCCTATCCCGTCAAATCAAGATACCTTGGTCTCGCCATGAACCCTAACGGTTTCATATATACTCTCCCGGCTGTCGGTTCATATGTCGGAGGTGACATTACTTCAGGAGTTTTAGCTACCAGGCTGTCCAGTAAAGAAAGAATTTCACTCCTGATCGATATAGGTACCAATGGTGAAATGGTGCTCGGGAACAGTGACTGGCAGATCAGCTGCGCATGTTCCGCAGGGCCCTGTTTTGAAGGGGGCGGTATAAAGTATGGAATGCGGGCAATGGATGGCGCCATTGACAAGGTTGATATCGGGCCTGACTACGAAATAACCGTAAACACTATTAACGATAAGAAGCCCCAGGGTATATGCGGCTCAGGCTTAATTGATATAATGTCCACCTTTTTGAAGGAAGAAATAATCGGCCGGACAGGTAAATTCGACAAGAACATCAAAAATACCCGCCTCCGTCTCGGTGAAGAAGGGTGGGAGTTTGTCCTGGTATGGGGAAAAGACACTGAGCATGGCAATGACATTGTAATTCTGGAGACAGATATTGATAACGTCATCAGGGCCAAAGGGGCCATTTTTGGAGCTATCAGGGTCTTAATGAAAAATGTCGGCATGACTTTTGACAATGTTTCCGAAATTTTGATAGCCGGTGGGTTCGGAAATTCCCTTAATATAAAAGATGCCATAACAATTGGGATGCTTCCGGATGTCCCGTTGGAGAAGTACCGTTATGTGGGAAACACTTCACTGAAGGGTGCCCAAATGTCTCTGACGAGCGTAAGGGCTTTTGAAGAAGTAAAAGAAATGTCCAAAGGTATGACCTATCTTGACTTGTCTATCGGAAACGACTTCATGGAAGAGTTCGTTTCTGCCCTTTTTCTGCCCCACACCGATTTCACTCTTTTCAAATCTGTAGCTGTTAATTAAATTCAAAATATATTTTAGAAAAAGGAGGATTAATAGTTGGAACCGATGGAGGAACCAAAGGAGGAACCGATGGAAGACGAATTGGAGATAATCCATGCGGAGGTGGATTCGGTGCTTAAACGGTACGAATCTAACCCTGAAAAACTGATTCCCATTCTTCAGGGTGTACAGGCCAAACTGGGTTATCTGCCAAAGGAAGCAATGCTGCAAATTGCTGATGCGGTGCAAATACCTGAAGTGGAAGTTTACGGGGTGGGAACTTTCTATAACCAGTTTCGTTTAAACCCGCCCGGAAAGCACCAAATCAAAGTGTGTATGGGAACGGCCTGCCATATGACAGGAGGCCGTATCATAATGGACTCCTTTGAACGGCGTCTGGAAATCCCCGAAGGGGAGACCACCCCTGACCGTGAGTTTAGCCTGGAACGGGTTGCCTGTGTGGGATGCTGCGCACTGGCACCTGTTGTCTTGGTTGACGAAGAGGTAGAAGCAAAAGTGAGGCCTACAAGGGTTGACGGTATTTTACTGGGTTTCGGAATGGAACTGCCCTCTGCCAATAACAAGCAAAAGGAAGAAGGTCGAGAGGAATGAGTGTTTCCGGGCTTAAGGTCGAGCAAGCCTATCAACAGTTAAAAATCCAGGCCCAGCAGAAACTGGCGGGTCTACAGGAAAAACCATACGTGTTGGTAGGTACTGCGACTTGCGGTAGAGCGGCAGGGGCTTTGAATGTCATGGAAACCTTCTGTAACGAAATAGAGAAGCACCAGTTGGATGTAAAGGTTCTGGAAGTGGGTTGTATGGGGCATTGTTATGCCGAACCGATGGTCGTGATAAACAAGCCGGGGTTTCCCCAGCTTTGCTATGGGTCAGTGGATGAAGGAATTGCCGCCCGGTTGGTATCTGATTACTTGGCTAATGACGATCCTTGCTTTGAATTTGCCATGGCCGCGTTGGAACCTAACGATCTTTTCCCCACTTTCTCTGATTACCCCAGGGGAGTGTATGAACAGAAAATTGTCCTGACAGACTGTGGACTAATTGATCCCCAGGATATTGACCATTATCTGGCCCGTGACGGCTATACGGCTTTGGCAAAGGCCCTCGACATGGGACCGGACTCAGTAATTGCAGAAATTAAAAATTCCAAATTGCGGGGCCGGGGAGGGGCTGGTTTTCCCACGGGCATAAAATGGGAAACCTGCAAGAACGCGGCCGGTACACCCAAATATGTTATTTGCAATGCTGATGAAGGGGATCCGGGCGCTTTTATGGACCGTGCCCTCCTTGAGTCGAATCCCCATCAATTGCTGGAAGGGCTTACCATAGCCGCTTATGCCATCGGGGCTGCCAAGGGTTATATCTATGTTCGGGCAGAATATCCCCTGGCTATTACACGGCTCCGCACAGCAATTGAACAGGCTCGTGAAAAGGGCCTTCTTGGAGAGTCTGTTCTGGGGAGTAAATTTAGTTTTGATATTAAAATTTTCCAAGGCTCAGGGGCTTTTGTGTGCGGTGAGGAAACCGCGTTAATTGCCTCTATTGAAGGGAATGCCGGCATCCCCAACAACCGCCCGCCATTTCCGGCTATCTCCGGGTTTCATGGGAAACCTACTATTATCAACAATGTTAAGACATTGTCCTATGTTTCTCATATTATTAATCATGGGGCAGACTGGTTTAAGAGCATCGGGACCCCCAACAGTCCCGGGACGGCGGTATTCGCCTTGGCCGGGAAGGTAGTCGGGACCGGTTTGGCTGAGGTTCCAATGGGAACTACCCTCAGGACCCTTGTTTATGATGTGGGTAATGGGATTAAAGACGACAAGAACTTTAAGGCGGTTCAAATCGGCGGGCCGTCTGGCGGCTGCCTGCCGGAACCGGCTTTAGACCTCCCAATAGATTTTGACTCTTTACAGGAAGCGGGCGCCATGATGGGTTCGGGAGGATTAGTTGTTTTGGATGAAGATGACTGTATGGTGGAAATTGCCCGCTTCTTTTTAGAGTTCACACAGCACGAATCGTGCGGGAAATGTACCTTCTGCCGCCTGGGTACAAAGCAGATGCTGGATATTCTGACTGATATCACCCAGGGCCGCGGGAAACCTGAGGACATCGACCTGCTATGGGAATTGGCTGAGGACATCAAAATAGGGTCACTGTGCGCGCTGGGGAAAACGGCGCCCAACCCCGTCCTGACAACCATTCGCTTTTTCCGCAGCGAATATGAGGCCCATATCGAGGAAGGGCGCTGCCCGGCCCTGATGTGTAAGGACCTGATTACCTATCATATCGTTCCTGAGAAGTGCAGTAAACTCTGTGACGCCTGTATCGGGAGTTGTCCTGTGGAAGCTGTTTACACAAGGCCAGACATGTTAAAGGCTATTGACCTGGAAAAGTGTGTTAAATGCGACAACTGTCTGGTTACCTGCCTGACCTTGTACCAGGCAGTAGCTAAAAAGTCTCCACCGGTTGTGGAAGAAGGAGAAAGTTAAGATGAGCGGGATAGTAACGGTAATAATTGACGAAAAACAGATTACCGTACCGGAAGGGGCCAACCTGCTCCGGGCGGCTTTGGATAATGGGGTGTACATACCCCACCTGTGTGCCAACGAAGAAACTGAAAAGCCCGCGGCTAGCTGCCGCCTTTGCTTTGTGGAGATTGATGGCTTTCTTAACCCTGTCACCGCGTGCACACAACAGGTCAAAGAGGGAATGGTAGTGAGGACACGCAGCCGCCGAATAGACAGGCTGGTGCAGACAGCCTTTGAACTGCTTCTCTCCAACCACCGGCTGGGTTGTGCCAAATGCGCGAGGAACGGCAGCTGTGAACTGCAAAAAATCGCTAAAGAGAGAGGGCTTAAACTTAAGCTTACACGCCTGAAGTCTGTTGTCCAGGAAACCCCGATAGACGACAGCCCAGAGACCTTTGTTTATGACGCCAGCAGGTGTGTTCTATGCGGCCAGTGTATTTGGGTGGACCGGCACAGGGTCAAAGTAGGGGCCATCGGTTTTATCAGGCGGGGAATGTCACGCAAGGTAGCTACCTTCGGTGAGACCGGTTTTGCCAAGTCCCGTTGCACACAGTGCGGTGAGTGCGTCAAGGTCTGCCCCGTGGGGGCGTTAATTCCAAAGGCACAAGGTTAAATTCAGGAGATAATCCCCGACCGGATGGTTGGGGATTTTTTGCATTCTGAAAGGCCAACAAGTATAATATATTTTAGGTGAATATTTTTTGGAATGATACTAAAAAGACGATCGTTTTTCGCGGTCCGTCTTCAACGGCCAGACTCAAATCGGCCGGGCCCTGGTTCATGAGGAGTCCCTGCCTGAAAATGATCATTCGGAAGTTTTGGATTGGGAACGGGCCGGAGCCATTATTAGAACTGCTTCGACAGTCTTTGATTCTATCCCTTTTCCTTATCTGACAATCCTTTGGAAGTAAGGTTGTTGGGTGCGGTTTTGTAAGGATTGTTTCTCATAAACTCCTCCGACGGTTCGAGGTCGTGTTTCCCTTCCCTCACCAGTTCACCCTTACTCTGCAGTTGTTCCGGGGTAGGTTTTCCAATGCCGTACATCTGGGGCCCTTTATCTTTTGGTTGTATGGAGTGTTTCTTTTTATCCAATGTTATCCCCCCATTGTAAAATTAACGGTTAAAATACCGGATGCCTTCTTTACAATAGTCTTCCTTAGTATTAAGATAATTATGATAAAAAAACTGTCAACTGCGGGGTAGCTGAAAATGTGTGTTTCATTGGTGTTTGCAGTAAATGTAGCCGAGGACCGAATGGAAGGATTTAAGCACAGGGCAGCCGAACTAGGCGGCCTGTATGGGTATGGGATAGGGTTTGGTCACGAAAATCTGCTCTCTGGGGCTAAGTCGGCGATTATTAGGGTGTTAGGCAATCCGGAGGTTGTTTTTGAAGTGCATGACGTGCCTGAACCGCATTGTGCATGTGATATTGACGACGATATCAGGATAGCCAGTAAAACGGGTACAAAAAGCAGGTTTTTTGACTTTGTAAGGGAAATCATAGAACACGAAGGTCTGCGGGCTTTAACGGTGTTGTTTTTTCAGGAAGAATTACCCGGTGATACAAATGTCAGAAAACAAATGGGAACCTTTGAGGATTTTGTCCGGCTTTTAAACAGATGGAACACCTGGCAAGTTGAAGGATTCGAACCCACAAGGCGGTCATTCTATATTGCAGATGATACTCCGCTGTTGTTTACCTTCACCGATAGAAAGATGGAAAGATTAAGGCAGCTAGTGGAAAATGAGAACTCGGTTAATAATTCACAGGCATAATTGTTTGTTACACCTCCCATATTACTAATGGAGGTGTATTTATTTTTTACAAGGGAACCAGAGTACTACGAGTTCACTAAACCCGGCCGGGTGGAATCAGTTATTACCGAAATGGTCCCGGTTTGTGAGGATCACGGACTCGATGTGGAAGACTTCCAAATGGTTGAATACAGAAAAAGTGACCATAGGGAAAGGAGTAGATACGAGGCGGGGAAGGTAATCAGGGAAGGGGATGAAACATGATTAGATAGTATAGTTCACGCTGTCTCTTTGCTCTTCGTGGAAAGGAAGGTGCAGGTGTATTCCGCAGAGCGAGTCTGACGTCCGCCAGCCCGCGACCGCGTATGCGGAGCGGTTTGCTGGCTGAGTTGTTGCTCGCTCGGACGAATATACCTGCACCTTCCCACAGACTCTCCTTCCAGTACTTTTGTACATGCCATATGGGAATGACGCGGGGCCTGGCGTGGTGTTATAATAGGAAAAGGAATTTGTGCCCGTTAGAACAAAGTTGAGGTAATAGTCATGGAAAAAACTGTGGCGTCACAAACTCCACCCTCCAAAAAATCAAGGAAATACCTTATGACCGCGGTAGTTGTTGCCGTGGTGTTTGTTTTGTTTATTGCACTATGGTATTATGTGCCAGTAATGGGGAGTGACGAGTCAACCTTCTGTGCCCGCTGCCATTCGATGGCTCCCGAATACTTAACCTGGCAATCCTCCAACCACGCCCAGTTTCAATGCAGGGAATGCCATCGGGAACCGGGGGTAACGGGCTTTATCAGGTATCAGGGCAGGATATTTATAGAGACATTATTTTACCGTTCCGGTGGAAACGGGCTTACAAAGGTAAACAGTGGGTCCGTCTCTAACTCAGTTTGCCTGGGGTGCCACTCGAAAAACCGGAAATATAGCCCCTCATCAGACACTGTTGTACCTCACCAAAAACACCTGGATAAAGGCATAAACTGTATTGACTGTCATGCCGGTGTGGCGCACGGGCGAATAGTTGAACGGGGAATAACAGCTAAAATACCCGCCGAAGAATGGGGGCAAAGTTTGGCCGACGAGCAGATGGATTTTGAGTTCAGCACGCCCCGGATGTCCACCTGCCTTGACTGTCACGGCAAACGCCGGGTCAGCCAAAACTGTTCCACTTGCCATTCCAGACAACTGGTTCCGACAACCCATAAGACCGGGGATTGGGAGCGTCAACACGGCTCTGCCGCCCAAAAGGACTTTAAACCCTGCAATTTATGTCATTCTTATTCTTTCAATCAATCCCTGGATTTAACGGCTCTCACTGTTCAAAGTTATATCAAAAATAACACCTTCTGCTATAACTGCCACCTTCAAAAACCATCAACCCACAAAGACCCTAAATTCAGGGAGATTCACGGTGACCTTGTAAAATCCCGCGGATTGGATAATTGTTTTAGTTGTCACAATATAAATAAAAATGAACAAAACAGTAACCGCGGCGCTATCAATAAAGTATACTGCAATAAATGCCACTGGTTTTCCCCTAAACTTAAGTAAGACGCCTCTTTGGGGACAAATGGGAAAGGACAGGAGACAGCTGACACCCCCTTTTTATCCCAATTCCAAGACTCCACCTTCTATTAGGTGGAGTTTCCACTTTTCTGCTTCAGTGGGGGTAGAGTCCCCCACTGAAGTCTCGATGTTCAGCTTTAGCTGAACGAGTTCACTTCCATAAAAATACCTGCATAACAACAGTTATAACAGGTTACACCTAAGGTGAGCAAGAAGAAGCGGAATAAGTGAGGTATGTTATAAATGAAAAGGAAGGTGTTAAACGTGAACCGGGAAAATAATACAAACAATGCCGGAACCCAGGGCCAACTTAATACAACCACAGCCCAAGGGGTGGGAATCCCTATTCCAACACCGCCTATGGCGATACCTACGCCGCCAATGGCAGTTCCGACCCCTCCCGTAATGATACCCATGACACCGCCGATAATGACACCGCCGATAATGACACCGCCGATAATGACACCGCCGATAATGGCACCACCGTTTATGGCACCACCGATAATGGCACCGCCGTTTATGGCACCGCCGATGATGATGCCGGTACCCCCAATGATGATGCCGGTACCCCCGGTGATGATGCCAATACCCCCGATGATGATGCCAATACCCCCGGTGATGATGCCGGTACCCCCAATGATGGTGCCGGCTGTGATGCCAACGCAGCAGCAAGGAAGCCCAACAACCTCAGCCGAAAATGACCGGCAGCAAAGTAGTGAAGTCTCTGAAAATAAAACAGGTATCAATACCCTCACTGAGTCCATACAGCCGGTATATATTCCGGGGAGTAGTCCGAACTTTTAGTAGAGGCTTTCTTTTCCCTTAGCCAAAAAAGAGGCAGTCTATTAAGACCGCCCAATTTTCGACACTCTTTGGATCTATTTAGGATTTCGGGGCTTGGTTGTTTAAACCCGGTGACATAGATTGAACGGAATTTTCCACGGATTTTATGAATAAATCCATAGCCATGCCCAGTGAGGTTCCGATATACTCTCCGTAATCTTTACCCATTTGCCCCCAGGTTTGCTGTCTTATGTCTGAAGGAACACCTGTTTCAGACGGGGGGGCGGTGTAGTGGATACCAGCCTCGTTCAAAGGGTTTATAACTGCCTGCTGATAAGCCTGCAATCCGTATTGAGCCGTCAAGCCGATTATTTTACCGATGAGGTTACCGGTAGAGGTACCCATCTGCTCCCATAATTCAACCAGGTTTTCATTCTGCGGTGTTGATTGTTCCTGCATGGCAATCCTCCTTTTTTATTTTATTGTTTACTAAGAATTTTTGAATATAAGAGGTATTATTGCCCATCCTAACGAAAAGGACGTAATAATTTTAACGTTACATCAAACATTGAACTACGTGACTCAATGGATGAAATGCAATAAGACACTCTAAAGCTTACCCGGGCATAATTACCCATTCAGGTGAACACAGAAAACCGAGAGATTCCAAGGGGTTCCCCAATAGACTAATCAGATAAGGCTTCCTTCCGGCAGAGACAGCGCCAAGTTGGCCTTTTTGGCCGATGATTTCTGCTGATACCGAAGTTGCCATTTTTAGAATAATCATGTTACTCAGTCCAGCCATACTGTAGTACCTGAGCTCGTCGTGGTAAGAATAACCGTGCAAAACCCGGTTAGCCCCGGCATCGGTCCCGATACCCACCGACACCCCCAGTTCAACAGCTTCTTTAAGACGAGAGAGCTGGATATCAAAGGACCTTCGGATGACATCCATATCGGCCCCCCCGTATGGAAGATAGTTGCTAAAGACTAGGTTGCCAAGGGGGGCCAGGGTGGGCACCCAGGCTGTCCCATTTATGGCCATAAGTTCGAGCTGCTTTGTTCCCAAAAAATAACCGTGTTCCACAGAGTCAACCCCGGCCCTCGCTGAAACTTCAACTGCTTCCGCAGAACTGGCATGGGCCATGACCTTTAAACCAAGATGGTGGGCGTAATCTACGATAACCTTTAATTCGGAAATGCTAAACTGTGACGGACCCACAACACCGAGCTCCTTGAAACTGACAAGCCCGGAGACAACCACCTTCAATTGATCTACCCCTTCTGTTTTTAAACCCTCAACCTGCTTAAGGGCCTCGTCTGTGGTTCTTATTCCCGGACCGAGAAAAATCCCGTACCGGCCTTTTTTATATACGGCCCGGCCGGTTGCAACTACCAGTGGTCCTGGTGCAAGACCTGAAAGAATTTTGTTTCTCACCGTCAGGCCGATACCGGTTTTGTCACTGCCATCTCTTACAGCCAGAACGCCGTTTACAGGAAAGTCGGCTGCTGCCTGGCAGGCGTGCCGCTCCGCCAGAACAGGTCTGTTTTCCCACTCATCAACAGCTTGGGAAAGGCTTTCGCTGTTCATGGACAAGTGAATATGGCAGTCTATCAAGCCGGGCATCAGGGTCGTCCCTTCCATGCGGACCAATTCCGCTCCTTCAATGATGTTTTCACCAAGGGACGACATGGGCACGAGCCTGCTTATAAGCCCCCCTGTGATGAAAACAGCGTGGTCTTTCAATGGTTTATCGCCAATCCCGTCCCAAAGCAGGTCCGGAATTAGCAAATAGTCTTCATCGGCATTAATTTTTAAGAATTTCATTTGGTGTTTCTCCCTTGTTTTCTACCATTAGATTATAACACAACCGACTTATCCGGATAAATAGAATGATACAGAAGATTAAAGAGGAATTGACTACGCCGGGGGCTGCTGAAATAATATGGGATTTCCGTATTTGAGGTTGCAAAATGCCCTCGAAGGATATATAATGTTATATTGTCAGGACAAAATTAAAGTACATCGGGATGTGGCTCAGCTTGGTAGAGCGCACGGTTCGGGACCGTGAGGTCGCAGGTTCAAATCCTGTCATCCCGACCATTAAATCAAAATTAAGGGGCTACCCAAACAGATTCTGGGCAACCCCTTCTTTATTTTTACTTGAATGAAAAAAGACAGCCCCTTTCTCACAAAAGAAGGAAGAAGCAGGTGTGTTCTGCAGAGCGAGGCTGACGTCCGCCGGCCCACGACCGCGTAAGCGGGAGTGGCTTGCCGGCTGAGTTGTTGCTCGCTCGGAAGAATACACCTGCTTCTTCCTGGTATTTGCGCAAAAAAGGGGCTGCCTTTTTAAGGTGGGCATTCCTTCAGGTGGAACGGCACGGTGGTGACCACAACATCAGTGTGAAACACCAACAGGTTTTGCAGCATC
>JAJZQD010000055.1 GCA_021847735.1 Bacillota bacterium | reverse complement strand
TCATCGGCAACGATTCGGTTTCTTTAAAAGATTTCGTAACTAAGACTGCTCTTTCCGATTCAATCTCCGGAGTTACAGACATCAATCCGTCAATCAATTTTTCAATCCTCGGGTTTACAGAATCCACTTCGTTTTTAGATACTGCCATTTTTAAAATCCTCCTTTTAAATTTAGTTAATTGAATTACAAACTCCACCTTTTGCCGTTTCCAGGCCCCCCTTCTATTAAAACTATTGAACTACCTGATGGACGCATTTTTTTGAATAAATAGACTGCAAAATCCAGAATACCTTAAGACAATCTGGATAATTTGACTTACATCTTCACTTTATGGGGTCTGTAAAGCCTACACGTATTAAAACAACAGCAAATTCCGTGCCAAAAAAATTTAGCCCTGTAAAACCTCGGTTTCACAGGGCTTGTTAATTTTCGCCGGTCCCCTTCAGACCTTATTTCTTTTAATTTGGAACCTGATTTAGCAACTATGGTACCAAATATTCAACGGGTGAAAAAGCATCAAAGTTTTTATTCGTTTTTCTCGTTTTGGAACATTCGTTCCCAAAATGGGACTTAGTCCATATTTTCTGCCTATTAAAACTGAAAAGGACTGATATCACGGTATCAATCCTTTTCCTTTAAGGTTTATAAGGGCTTCAACATCGATTTCATATTCCTTAATTTTTCTGTACAGGGTACTCCTGCCTATATCTAACACAGAAACAACAGCACTCAAATCGCCGTTACAGTCGGCGAGTGCTTGCCTGATAGCAGTTTCTTCTATATCCTTCAATTTCTTATTTTTCGGAGCAAAGACTGGTCCGTTTAGCTTCTCCCTTAAACTCTCAGGTAAGTGCTCGGGGGTTATCCGATCCTCTTCCACCACATTGACCAGTCTTTCTAAAATATTCTCTATTTCCCGTATATTACCGGGCCAACTATATTCCTTAAATTTCTCAATGGTTTGCGGCAATAATTCCATTGTCTGCCTACCAAGCGCGATTTTAAATTTATCAAAAAAGAAACGGGCTAAAAGTTCGATATCCTCTTTCCTCTCCCGTAAGGGCGGAATACTTATGTTTACCACATTAAGCCGGAAAAACAGGTCATGACGGAATAAGCCTTTTTCGACCAAGTCCGAAAGATTGCGGTGTGTTGCGGCAATAATCCTTACATCCACCTGTTTGGGCTGCCTGCCACCCAGGCGTAAAACCTGTTTTTCCTGTAAGACCCTTAACAGGCTGACCTGGGCCGAGAAAGGCATATCCCCTATTTCATCAAGAAAAAGTGTACCGCCGTTGGCCTGTTCAAATTTCCCGGGGTTACCCCCCTTTCGAGCCCCGGTAAAGGCCCCTTCCTCATACCCAAATAGCTCGCTTTCCAATAGTTCCGCCGGAATAGCCGCGCAGTTCAAACCTACAAAGGGGTGAGTCCTTCTTTCACTTTCCTGGTGAATAGACTGGGCTAGCATTTCCTTGCCCGTACCCGTTTCCCCGATCAACAAAGCTGTAGAGCTGCTCTTAGCCACCCTCTTACACATTGCAATAACCTTTGTAAGACATTCACTTTTCCCAATGATCTGGTCAAAAGTATAAATTAAATTGTTGCTGTGTTCCACAAATTGGGATGAAGTGCCCGCTCTCGCCCGACTTTTTTCCATTTTATTGTCCAGGTCGACAACAGCGACAATGCCTTCAAGGTTTCCGTTCGAATCACAGATTTTCTTAGCCCACGCACCAAACAATGCAGAGCCGGATTTGGAGCTAATAGTCAACTCAGACTTATCTGGTGTAGACTGGTCAAGCACCCACATGTTGTGCACATTAAACAATTCCTGAATGTTTTTTCCTAAAAAGTCCTTTTTATTTATACCCATTACCCTGGCCGCGGCCAGGTTGACCTCAGAGACAGTGCCCTCCTTGTCGATAAATAGTGCTCCTTCTTTAACTAATTCAACAATACTGTCATGCTTAGCTTTGTGCAAGTTAAATTGTTTTCGCAAGTGTAATAACTGCAATTCCCTTTCAATGTTCTGGGCTGCCATTTTTGCGAGCCGGAATATCTGGTCGATGCCTCTTTTCGCCTCTCCGGTCAGATCAAGAGTAGCTATAATCTCGCCATCTGCGTCAAAAATTGGGGAAGCGGCGCAGGCAAGAATATGATTTTTCTTAATAAAGTGTTCGCGTCCGAAGACCTTTACAGGCTGTTTCTCGACGAGAGAAGTACCGATAGCATTGGTTCCATTCAACTGCTCCTGCCAGTTGGCGCCTTCACATAACATAACTTTTTTTGCCTGTTTTTGGAATCCTTCGTCAACGATACTTCTTAAAATGTAACCCTGGGAGTCTGACAAAATTACTATAAACCCCATTCCGTGCAGCATCTCAAAAACATTTTTCATAATAGGGTTGGATACACTCATCAACTGCCAATAAGCTTCGGTTTTTTCCCGCAGTTTGGATTGCGTTAAAATATCAACCTCAGTAACATGGGCAGGGTTGACATTATGCTCCCGGCAGCGTTTCCAGGAATCCCTGATAATAGGGTCAACTTCCTTTGAAATTTCTCCGGTTTCAATAAAACCGTCCCAAAGGCTTGTTTTTTGCTCAATCATGGCCTTCACCCCTTAATAAAGCTTTTTCAAACAGGACGAGGCTCTCATAGATGCTTTGTAATTTTTAACAGTAATTTTTATCAACAATTATAGCTATTTTATTATACTTCGAAAACCGATAGAGACCAATAGATAGAACGTCAACAGCATAATTTTAGTATTTAAAGGTTATCCGCGTCAGCGAAATGTAAATTCCGGTTGAAAATTAAGTCAGCTTTTTTCTTTAAAATTGTACATGTCCGATTTTTTCCCTAATGCGGTTTATGGCCTCTATCATGCGTTCCTTTTCTACAGTAAGGGCGATGCGGAAATAACCCTCCCCGTACTCCCCGTAGCCGTTACCTGGGGTTATAACCACACCTGTTTTCTGAAAGACTTCCTCTGCAAAAGATATGGAAGTATAGCCTTTTGGTACCGGTACCCAGACATAAATGGTGGCCTGCGGCTTCTCAAGGCTCCAACCCATACTGTTTAGGCCGTCAATAATTATGTCTCTTCTTTCCCGGTAGACTTCACTTATATCAAAGGTGCAGTCCTGAGGTCCGGTTAAAGCCGCTATACCGGCATACTGCACAGCCTGGAATACTCCGGAATCAATATTGGATTTAATGCGCCCGAGGGCTTCTATTACCTGGGGGTTGCCTGCAGCCCAACCAATCCGCCAACCGGTCATGTTGTAAGACTTAGAGCAGGAACCAAACTCTATGCCCACTTCCTTGGCGCCGGGATATTCCAGGAAACTGGGCGGACGATACCCGCCGAAGGCAATGTCCTGGTATGCCGCGTCATGGCAAACAATAATATCATATTCTTTGGCAAAAGCGATAAGTTTTTTATAGAAGCCATCATTGGCGATGGCACCGGTCGGGTTATTCGGGAAATTGATAAACATCAGTTTGGCCTTTTTGGCTGTATCTGACGGAATGGCATCAAGGTCAGGAAGAAATCGGTTTTTGGCTGTTAACGGCATGGTGTAAGGTTGAGCGCCTGTCAGCAGGGCGCCAATTCCGTATACAGGATACCCGGGGTCGGGAATTAGAGCAACATCACCCGGGTCTAGGTAACAAAACGAAATGTGGGCAATGCCCTCTTTGGACCCTATAAGGGTTACTGCCTCCGTTTTTGGGTCAAGTTCGACTCCAAACCTGTTCTTATAATAAAAGGCTACCGCTTGCCGGAAAGAAACCATCCCAACCGAGGACGGATAGCGATGGTTGACAGAATTGTGGGCCTGTTCACAGAGTTTGCCAATTATATGTTCGGGAGTCGGGCGGTCCGGGTCACCTATGCCAAGGCTGATTACATCCACCCCTTCCGACTTTGCTTTCTCGATTGTTTTCTCAATGCGCGCAAATAAATACGGTGGTAACTGCTTAATTCTTTTTGCCTCTTCCACTTTGCAACCTCCCAGTCTTTTTATAGATATGTATAGTTTGCCTGCGGGCAACCTTTCATAATTAACACACCCTAGATTGTTTCCCCGCTGAACACGTAATCTGCCGGACCTGTCATATATACATGGTTGTTTTCGGCCCACTCGATTACCAAATCTCCTCCGGCCAGGTGAACCTTAATTTCCCTTCCTGTCAGGTGATTAAGGACACAGGCTACCCCTGTCGCACATGCTCCGGTGCCGCAGGCAAGGGTTTCCCCGGCACCTCTTTCCCAAACGCGCATATTTACCTCACCGTTATTTAAAACCTCGATAAACTCGACATTAGTCTTCCGCGGAAACAACGGGTGAGTCTCCAGTTTTGGCCCGATATCAGCAATATGAATTGACCTGACGTCAGGGACAAAGGTAATACAGTGGGGATTACCCATTGACACGCAGGTAACTTTATATGTACCGCCATCAATGCTCACAGGCTCGTTGATTGCGTTTCCCGCTGGGCCTTCCATGGGAATCAGGCCTCTCTCTAAACGGGGCTCGCCCATGTCTACCCTTACTGAGACTACACTTCCGTCCTCCACCAATACTTGGGGAACAATAAGTCCGGCCAGGGTCTCAACCCGGATGGTCGCGGTTTTGATAATATCGCGTTCATAGACATATTTGGCAAAACACCTGATAGCATTACCGCACATTTCAGGCTCACTGCCGTCAGGGTTGAATATCCGCATGCGAATATCAGCGGTTTCAGATGGAAGAATAAGAACCAGCCCGTCTGCCCCTATCCCGAAGTGACGGTCACACAGCTCCCTTGAAATCTCACTAATGTCTCCTGACAGCGGTTTGTCAAGACAATCAACCATTATAAAATCATTGCCCAGACCTTGCATCTTGGTAAACTTCATACTCTTCCACCTCCCTCCGTAATAAAAAATGCGGCCTCGATTGCATCCGCGCGCCCGTGTTGGCCTTTTTGGTGGAAATACATGTATTAAATCCTGTACACCAAAAAATGCGGTCAGTCCGCATTTTTTATTTCTAATTATTTATCTTATAACATATACTTTCTATTTGCAACACTCCATTACAGTGTATACAGTATATATTCCCGGGCATATATATTGCTATACCCCCGTAAACTGTGAAACCCAGTGAACTCGTTCAGCTAAAGCTGAACATCGAAACTTCAGTGGGGGACTCTACCCCCACTGAAGCAGAAAAGTGGAAACTCCACCTAATAGAAGGTGGAGTCTTGGAATTGGGATAAAGCTGTGCAATTGACGGGCTTTTCACCCCAGTGATATACTATAGTAGCCAATAAAGATAGCGGCACTACTGTTTAAGGAGAACTTTTATGTCTTTTGACGGGTTGGTTATGGCAGCAGTAAAAGAGGAACTGATAGAAAAGGTTGTGGGCGGCCGGGTGGAAAAAATTTACCAACCCGTGGCCCGGGAAATCGTCCTGCTAATCCATAAAGATAAAAATAAATACCGCTTGCTGGTATCTGCCGATGCCACAGATGCCCGGGTCCATCTTACCCAGACCGCCAGGGAGAACCCCCTAACCCCTCCTTTGTTCTGTATGGTTTTAAGAAAGCACCTGGAAGGTGGCAGAATAACTAAGATAACCCAAACCGGTTTGGAACGTGTCTTAACGATCGGGGTAGATGCGGTCGATGAACTGGGTATGTTATCAGCGAAAAACCTGGTCTGTGAAGTAATGGGAAAACACAGCAACATAATTTTGGTTGACCCGGCCTCCGATGTAATCCTGGACGGCATTAACCGTTTCTCTTATGCTACAAGCAGGCACCGGGAGATTTTGCCAGGCAGAGTTTATTCTCCGCCGCCGGAGTCGGGTAAAATGAACCCCCTGGAGGTGACTGAAGAAGCCTTTCGCTCTGCCTTGTGGGACCCCGACCAGGATGTTCCCATCGAAAAACTGATCCTGAACAGCTTTGAGGGTTTCGGTCCCCAAACCTGCCGGGAGGTAACCGTAAGGGCCGGGATAGATCCCGGCATAAGTAATCAATTCCTTGGGGAACTGGAGTTGCAGCGGCTGTGGGAAACCTTCCGGACCATCCGGAACTGCGTGGCTTCAGGAATGTTTAAACCATCCCTATGCTATAAGGGCAGCATTCCTGCTGCATTTTCCGCAGTTGAGTTGAGCCAGTTTTCGGAAACCGTGTGCAAAGCTGGCCAGATAAGTGAAACCCTGGATGAGTTCTTCTCGACCAGGGGAAAACAGCAGCGTTTGAAACTGGCGGTTTTAGAATTAACAAAAGTGGTCAGGCACGCTTTCAAGAAGTGTCAAAACAAGCATTCTATTCATCAGGAGACTCTGCGAAAAGCACAGGATACAGAAAGACTAAAAATCACCGGGGAACTGATTACAGCTAATATTTATCAGATACCGAAACGGGTCGGGTCAGTGGAACTGGAGAACTATTATGACCCTGATGGGGGCAAAATCGTGGTTGAACTTGACCCCCGGATGTCACCGGCGGAAAACGCCCAGTCATATTTTAAAAAATATACGAAAGCCCGCAGCAGCCAGGCAATTGCCGAAATCTACCTGAAAGAAACCAAGGCCGAACTGACTTACCTGGAATCTGTTATGGTAAGCCTGGAACAGGCCGATGAAATCAGCGAACTAGCCGAAATCAAGGCAGAACTTATTAAGGAAGGCTACATCAAGCCGGAAGCTCCAGCTAAAGGCGTAAAGAAAACGCTGCCCGCCGTCGAACCGGAACCAATGCGTTTTAAGTCTAAAGACGGTCTCGACATTCTGGTAGGCCGCAACAACCGGCAAAATGACTACCTGACCCAAAAAATGGCCCGTCCTGAGGATTTATGGCTGCATGTTAAAGATATTCCGGGTTCCCACGTGATTGTCAAAAACCCCGGGGGAACGGAAACCCCTAAGCAGTCCCTGCAGCAGGCAGCCGAAATAGCGGCCTACTATTCCAAAGCCAGGGAGTCGTCAAAAGTACCTGTGGATTATACCCTGAGAAAATGGGTCCGCAAACCCAAAGGCGCAAAACCGGGAACGGTAATTTACGAAAATCAGCGAACAATAATAGTAGAACCAAAGGGGCTGTCCTAAAAATTGATTTTAGGGCAACCCCTTTTTTCTCACTCATTGTCTCAAACAGGCATTCTCTTAAGACTGCCCCCTTCGGGACAGCCTCTTTCACTTTAGGGCTTTGTTCTTAGATTGTCAGAGATTTCCTTTAGAGTGCCGGCAATGGATTCGTGGGCTTTCATTCCCCTCCACACGGCAATTATGATTACTACATAACCTACTACCATACCAATCATCATAGCAAGCCAGACTAAGAAAAACAAACCCCCAGCCACAGCCGGCAGACCACCTAATGGTTGCATTTACACTCCTCCAATTATTAAGATTTGTTGGGTTTTTTGACCCAAATCGTCTTTAAAGTAGACGACAGTATAGATCTCCTGCTTTGGAAGGCGGGTTGATCCCAAAATTCTTCAGGATGAAAGGTACTATATCCACTACCCGCGGGTTTTCAGGAAACTCCGGGGTCCCCGCAATTATTAAAGGGACTGCTGCATCTTCCCGGTGGAAAGAGCCGTGGCTGCCTTTGCCTGGGTGAATGGGGGCAGCCTCACCGCCGAATTCGTTCCCTATTCTTGCGGTCATGACGATGTCGCCGCAGTGGCGGGCATCCATAAGTGCCGCCATAACATTAAGGGCATCGGGGTATTCGCTATATACAATCCTGTTTCCCCTGACAGAACCGTCAATTACCTGTAAATCCCCTTCAACACTCCAAGTGCATTCATATGGATCCAACAGAGGCCCTCTTCGTTTGAAGGTCAGGGACGGGCCGCTGCCGCCCTTTCGCACCCTGTAGACCGGGCTGCTGCTCCCATTATCCTCTTTCCACATGATCTGGTCAATCCTGGGGTCTGCGACAAGCATTTGAATAATCCGGTCTCTTACGGCCAGTAAGTCTTTTATTATGTATATGTGGACCATCCGCTCATTGGGGCAAATGACTATGTCTCTGTCGCCGGTATCTTTTTCACCGAGTCTCAACTGGGTAAACCGGGCCAGCATCCCCGGAAGGTTGATAATACTGTCCGGGTTGTGCTGGACAAGGCTCTGAGAGTGGTCCCCCATTATTATAAAGATGTTGTTTTCCAAAGCCTCCAGCCAGGATTCATCGGCATTAAGTATTTTCTGAACCTGTTGGTCGGCCCGCATTATCGCAGGTGACAGGTCACTGGTATGATGCCTGTGGGTATAACCGTCGGTGTCAGGAAGATAAACCACCGTCAAATGAGGCTGTTTGCCTTGTTTAATAAGGTGGTGGGTTACCGTTCCGGCGAATTCGTCATTAACACCGAATTTATGAAACACTCCTGTTGGGGTTTTCAACGACCCTTTGCAGGGAAACGGCGGCGGCACAATTTGTCCCACAACGGAAACCCGCGGGCCCCAGATTTCAGTGCATTCCTTAAACCCAATCCACATCCTGACCCACCACGGAAGACTTGCTTTGAAAACATGCTGGCCCCGGAAGGTAAAGAAGTTTATGTTGGCAGAAGTATACCCGTAGTCTTCCAGGAATTCGTGAATAGTCTTAACCTGTCTGCTCAGGTGCTCGCCATTAAGGTTGCACATCAAGTCTTGCAGCACCGTTTTCAGCCCTATTTTCCAAATGGCTTGCGGGGTGGCGCCGTAGTTTATAATCCTTTTTTCTTCCCGGTGATACCAGATGAAACCAGGTATCTGGTGATCATCCGGGTAAACCCCGGTAGCAATGGATGCCGTGGCCGTCGGTGTCATGGTAGGGAATACGGAAACACAGTCGAAGGAAACCCGCCCCTTGTGGCATAAGTATTCCAGTGCCGGTACAGTACTGTCATCCAGGCAAGTTTTGAGGGCTGCAGGCCTCAATGAGTCGATGATAATTAAAATGACCTTTTTCCCGGAACGCGCCCTCTTGTCCACCATGGTTCCCTCCCGGCTTTATACCTGTCTGCTTCCCGGCTTTATCAGGGGCAGACCCTGCTGGCATAACGGGCATTCCTCGGGGTTATATGATTCAATTTCC
Organism: Bacillota bacterium; assembly: GCA_021847735.1. GTDB lineage: Bacteria > Bacillota > Thermincolia > Thermincolales > UBA2595 > JAJZQD01. The sequence continues at coordinate 1,707 of JAJZQD010000055.1, read as the reverse complement.
ATTTTAAGAATGGACTCGGTGTTCACCCCGAAATCGACCTTGCCGTTGCTCCGGTCGACCAGGACCCCTACTCCGGTCACCTCGCCGCCTTTTTGGCGAACAACCTCGATAACCTCTTTGACCGAACCGCCGGTTGTAACGACATCTTCAACTACGAGGACTTTTTCCCCGGGGTTAATAACAAAACCCCTTCTCAAAGACATTACCCCCTGATCACGCTCCGTAAAAAAGGTTTTTACACCGAGGGCCCTGCCGACTTCATAAGCCACTATTATTCCCCCCAGGGCTGGCCCTATCACTAAATCTACCGGTGTCCCGGCAAATTTTTCAGCAAGGGCGTCACATAACTGTGCCGCATAATGCGGATACTGCAGAACCTGGGCGCACTGCATATACTGTCCACTGTGCCGCCCGGAAGTAAGGCGAAAGTGCCCTGTCAAAAGGGCCTGAGATTTGGTGAAGATTTCTATGGCTTGTTCCCTGGTTAGCATTTCAACCCCTCCTCCATTTCTTCAACTATCCTTTTGGCCGCCTCTACAGGGTCGGCTGCGCCTGTTATCGGACGCCCGACCACCAGGTAGCTGGCCCCCGCCTCAACCGCCTCTTTGGGCGTCATCACCCTTTTCTGGTCATTAACGGCAGCCCAGGCCGGGCGGACTCCCGGAGTCACAATGATAAAATCTGGGCCGCACGCCTCCCGTAAAGCCCTAATCTCCCTGGGTGAAGCCACGACACCGCTAAGGCCGGAACCTTTGGCCAGAAGGGCCCATTTTACGACTTGTTCCTCAATACCCCCGGAAATTCCGATTTCCTTTTCCAGAATTGCCTGGTTAATGCTTGTCAACACGGTTACGCCTATTACGAACGGCATTGGGGCACCGCGGTCCCCCACTTCCCGAACGGATGACTCAACCGCTTTTTTCATCATTTCCGAGCCGCCGGCTGTATGTACATTATACATAAACACCCCAAGCCTGGTCAGCACAGCTGCCGCCTGACCCACGGTATTGGGGATATCATGCAGTTTCAGGTCAAGAAAGACCTTGCCTCCGAGGCTTTGGATTCTCCTGACCACTTCCGGCCCCTCACTGTTGAATAACTGCATTCCCACTTTAAATACCCCCACGCGGTCCTGCAGGCGGGATACCAGAATCTCCGCTTCCCCTACTGTATCAACGTCAAGGGCAATAATTAACCGTTCTTTGGCAGATAACACCATAGCACCTCCTAAACTACTTCTTCCATGCGGCGCCTATCAGTTCATTAATGTTCTTTATACCATATTTCCCCATATACTGTTTAATTCCTTCCAAAATATCCATGGTCGCCTGGGGGTTCACAAAATTTGCCGTTCCCACTGCAACGGCCGTGGCCCCTGCCAGAATAAATTCCAGGGCATCCTCAGCTGTCATGATACCGCCCATACCAAGTATTGGTAACCCCACCGCCTGGGCTACCTGCCATACCATCCGCACAGCCACCGGCCTTACAGCCGGGCCGGATAATCCGCCCATCGTATTACCCAGCACAGGCTTTCGTGAATGGATATCTATTTTCATTCCCAGCAGGGTGTTAATAAGCGCCAGGGCATCAGCGCCGGCATCGGCAACTCCCCGGGCAATTTCCACGATATCAGTTACATTTGGAGACAATTTGGCAATCACAGGCAGCCGGGTATTTTTCCGCACCGCCGCAATTACTTCTGAA
>JAJZQD010000054.1 GCA_021847735.1 Bacillota bacterium | reverse complement strand
GAGTAAACACTGGTGCCTACGTTGGCGTCACTCCAGTTATAGAATTCGTTTTCCACCTTGTAGATACTGGTCCCGGCATACCCGTGGCAAACGAAACAGACTTTTTTGATCGTAACGCTGCTTAACAGGTCACCGGCACTGGCAGAATGGGTGATATGGCACTGGGCGCACTGCCTGGTAGAGTTCCCAGAGGTTACCGGATACGGCGCATATTTGCCATGCGGGGTAAAGGCATCGAAATCTTTACTCATGGCACCGCTGGCGTTACCCGACAAGTCTTTTATAACGTTTACGTTCACCGTATATTTTGTGGGCGTGGTATACACGTTCCCTGTCCCCAGGTCGGGGGCCAAAGCCAGCTTAACTACCCTGGCGTCGGTCATCAGAGTAGAAGTGACGGTAAATCCGGCGATTGAAATAGTGCCGCCGTTGGTGTTGGGATCTTTGATAGGTTCATCAAAGGTCAGGTAAACAATCTGTTTACTGACAGCCTCTGCGTTCAACAGTGACGGTGGAGTGCTGTCAAGCACGGCAGCAGAAACAGGGTTGAGTTTAAACCAGGTCAGGACTAAAGCAGCAAGAATGACAACAGAAATTACAGCTGTAATTCTTTTCTTGAACCGGCGGCTAGCCCTGTTCGCATTTTTGTGACCGTTATTATTGTCGTTTGCCACCTTGCTCACCTCTATCTCCATCCCCAGACCTGAATCTTACTGTTAGCCTGATCTGCAATATAAATCCTGCCTGCCCTGTCAATGGACAGGCCTACCGGCAGGCGGAATACACTTGGTTTATCGTTAACCGGTCCAATAGTGAACAGGTCGTTTCCATCTTTATCAAATACCCTGACCAGATTAGACAGGGTGTCAGCCACATAAACACGCCCCTGTTGGTCAACTGCCAGCCCTTTGGCCATGGTTAAAGGCCATTTAGGCCCGCCGTCAAATACGGTCAGCAATTCGCCGTCAGGTTTAAGGAGTTTGACGTTGTAATTTCCCCCGTCGGCAACCCAGACGGTGCCGTCATCATTTACGGCAATCCCCTGGGGAGCCTTTAACGTAACTTTTGGGGACCGAATTTTTTGCAGTAACTCGCCCTTGCCGGAAAATACCAATACCTGGTTACCGGCCAGGTCAGTTACATAAACACTCTTATCCCTAGTTACAAAAACACCGGCCGGCTGGGCTTTTTCTTTAGCCTCCAGCCATGTCTTAACATACTTGCCCTTGGAATTAAACTCATACAGAGCCCCGGCGCCGACGTCTGCTACAATTGTCCTGTCATCGTCCAGGAGGCCGATCCCATAAGGATAGACCAACTGTTTGTTTGATTCAGGCCCCCCAAGTTGATAGAGAAAACGCCCGTCACTGTCGAAAACTTTGACCAGGCGGTTACCGGAATCAGAGACAAATACATTTCCCGCACTGCCGGCTATAGCGTAAGTGGGCTCCTTCAGCCTGCGGTCCGGGCTGTCCCCGGCGATTTCATACAAAAACCGTGGGCTTTCAGAATGTGGCAAGTTAACACCCACTTTTGTAGTAGACGAAGAAAAGAAAGCCGCAACACCTAATGCTGTTACAACAACCGCTATAACTAATAAGTGTTTGACTTTCATGCTTTCCCTTCTTTCGTAAAAAATTTGGAGAAACATATGCCAATACAGGTGCAGTCATTTTCAGGGAATTCCTCGATATTCGAAAATCTGCTTTGAGGTTAAATGAGTCGCCCCAAAGCAAATTTTAAGTCACATATTTTTAATTCATTGGGAACATGCACTTATTACTGGCCAATAAAGCAGTCGCTACATCATGAAAATAGTTGTTAATGATAACCAGAACCTCTAACATTCCCTCATCTCCTGAAAAAACTGTTGGACTACTTAATCCGGAAGCAAGTTGTTTAAGGATTCTAAAGATGACATCGTTAATGTAATCAAATTCCGTGGATAGGGATGAATTAAAGCGTGTAGTTCCGAAAGTGGATGCAGTATCTATTATGTTTGTGATGTAATTGTTTCGACAAATATACTGAAACTCCTCTCGAACTTCCTTAATCTTGGTATTTAAGAAACAAGGGCTGCTTTCTTTAACATCTAAAAAACGAAAAACCTACGTCAGTGCTATCTGGAGACAGGTTCAGTATTTTATATGGCAATCTCCTTTGGGTGCTATCCCCACGTTTCGTTGGGTTTGTATTTATCATCACTTTTTAAACTGTAGAAACAATGGTATTTGTCTGAATTCACGGACCAAGTCTTTTTCGTCCCAAAGGGAAACAGCAAACTCATACTTTTTATGCAAATCCGAGAACTGGACATCATCACTGTTTCCGGTCACCAGCGCCCTTTGGATCTCCACCGTCCACCGGCCGTTTTCCCACACAGCGCCGACCCCGATATCCTTCTGACTGCCGGAGGGTTTCTGCAGGATGAGCTGGGGGACAACTGCGTTTAAGGAGCGGTATTTCTTCCATATTGCTTCGGTTTCCTGCGGCTTCAGGCCGGAAACCGGACTGGCTTCCCCGGAGTCGATTTCATCCTTTGTGAGAATCATAGCGTCAATAAAGTTTTGGGGGTCGACTTCTATATAAGCCGGAGTTTCCCGGTCCGGCGACAGGTTCAGGGAGTACTGGATCTCCCCGTCATCCCCATGCACCGCTTCCGGCGCGGTATGGCACTGGTTGCAGTAACGGGTGGACGGGTTATCCTTGGGATACATCGGGTCATATACACTGGACAGGATGTTGTCCTCGGCAAAACCGAAAAACTGCACCCGCCCTTCAGTTATCTGGGTAGGATCCATGGGATCTTGGGGAGCAAATTTAAGGTTATTGCTTTGGCTGGCGCCAACACTTCCGGCCAACCAGCCCTGGTCTTCCAAAAACAGGGGACCATAGCCATGTTTGGCCAGGATATTCCATGAGTCAACATATTCCCCTTTATTATCTGTTTTATGATGCTTGTCTACCTCCGAATGACAGGTACTTACGCAGCCCTGCTGTCCAAAACCGGAAGCATTGATATTCCAGCTCAGTCCCAGCCATTCCGGGTGCCTTTTGCCTTTAAAGGACTCCCAATTCACCACTGACCTGTTCTGCCGCCATTTACCGTCCCGCCACACCCAGGAACCGGCGGTGTTAATGCTCATGGTCGGGTCAGGCCAGGTAACCAGCAGCGTCAGGTTTTTTTCAGAATATACGGCTTTAAGCCGGACATTTTTCCCTTTAAGTTCTTTGGCCTCCCGCCAGGTCGGGTCGCCGGCGACTCCGTCCACGGCCGGATCAGATTCAACTTTAGCCGCTTCAAGAGTGGTCCCTAAAAATGATTCTGTTTTGACAAACATGGTATAGTTTACAAAAACTGCAGCCACTATCAGGACCACCGCCAAAATAAGTAATAACCTGCGCAAAAAAATACACCCCCAGAATATAATTATATTTTTTACAGTATTTACTGTATATACTTTACATTAGCATAACAATATGCTAATGTAAAGTAAAAATATGGATACAAGGGTGATTTATGATGAGCGGGAATGTCCTGGCCCTGAGCAAAGCCCTGGGCGATGATACCAGGTTTTTGATATACAAATATATCTCCGAACAGACCGGACCTGTATCGGTTGAAGAACTGGCCGGCAATTTCGGACTCCACCCGAATTCGATAAGGCTTCATCTTGCCAAACTGGGGGAGGCTGGGCTTGTAACCACGGAGTCCACCCGGAGAGGGCCGGGCAGGCCCAAAAAGGTGTATAAAACAAACCGTGAATTGAGCCACTTACCTTTTGGCAAACGGGATTTCAACTTTTTGGCGCTGCTGCTGCTTGATTTTATCGTGGGCCAAAGCATCCCGCCGGCCGAAATCAATTCCTTCGGGAAGAAATGGGGCTATTCATACATCCAGGGCAAAGTCAGGGGTAAGCCACAAAACCTGGAGGAAATCATCCAGTATCTCCTGACAGAATTTAAGGAATGGGGGTTTGAGCCCGAACCCGTATTGGTTAAGCATCAAAGAATGGAAATCAGGCTAAAAAACTGCATCTTCAAAGAGCTGGCCAATAACCACCCGACCCTGGTATGCGCGCTGGTGGACGGCGTGGCGGAAGGCATCCTAAGCGCTTATATAGACGGTTTCAGGATTCAGATTAAACCCGGTCTGCTCTGCGGCGAAAACAGCTGTGATATCAGTTTGAGTTTTGAAAAGTAAATAATGGGAGTGACCCCTAAGTTTTTACTTATGGGTCACTCCCTTCTCATTAACTGCAGCTTTTTCTATCTCTCCTACCCTCTTCGCCAGCCGCCGCCAGTTGATAAACCCGAGCAAAACCAGCAAAAACATGATTACATGCTTTACCATTAAGGCAGGTACTATCCGGTTATCCAAGGCGATGGTCCACTCGATTCTTTTGTAAAAAATGATGCGCGGGATGCCGCCGACTAGGATCCAAAGCAGTGCGGCTTTAGCAATAAAAGTAAATTTCCGATATACCGCAAGAAAATACTCCACAAGCCGGCTGTCCCTTTTCTCCGGCAGCAGCCTGGCCACGGCCAGCATCAACAGGGCCGAACTGGCCAAAAAAGCAGTGGCCACATCGTGAAAATAGTTATTCATAATAACCAGAATTTCAGTCATTTGCCACACCTCAGGAAATCTTCAGAGCCTGGATCAGGTCTTTTACTTTTTTCGGCATCGAACCCAGCATGGGGATGTGTTGGGTGATAAAGGAATTGTTTAAAATAACCTTCATGGACTTAAAAAGATAATTCCGTTTAAACGGGTCGGCAAGAGATTTCCATTGTGCAAGTTTATAGAAATAAAAATCCTGATAGCAGCGGAGGACTTCCTTAAAGAGTTCATCCCGGCTCATGGACGTAGGTCTGATGATTGGGGCGACCAGATTATACTCGCTGTAATCAAAGGTCTCAATATGGGGTTTCAACTCGGCATACATGTCTGCGTAAGGCCAGGGTGCCAGCAGCAGGAAGTGGGCAAAATCCGGGTTATATATTTTGGCCAGTTCGAGGGTCTCCCGGATTGAGCCGATGGTTTCCTCAGGCGTTCCCAAAACAAAAGAGGTTTCCGTGACTATATCATGAGAGTTGATTATGTCCAGCGCCGCTTTGGAGTCATTTGTCCCGATACCTTTTTTAAACCTGTCCAGAGTCTCCTGGCTTGTGGCTTCCACACCTATATAAATATGGACCACACCGGCTTTTTTGTATTTCCACATGATGTCTTCATCCCGGACAATGTCGTCCACGCGGGTTTCCAAAAGGATTTTTACACCCAGCTTCTTTTCAATCAACCAGTCCAGGATGTCCTCCCAGCGCTCCCGGTCACAGGTGGGGTATTCGTCGGCAATCAAAATTACGTCAACTTTATATTTTTTGTGCAACAGTCCAATCTCATCCGTTACGCTTTTTACGCTGCGGCCCCGCCAGGACTGGTGCCAGAATTTCTGTTGGGAACAGAAACTGCAGTCATGCTTGCAGCCGCGGGAGGTAGATATTACCGCCAGCCGGGAGCCCGGGAAGATATAGTAGGTGTAATCCTTCCACTCTACCAGGTCCCAGGCACCGGTTACAGCATCAAGGTCACCGATAAAAGGCTTTTCCCCGGTATAAACAATTCCTTTTTCATCACGGTAAGCAATCCCTTTGACCTCACTAATGGATTTCCTGCCATCACCGCTCATGCCAAAGACTCCGATAAGTTCACGCAAAGTATGTTCGCCTTCCCCGCATACCACATAATCTATAAAAGGGTACTCTTGAAGTACTTCTTCATAGCAGAAAGTGGGATGCACCCCGCCGATCACGGTGACTACGGCAGGGACTGCCTCTCTGGCTGCCTGTAATACATCAGCCGCGGCATACATGGTCGACGTATAAGCGGACGTGGCAACTACATCCGGATTATATTTTTTAATCATGTCCCTTATCTGATTAATACTATGTCCCTTGGTCATAGCGTCGTATATACTAACTTCGTGGCCGTCTTTTTGCAACTCACCGGCCATATACACAAAACTGCAGTTAAGCCACTTCCCCGCCGACTCCACCACGCCGCAGTGGTAATCAGGGGTAACAAACATTATCCGCATTATGCCTCTCCGCCTTTTAAAATAGTTCTTCAACCCAATATTAGAATCACAGCAAAGGAGTATGCACTCCCTGGCCGATACCCAGGCCCCAGAAAGATATTACAACCGTCAAAGCTGCCAGCACTGCCAACGCAGCCAGCCTGCGCCCGCGCCAGCCCATGGTCAGGCGCAGGTGCAGGATCAGGCCGTAGACCAGCCAGCAGACCAAAGACCATGTTTCAATCGGGTCCCAACTCCAGTAACGGCCCCACAGGTTGGCCGCCCATACCGCGCCGGTGGCAATCATGAAAGCCTGGGCCACAAAACCGAAGAGCAGAAATCCCAGAATAATCTCTTCCAGCCCCATCAAATCTGACTCAGGGGCCTTTTTCGATTTAAAAAAATAATATCCACCCAAACACGCGGCCAGCAAAAAAGCTCCGAAAGCAAGCCAGCTGAAACCCACATGTACCCAAAGCCAGTTGCTTTGATAAGGTGCACTCAAAGGTTCAATCAGCGTAGGGGTGCGCAGGCCAACGCCGAGAATAAGCAGTGCCAGTGGGCCGGCAATAATCCCCGCCGGCCGGAGCCTCGGGTATTTATATCCGCCAATCAGATAAATAACAACCAAAAACCACGATCCGAGCAATGCATTTTCATAGTTCCCCTGAACAGGCGGGTGCCCGGCGGCGGCCCAGCGTACCACCATTGAAACCGTATGGCTCAAAAAAGCAATGCCTGTAAGGCCAAAACCGGACCGGGACCAGTCCCGGCGGAAGACCGCGGCCCCAAGAAGCAGGGCAAAAGCCGGAATATATGTATAAATCGCTGCCCATATAAAAAATGACTCATAATTATTCATTCCTGTCATCCTCCGCAATTTTCTGCATTACGGATTCCCCGCCCATTCCCCGGGCTGTTTCCTGAAGCCATTCCCCGAAGAGGACCGGATAAAGGCGGGCTTCCCCACCGAGAGTCCATTTTTGCTCACTGCCTGAGGCCGATACTTCCAGGCACAGCCTTTTGTCCCCGTCCAAAAGCCGCATGACCAGACCCAGTGATGCTATAGCAAAACCTATATAAGACCAGGCCTCCCCGGGATCCCTGACCACTTTAAAATAAGCCCAGTAGCGCAGTTCCCGGAATTCCAGGGTATAGGGGCCAATCTCCTTTTTTTCACCGGGGGCAAGCAGCTGCTTCTGACTTCCGTTATCAACGAGGAATACCGGGTTTTTGACCAGCGGAGAGCGTGAACCGAGTTTGTTTCCCCGGCGGTCAAAATCGGAAAAAAAACGAAACATTAAATGCTCATTTCCCCCGGGTAAATATATAGAATCATGAATATCCACGTCATTATCAGCGGACTTGTTTAAAACCCGCAGGTTAAAAAAGGAATCAAAAATTACTTCCTGGCTGTTTAGTTTCTTCAAAACAAACCAGGGGGCAACTCCGTAATCCTCCAGAGTCATACGGTAACCCCTGTATTTCAGGGGCTTGTTAACCAGTACCCGGTCCCTGGTCAACTCCCGTCCGCCCTCATCCAGGACTGATACGTCAACAAGGTACTGACGGATATATTTTTCGTTATACATTTCCAGATTAACCTTGTCCACTTTTAGCACAGGCGCTTTGTCAGGCGTTCCTAACAGAGGCAGCCGGCTGACCCGGACAAAGTTTTCCGGTGTAACAGGAATACTCTGTCCTTCAGTAGCCACCAGTCCCCCGTTTAGACTTGTCAGATAAGTGACAAACCCGCCTAGCAAAATAAGCAGCAGTCCCCAGTGAAAAAGCAGGGACCCGGCAAAACCGATCCTCCCCCGCCAGGCATATAGAATAAACCCGTTACCGGTATCCTGCCGCTCCATGCGCCAGTTTTTCAGCCTGGCCAGCAGATATTCCCCTGCTTCATCCCGCCATGTTCCCTGCCAAGCCGGGTTTCCGGAATAATAAGTAGTTCCGGGCCGGCTCCAGCGCTTGACAGTACAAAATATAAGGGATAAAGTCAAAATACCTGTCAGCATCAGGAAAAGGATATTTTGGGCTACCCGCGGCGGGCTTAAGTAAAGAGCCAAAGTATACAGCAGCGGGTTATTGGCTTTTAAAACTTCCTTTTGTGCAGGCGGCAAAAAATCAACTTTTGGCAATAATGACCCCAACACAAAGAGAAATGTTATTATCAATAGTAAAATAACTGCGGTGCGCCGGGAAACAATCAGATTGATAATTTTTTGTCCCATGCCCGGGCCGTCCTTTCTTAAAAAGGCAGGTCAAAACTGTGAAATGTGTTTACATTGATAGCCGAGAGGCCCAAATATGCCACCAGCAAGCCCAGTGGTGACAGGAGAGTCAGCCAGGCCGCCAGTTTCAACCATCTCCTGTAAAAAAGCCGCAGGTGAATAATCAGGCCGTAAAGAAGCCAGTTAATCAGGGACAGGGTTTCCACTATATCCCACTGCCACCAGCGGTTGAAAAGGAGAAAGGAATAATACGCCCCCAGCGCCAGCATGACCGAATAGGTAACAAAGCCGAAGGATAAATATTTAAAGTGAAGTTCAGTTAAAGTTGTCCTTGGCACTGCAGCAGGTATAATGAAATTTGCATTTTTCTCCCTGATTATAACCACAGCCAGTCCCGCGGCCACCAAAAAAGAGCCGAAAGCGAGCCAGGCAAAAAGGACATGCAGGTCTACCCATAAACTCTGTTCTGAAATAGTAAGCGGGATCCGGTTGGGGTTAAAACGGAGCGCCCACAGAAAAAGACCGATACCCCATAAATAGGTGATTATACCCAGATAATGAAGGCTGTCGCCGTATTTCCGGATTAACAGAGTAAATAAGAAAACAAACCAGCAGGCCGCCTGGGCGTTCTCATATGTACCGAAAAGAGGCAGGTGGCCCGCCAGATATGACCTTATTGCCAGGGAAAAAGCATGGACACCGATGGCAATCGCGGGCAGCCAGGACAGTATCCTGAATAATACGGGTCGTTCTTTATTATCTCTGCCGGCAAACCGCCTGCCCAGAAAAATATACTCGGCTGTAATCCCCAGCCAGGAAAAAATGTATAAGGCCAGGGATAGCCAGAATAAATACAATTCCCACTTATCCATCATTTTGACTCCTATCGACAAAAGTCCCCTTTACCGTATCTTTTCGCCACCGGTTTTCCAATTCCTGCTCCATCAGGTCATGGAAATATTCGCTGCGTCCCGCCCAGACCAGTCTACCGGGCACCGTAACGCCCAGGAAGAATTCCTTCCGGTAAAAAAGCAGTTTTGTGATTAAACCCAGGCAGGCCAGGACAAAAGCCGTCATAATAAGCCAAAACGCCGGATAATAAAATAAGGAAAACTCCCCGTAATAGCGGATTTCCGGGAGCATAAGGGAATACCCACGGTAATTTAAGGTATCCCCTGGCCAGAGATACTGCTGATGGAAGACTTTTTCCTGCTCCCCTTCCCCTTTGACCAGTTTAATATAAAACAACGGCCGTTTTAAATTGTAACTGCGGTTTTCAAAACCGGAACCTTTTTTCTCGGCATCAGCCAGGATACTCACCTTGACCCGCCAGGGGAAACCCTCAACTGTAAAGGCATCTTCCGCCCCCGGCGGGAAAATGCGCAGGTTGACAAAGGACTCCCCGAGCACCCGGCCACCCGGATCCTTCAAAATATAATAGGGCGCATAACCGAAGCCCCTGATCCCTACCATAACTCCCTGTTCAAAGAGAGGGCTGTTTAACCGGATAGTCCGGTAGCGGGCGGGGTCATCAGCAGGGTAGGCTAAATCGGCCGCCAAGTCCGTAAAAAGAAGTTTGTCCTGCCAGAAAACAGGTTCCACCCGGTCAAGCCGGAAGGATATCCCCGGTAGCTCCGCCCGGCCCGTGAAAACAGTGTTGGCGTAGCTCTCCTTGTTCTGCCCGTAAAAAGGCTGGCCCTCGGTCACCACCGCATAACCGTAAAAGGTATACAGGGAAGATACCAGCAGGGCCACGGGGACCAGGAAAAAACTGGCGTGAAGCATCATGCTGCCCAGCGGCGCAAATTTTCCCCGCCGGGCGTACCAGCCCTGACTACCTTCCACCGGTGAAATGGTGTATCCCCGCTGCTTGAGTGAACGGGCCAGCTTTTGAATTACCGGCTTTGCTCCGCCCGCGTCAATGATGTATTCCTTCCACTGCCACCCGGTGTGATTTTCGGTTTGTTGCGCCCGTTCCTGCCATTGTCTCCATGACAACGCAGGCATACTCCCCCAGTCTTTTACCTGGCGCCAGGCGGCCGGAGCCGTCCTGACCAAGCAGGCCAGGGCATTGGCAAAAAAGAGGATATAAGGGATGCGGAACAGCCACTCTTTGGTGGCAATATTCCGTACCACCTGGTCCGGCACTCCGTAAAGCTGAAAAGGCAGAAGCCAGACCAGAAACATGAAAATAATAAGACTCATGACAAAGACGTAAAAACCCCGGGACCCCAGAAAAAGAAAGAAACGGTAGGGAGAACTGAGGGTATAGACCGTTTTCTCCCAAAACCGTCCTGCAAATTCTGTTAAGACATTCCGTTTGCGTTTTCCCGGCTGGCGGCTGTTTAGATTCATCGTACTTCCCCTTTTTCCCGTCACCTGCCGCCCGAACGCTGGTTGACTTTCAAATCCGCAACTACCCAGCGGCCTTCCTTGGTTTTCTCAAGGCTGTAGGTGCCGTCGTAGTAAATCTTTTCCTCCTTTTTTACC
>JAJZQD010000053.1 GCA_021847735.1 Bacillota bacterium | reverse complement strand
AAGCCGCCCGGGAAAAGGAATTTATCGCAAAGAAGGCGAATTTAACAGGGTGAAAGGGGCTTTTTCATGGTAAGGTCGGGTAAAACGCCTTTGCTAAATGCTTTAGCCAGGCATCGCAGACTTAAAACAATTCCCTTCCATATGCCTGGGCATAAAAAGGGAAAGGGAATCCAACCCCGGTTTGCCCGTTTAATGAAAACCGATCCGTTTTCTTTAGACATGACAGAGGTCCCCGGTTTGGATGACCTCCACAACCCCGGCGGACCAATAGAAGAGGCCCAAAGTCGCGCCGCCCAGCTATTTGGGGCGGACCGCACCTTTTTTTTGATTAACGGCACCACCGTTGGTATTCATGCCGCAATACTGGCGGTATGCAAACAAGGTGATGAAATACTCCTGCCAAGGGATATACACCGGTCGGTAATTGGGGCATGCATCTTGGCCGGCGCCAGGCCAAGGTATCTTCCCGCAAGACTCAACCGTGATTTTTTCATTCCACTTCCTCCAAAAGTTGAAGAAGTTGCCCTGGGCCTTCAAAAATATCCTGCCAAGGCTGTTTTCCAGGTGTACCCTTCATATTACGGGCTGGCCGGCGATTTAGCCGGGGTCACGCGGGTAGCGCATAACCTGAAAATACCGGTAATTGTCGATGAAGCCCACGGTGCTCACTTTAAGTTTAGCGACCGGTTACCCGCTCCGGCCCTGCATTTGGGGGCAGATATTTGTATTCAGAGTACCCATAAAACTCTTGGGGCCCTAACCCAAGCGTCAATGCTCCATGTCAGGGGCAGGTTGGTTGATAGAGGTGAGGTTGCCAGGCAGCTGGGTATTCTACAAACCACCAGTCCTTCTTATCTTTTAATGGCCTCCCTTGATTCGGCGACCGGCCACATGGAGTTTTCAGGGAAGTCACTCGTGGATGAAACAGTCGGACTTGCCAACCGGGTAAGAGAAGAAATCAACAGCCTTCCCGGAATTAGATGTCTCGGGACAGAAGGCTCAGGTGATAACGGGGTTTTTGCCACAGACCCCACGAAAATGTATATTTCAGTGCGGGGTACAGGTTTAACGGGTTACCAGGCTGCGGACAGGCTGCTTAAAAGATACGGCATTCAGGTTGAATTAGGTGATAGGTTCAACATTCTCTGCATGTTTTCCATCGGAAACACATCTGAGGACGCCGGCAAGCTGGCAGCCGCTTTGCGGGAAATGGCTGCGGTGAAGCCCCGTTCAAAGGCTGCGGAAACCCTTTTGGATTTCGATACACTGCCTGTCCCCAGGCAAATCCTGACTCCCAGGGAAGCATGGTTTGCCCGCAAGAGAAAAGTGTTGCTGGATGATGCCATAGGAGAAGTAGCCGGAGAAATGGTAGCGCCTTACCCCCCAGGGATTCCGGTACTTTGTCCCGGCGAAAAAGTTACTCACGATATAGTTGAATTAATCCGCAGGTTTAAAGCTGAGTCATGCCTGTTTCATGGTCCGGCGGACCGCACCCTAAGCAAGCTCACTGTTGTGGACTCTGTACCTGCTTTTGGTGACCCGCGGTCCGGATAAAAAGGTTAAGCCTCCTCTTAATCTTTAGAGCCAAAAAACTATAAAGTCATGAGCCAGGGAGGACTAATGAAAGGAAAGTTTATTACATTCGAAGGGCCGGACGGGGCCGGGAAAACAACCCAAATGAAAATGCTCGGGGAACGGTTAGAAGCTATGGGGAAAAAGGTTGTATATTCCCGGGAACCGGGTGGAACAAGAATTAGTGAAGAGATTAGAAAGGTCCTGCTTAACCCGTCCAACATAGAAATGGTTGACAGAACAGAAGCCTTATTGTACGCTGCGGCGAGGGCCCAGCATGTGGAGGAACTAATAAGGCCGGCCCTTGAAGATAGTAAGTTCGTGCTTTGTGACCGGTTCACCGATTCAACTGTTGCGTATCAGGGTTTCGGCCGGGGAATTGACATGGATTTACTGAACAAACTTAACAGCATGGCAACTGCCGGCATTGTGCCGGACCTGACAATTATTCTTGACATCGACCCGGCCCTTGGTATCAGACGGATAAGTGAAAAAAGAGTAACCGATTCCGGGATGGAAAAAGACCGCATCGAACTCGAGCACATCAACTTCCATAAAAAAGTAAGGGACGGATTTCTCCATTTGGCAGTGGCAAATCCCGGTCGCTGCAAATTAGTAGATGCTAAACAAGAAATGGAAGCCCTGGCCAACGAAATATACCTGCTGGTAAAAGAGGTGTTGGATAAGTGAAAATACGCAACGTTTCTAAGGACAATATGGCCGGCTTGGGAATTTCGGACCGGGAAGGTAAACCATTGGTGGACCAAGTGCAGCTGCCCTTCGGCGACCAGTTGTATAAAGTTCAGCGGGATATGGTTCAACAAAAATTGGAGAGTCTTTTTGCGGACATTGAAAAACAAGGCCGGTCATTGGGAGAGTCGCTCAATTTAAAAGATTTAAAGAAGTACAAAGACCTGATTCAAAAATTTCTGGACTATGCAGTCAATAAAATGTATCATTTAAAAGAACAGCCCGGTTGGGACCGCAAAGGGAGGTATAAAATATATACCACCATTGAAACGGTCAATAAAGAACTGGAAGACCTCACCGGTATGCTCATGTCAGACCAAAAGGACCAGATCTCCATTCTGGCCAAAGTAGACGAGATACGCGGTTTGCTCGTAGATATATTTTCTTAACAGAGGGATAATAAAAATGTTGTTAGCTGATGTGATTGGTCACCCCCAGGCTAAAAGAGTTTTGCAAAATGCAATGGCAGAAGACAAGGTAGTTCACGCGTATCTTTTCCACGGTCCGGCGGGTGTAGGAAAAACGACTTTGGCCAGAGCTTTTGCCGCGGCCCTGTTGTGTGGGCAAGGTGTTAATGATTCCTGTGGAAAATGTTCTGTATGCAAAAGGGTTGCCCAGGACAATTTCCCGGATTTTATTTTAGTCAGCCCGTCAGGTAATAACATAAAAATAGACCAGGTCAGGGAATTACAAAAAGGGGTCCAGTATAAACCGTACGAGGCAGGGAAAAAAGTATATCTGCTTAATCAGGCAGAAAGCATGACAACCGAGGCAGCCAACTGTTTACTGAAAATCCTTGAAGACCCGCCGCCGGATACGATTTTTCTGCTGACGGCCGTAAACCAGTACAACCTTCTTCCGACGATACTTTCCAGGTGCCTATCGATTCCGCTGTCAAGGGTGCCCTTAGCGCAAATTGAGCAGATGCTGTTAAAAAACAACCTGGGTGACCCTACAACTGCAGCACTGACGGCGGCTCTTTCCGACGGGCTGCCCGGAATAGCAAGGTTAATGGCGGAGTCGGGGGACGGCCTGGTGGCCCGGGAGTTAGTGTTTGATTTAGTGGAACGACTGACAACGGGCAAAATAAACGAACTGTTAAAAACAGCGGAAGAATTGGAAAAAAGAAAAGAAATTCTACCCGATATTCTTGAGCAGCTGCTGCTCTGGTATAGAGACCGGCTTATTTGGCTTCAGACAATGCAAGAGAGCTTAATTGTCAATAGAGATAGGCTGAATCAGATAAAGGAATGTTCCGGGATTGTAAGCAAGGAAGACCTGGTCCGTTCCGTCAAAGTAATCCTGGAAGCGAAAAATCAGCTAAACCGAAATGTCAATTTACGGCTGATATTGGAAGTAATGCTGCTGAGGCTGGCCGGAACAGCTTAAAATAATAGCCATAGGGTTGAGGAGGTTTTTACAACAATGATAGAAGTAGTAGGGGTAAGGTTTAAGCCGGCCGGAAAGATATATTATTTCGACCCGGAGGGAATAGCCTTGGAAGTCGGGGACAATGTAATCCTGGAGACGACGAGGGGCATAGAGTGCGGCCAGATTGTCGTTAAACCCAAAATGGTAACCGAAGAAGAAATTATAGCGCCTCTCAAGAAAATAATCAGGAAAGCCACTGCCGTTGATCTCAAACAGGTGGAAATCAACAAAACCAAGGAAAAAGAAGCTTTTAAAAGCTGCGTTAAGAAAATAGAAGAACACGGTTTGCCGATGAAATTGGTTGACGTTGAATATACCTTTGATGCCAATAAGATTATTTTTTATTTCACTGCCGACGGTCGGATTGACTTTCGTGACCTAGTGAAGGATTTAGCCGCCATTTTTCGCACAAGAATTGAACTTAGACAAATCGGTGTGCGTGATGAGGCTAAAATGTTAGGTGGACTAGGCACCTGTGGTCGTGGCCTGTGCTGTGCCACCTTCCTTGGCGAGTTCGACCCGGTGTCTATCAGAATGGCCAAGGAACAAAACCTGTCTCTCAATCCCACCAAGATTTCCGGGATATGTGGACGGTTAATGTGCTGCCTGAAATATGAATGTGAAGCCTATGAGAGTGAAAAGGCCATCTATCCCTCGGAGGGGACTACGGTCAACACACCTGTGGGGGAAGGGAAAATTGTGTCGGTCAATATTCTTAAAAAGACCCTCCTGGTAGAAATTAAAGAAAGTAGACAGTTAGTCGAATTTCCGTTAACTGACCTGGAAATTCTGTCAAAAGAGAAAACCGGTGACAGCAAAGAAAAAAGACCGCGGCCGGAACCTGCAACCTCTAATGAAGCGGTAGAGGTGGCGGACGATTTAGTAGAAATTGAATAATTAGGAATAATAAGTATTGTTGGCGAATTAGTTAAAAAGGAGGCCGGTTGTCTGACAAGCCGGGAGGTGGACAGTGAAACAATTTACCAGCCTTTTGATTGACTTTGAGGATAAAATCAAACACCTTATGGAAGAGCTTCAGTTTTTGAAGATGAGAGCATACGCCCTGGAAGACGAAAACGAAAAGCTGCGCAACGAAATTATGGATGTCTACCAGTATTACCTTAAAGAAGCCGGGGACCCCAAACATGAGCTTCTCAAAAAACCAGGGCAGGGGTTTGAAAATCTGATAAGGTTATATAATGAAGGATTTCATATATGCAACTTGCATTTCGGACAATTCCGTTCAGAAGGGGATTGTCTGTTTTGTATGGGGTTTTTAAAAAAATGTAACGCAGGAGAAGTGCCATGAGCATTGACCCGGGGTCGGCCCCAAATTTTAAACTTCTGCCGGGGGAACGTCTCGACGACCTCGTAAGGGGAGGTTTAAAGATAATCCAAGCTCCCGCAGCCTTTTGTTTTTCTATGGATGCCGTGCTCCTGGCAAATTTCGCATCTGTAAAAAAAGGGGATAAAGTAGTTGACCTGGGGACAGGTACAGGCGTTATTCCTCTGCTTGTTTCAACCAGAAATCGGGTCGACAAAATTATCGGTCTGGAAATTCAGGAGGAAAGCGTCGATAGGTCGCGAAGAAGTGTGGCGGGAAATGGGCTTGAACACCTCATCGAGATTCTTCGTACGGATATTTGCGAAGCCGAAAATGTCCTGGGAATTGGCAAGTTTGACCTGGTTATTTCTAACCCCCCGTATCTTCCCGTTGGGAGAGGGGCGCGAAATCAAGCCGGACCAATCGCCATTGCCCGGCATGAGCTTTTGTGCAATTTGGAAAAGGTACTCCACACAGCGTCCCGCCTGGTTAAATATGGGGGCAGGGTAGCATTGGTTCACCGCCCGGACAGGCTCACCGAGATTATCATTCAAATGAATAATTGTAACTTGAACCCGAGGAGGTTGCAGTTGGTCTACCCCAGGCCGGGTAAAAAACCAAATATGGTTTTAATTGAGGCTCAGCTTGGCGGAAACCCGGAACTGGTTATCCTGGAGCCTTTTTTTGTTTATAATGAAAAGGGTAACTACACAAACCTGTTTTGGGAAACATATTACCCAGGTTTACCGTATCCCGATTGAGGCGGTGAGAGTCTCCATGGAGAGCAAATACTTTACCTACATTGTAAGATGCCGGAACGGTGTACTTTATACCGGGTATACCAATGACGTAGACCGGCGGGTAAAAAAACATAATCAGAGTAAAGGCGCCAAATTTACGCGGGGACGCGGTCCTATTGAGGTAGTATATACTGAAGAGTTTTGCACAAAAGGTGAGGCGATGGTCAGGGAAGCCGAGATTAAACGACTTACCAGGCCGGAAAAACTAAAATTGATTGCGGTGATGGAAAATGACGGAGGGCACTAAACCGGCGGGAACCCTTTACCTGTGTGCTACGCCGATAGGAAACCTGGAGGACATAACTTTAAGGGTAAAAAGAATTCTGCAGGAGGTCGGCCTTATTGCCGCTGAGGATACCAGGCACACCAGAAAACTGCTCAGCTACTACGACATCCACACACCCCTGACCAGCTATCACGAACATAATAAACGTGAAAAGGGGCAGAAGCTGGTTGAAGAAATTAAACAGGGTAAGGATATCGCCCTTGTTTCTGACGCCGGAACCCCCGGCATTTCGGATCCGGGACAGGACTTGGTAGCGCTTGCGGTCGGAGAGGGAATCAAGGTAATACCGGTTCCCGGGGCCACAGCAGCGATTTCTGCCCTCGTCAGCTCCGGACTTCCTACAGACAGATTTACCTTTGAGGGATTCTTGCCCAGGGTTAAAAAAGACCGTGGCAGCATGATGGCTCAACTGGTTTCCGAAGAAAGAACGGTAGTATTTTACGAATCTCCTCACCGGTTAATTAAAACCCTGGAGGAGATTCTGGAGCTTGCCGGTGACAGAAATATTGCAGTGACACGGGAGTTAACGAAAGCCCATGAGGAAGTTGTAAGAGGTAAAATAACTGCTGTTCTGGAGCATTTTCAAAACAACCCGCTAAAGGGTGAGATTACCGTAGTTTTACAAGGTAGAAAAGACGAAAAAAAAGAACTCCCGGTAAGGAGTATCAGTGATATTGGTGAACTTGTCGATGATTTAATACTTAAAGGAAGGGACAAGAAGGAGGCTATCAAAGAAGTGTCCAGAATTCTGGGCATAAGTAAAAGAGATGTTTATAACGCTGTTTTGAGGTTGAAAGACTAAAAACCGGAAGCTTAAAACAGCATAAAAAAAGAAAGACATTGTTTATGTTAAACTTGTCTTTCTTTCATTTCATCATAACACCTCTGCAGCTTGGGCCATTGAAAGAGCGCATTCCTTGCAGACGTTTTTGCCCCGGAAATGCTGAATATCATCGGCATTTCCGCAAAAGACGCAAGCAGGTTCATACTTTTTGAGAATTATCTTCTCATTGTCAACGTAAATTTCTAAAGCGTCTTTTTCGTCAATACCAAGGGTTCTTCTCAGTTCGATCGGGATGACAACTCTGCCTAGCTCGTCCACCTTTCGAACGATACCAGTTGACTTCATTACATTCTCCCCTTCCAGCAAGATTCGACAATTTATTACAAGTAAATGATACCAACCATGCCAGTAAAAGTCAACAATTTTTTATAAATACTGACAAAAATACATGCTAATTGCTACAACTGTAAAAGAATACAATTTAGAAGTTTGAAATCTATTATTAAGAAGTATATTAAATAATATCGCATTGTCGACAAATATTTTAAGGATAAAATGGGATTTTTTTTCATAGACCAGGGAAAACTTGACAAAAGGAGGTTTTATAGTTATCATTTTGCTATATGCTTTAATTGTGATGAAGGGGAAGAGTAAATACTGGAGTATCTGACCAGAGAGCGGGGGTAAGGTGAAAGCCCCGCCGGAGGAACAGTATCGAACATGGCCCCGGAGCAGCAGGCCGAAATCAGGGAGAGAGTAGGTCGTGCCGGGTGAGTGCCGTTAATCTACTTCGGGTATCGATGAAAATCCGTACCTGTTGAGGCATCTGCTGTGAAGCAGCGCGAAAAAGGGTGGTACCACGAATGATTACCCCTCGTCCCTTTGAATTTGGGAGGAGGGGTTTGTTTTTATTTCTGAGGAAATTCAAAATAAACGGAGGAAAAAAGATGAGTAAAGGCAGCTTTTACATTACTACACCAATCTACTATCCCAGTGACAATTTACATATCGGCCATGCGTACACTACTGTAGCGGCCGACACCATTGCCAGGTACAAGCGAATGACGGGGTATGACACCCGGTTTCTCACCGGTTCGGATGAACACGGCCAAAAGATTCAGCGGACCGCCAAGGCTAAGGGAATGGAACCAAAAGAATATGTAGACAAAATTGTCGCCGGCTTCAAGCTGCTTTGGGGCATCCTGGAAGTCTCGTACGATGACTTTATAAGGACCACGGAAGAAAGACACAAAAAAGTTGTCCAGGAAATATTCGTTAGGCTCCATGATCAGGGAGATATCTACAAATCGGAATATGAAGGCTGGTACTGCACACCTTGTGAGACCTTCTGGACAGAGCGCCAGGCTGAAGGAAAGGTGTGCCCTGATTGCGGAAGGCCGGTTGAACTGGTAAAAGAAGAGAGCTATTTCTTCAAAATGTCTAAGTATGCTGACAGGTTGTTAAAACACATCGAAGAAAATCCAGGATTTATTCAGCCCATACCCCGCCGCAATGAAATGATAAACTTCATCAAGCAGGGCCTGGAAGACCTTTGCGTTACCAGGACCACCTTTAACTGGGGAATACAAGTTCCCTTTGACCCCAAACATGTAATTTACGTCTGGTTTGATGCCCTGACCAACTATTATTCCGCAGTGGCCGGACAGCCTGACGATACCCTGGTCAGGAAATTCTGGCCGGCAGATGTACACCTTGTCGGTAAAGACATTGTCCGTTTCCATACCATTATCTGGCCAATTATCCTGATGGCAGCAGGAATCGAACTCCCCAAGAAGGTTGTGGGTCACGGCTGGCTGCTCCTGGACGGGGGAAAAATGTCCAAATCCAAGGGAAATGTCATTGATCCCACCGAACTGGTTGACAAATACGGGGTGGATGCCATCCGGTACTACCTTTTAAGGGAGCTGCCTTTTGGAGCGGACGGGTATTATTCCGAAGACGCCTTAATCCAAAGGATTAATTCAGACCTGGCTAATGACCTTGGCAACCTGGTCAGCAGGTCGGTGGCTATGGTAGAAAAGTATTTTGACGGAGAGGTCCGTCACCCCGCCGGGAACGATGAACTGGACCTGGACTTGATTAAGACCGCCGGTGAAGTTACGGAAGAATACGAACAACTGATGGAAAAGTATGAGCTGAGCAATGCCCTTGCCGCTGTATGGAGGTTGGTAAGCCGGGCCAATAAATATATTGATGAGACAGCACCATGGATTCTGGCTAAGGACGAAGGAAAAAGTGCGCGGCTTGGTACCGTACTCTATAACCTGATGGAAACCATCGGGGTAATTACCATAATGATTTCCCCCTTTATGCCTAAGCTGCCGGCGCGCATCTGGGAGCAAACCGGTCTCACAGAACAGGAAGGGGCAAAGGTTTGGGACTCTCTCAAAAAATGGGGGAGTTATCCCGCCGGGACCCGGGTAAAAAGGGGCGTGGCCCTGTTCCCCAGGGTGGAAGTTGATAACAACGCCAACCCCCAAACCCAGGCGGCAGTGAAAACGGATAAAGTCCACCAGGACGACGAAAGCCGGTATATATCAATTGACGAGTTTGCCAAGATAGACCTGCGTCTTGCGGAAATATTAAAAGCCGAAAAGGTTGAGAAGGCAGACAAACTACTGCAATTGGAGGTGGCTTTGGGCAGTGAACGCAGGACGGTGGTGGCAGGGATTGCCAAGCATTACACATGCGAAGAACTTATCGGCAAAAAGATATTAATTGTAGCTAACCTTAAACCTGCCAAGTTGCGGGGCATCCTGTCCCAAGGAATGATTTTGGCGGCCTCCGACGGCGAAGGCCTGGGGATAATTACAGTTGACCCCGCCAAAGACATTCCCGGCGGCGCCAAAGTAAAATGACCTCAAAGAGCGGTGGTGATAGCTGTGTTTTTCGATTCTCACGCCCACCTGGATGACAGAAAATATGGTCAGGACAGGCACGAAATGTTAATGCGGGCCAGGGAACAGGGGGTTTCCAACATAATTAACGTAGGGTATGATATACCTTCCTCCCAAAGGTCGGTTGCCCTTGCGGAAAAGTATGATTTTATTTACGCTGCTGTCGGAATTCATCCTCATGATGCGGCGGATTGCGGTGAAGACGGCCTGGATAAAATCCGAAAAATGGCTTCCCACCCTAAAATAGTGGCTGTTGGGGAAATGGGCCTGGATTATTACCGGAACCTTTCTCCACAGGACACCCAGCAGCAGGTCTTTCGGCAGCAGATTCGGCTGGCTGTCGACTTAGGGAAGCCTATTATTGTCCACGACAGGGAAGCCCATGGAGATGTGATGAAAATACTGAAAGAGGAAAAGGCGGACCAGGCCAGGGGTGTCCTGCACTGTTTCTCCGGGAGTATGGAAATGGCCAGGGAGTGCCTGAAAATGGGTTTCTATATCTCCATTGCCGGTCCCGTCACCTTTAACAATGCCCGGAAGCTGCAGGAAATTGCAGTGGAAATTCCCATAGACAAACTGCTTATTGAAACCGATGCCCCATATCTAACCCCAGAACCCCACCGGGGAACGCGAAACGAATCCTCGTATGTTGTATATGTTGGACGTTGTATCGCGAAACTAAGAAATATCCCAGTAGAGGAGCTGGCGGCGGCGACAACCGCCAATGCCAAAATACTTTTTGGAATAACCTAAAACCAGGGGGATGTCCCAACAGAGTCAATTTTGAGAACCCCTTACTAAAGCGAAGCTCAGGCGTTTGATAGCCTGAGCTTTTCAATTTCTCTCCCCAATTGAATCAACAGAGGCAATCTTGCTTAAGTTAAGAGGAAATGGCAGGTGTGTTCCGTAGAGCGGTCTGACGCCGTCAGCTAACCCTCCCGCGTGCGCGGGAGTGGTTAGGTGGCGGCGTTGTTGCCGCTCGGAGGAATACACCTGCCATTTCCCCGGACGTGAAAACAAAGAGCCGCCTCTT
>JAJZQD010000052.1 GCA_021847735.1 Bacillota bacterium | reverse complement strand
CATCTCTCTCTCTCTCACTGTTCAGTTTTCAAGGACCGTTGGCTGTCCCGCCGTCTCTCAACCGCGGAACTTCATCTTACCACGCTCACTCTTGCGAGTCAACAGGTTTATTCTGGTAATTCGCCGCCCCCCGATAAACGGAAATTTATTACATAGTTGAGGACACCGACATTGACTAATATAGCATATTTCACCTGCCGTTGTCAACCACCTGTAAGGATACCTTCAAAGAAAACTTTTGGGTAATTTAAAGAAAACTTTAGTGTCTCCAAAAACATAACCGGCCTTTCCTAAGGAATCGGGAAAGGCCGTTGGGAAACCTACTTCTTCTTCAGGACCGCAATTGCACAATCAGGACAGACAGATTGGCATATCCCGCAGGCAATGCATTCGTCAATATGTGGTTCTACTAACGGTGTTCCGTAAATACCCAAATTTGACGACCAGGCTAGACATTTCTTTGGGCATTTTTCTATGCAGAGGCCACAGCCCTTACAGAGTCCGGAAAACGCAGTCCAGGTTCCCTTTTCTCCCTCAAAGGAGAATGTTTTGTAAGCTACGTTCACTGTATTTACCTCCTTATTATTGGGCCTTTTCCACAAGTTCCATGCCGCGGGCAATTGCTTTAAAGTTCAACTCTCTCAAATCAGGGTTCTGTTCAAATTTGTATCCAAGTTTTTTCTCAATGGCCGCTCTGGCTTCTTCCTCTGAAACTACACCGGTGGCCTTTATAACTGCACCCATAATAATGATATTGAAAACTCTCGGATGCAGTTCGTTTTTTGAAACTTCAATAGCCGGAATACCCAAAATCCGGCCGGCGTTCTTCGGGAGTTCTTCTTCTACCCCTTCAATAGAGGTATCATAAACAAAGGTAGTCCTTTCGTCCACGTACTGGCGAGTTCTCTTAACCGCACGGTCACTTAACGCCATAACGATGTCAGCCTTTTGAAATTTGGGTGAGCCTATATGTTCGGTTCCTATTTGCAGGTAAGCGACGGAAACGCCGCCCCTTTGCTCAACCCCGAAGTTTGGTATATACAGCGCTTCCCGGCCTTCTTCGTTGGCGGCTTCGGCAATAATCTCGGCAACTGATTGAACACCCTGCCCGCCTTCCCCCGCGAGGGCAATTTTCACTGTCTTACTCATGATTATTCGCCCTCCTTTGCAGCCGGGTTTTTAAGTTCTCCTACTTTGAAATACTTCGTCATTTCTTTTTCAACGAAGGCCCAGGTATCCTTGGCATTGGTCCTCCAGTTGGTAGGGCACGTGGACAGTGCCTCCACAAAGGAAAAACCGTTGCCGGCCATCTGGTTTTCCAGCGCCTTTTTCAAGAAGCTCTTTAACTGTTTCAGGTTAGCTATGGTGCCTCTGGCAATATAAGAACCTTCCCTGGTAATTGCCGCGACCATTTCCGGACCCTGGGTGGGATATCCCGTTTCTTTAATATCCCGCCCGTAAGGGGTTGTCTCTGTTTTCATACCAGGAAGAGTTGTCGGGGCCATTTGCCCACCCGTCATAGCATAGTTGCAGTTATTTACAAGAATAGCGGTAATTCGCTCGTTTCTGGCCGCCGCGTTTACAAGATGCTGGGAGCCGATAGCGTACCCGCCGCCATCACCCATGTAAGCAATGCATATTACATCCGGGTTCGCTCTCTTTACACCTGTAACGACAGGGGTTGTACGACCATGGTGAGTCTGGACAGTGTCAACATTGAAAAAGTCCCAGGCCAGTAACGAACAGCCGATATCCGCACCGAATACTACCTTGTCCTGAATTCCCAGTTCATCAATTGCTTCGCCCAAGGCTTTAAGTACCAAGCCGTGTCCGCAACCGGGACAGAATTTATGAGGTTTAGTTTCAAGACGCCAGCTTTTTGGCATCTGTGGTACCATCGTCATATCTAATAGTGCCCCCTTTTTCTATAGCATCCCTTTGACTTTTGTCACGATTTCTTCGGATGTCACTCCTACTCCAGGCTTGAATAATGTCGCAATAGCAACCGTAGAACCGAAAATGGCATCCTTAACCAATTTAGCCATCTGACCAAGAGAGGATTCTACCATCAAAAGGGTCTTGGTCCCATCAGCAACCGCCCTTAAGCGGTCAGCGGGGAAAGGCCGAAGTGTCACCGGTCTGAAATACCCGACTTTAAGGCCGGCGTTTCGCAGTTCCTGTACCGCCCCTTTAGCGGCCCTGGAAACTACACCGTGGCTGACTACAACAATGTCCGCGTCTTCGCAGTCGAATTCCTGGTGTTCGATAATTTCGGGAGTAATCCTTGTATAATCTTCCAAATATTTAGTTATAACTTCAAATAATTCCTCTTCAGTATTGTAAGTATTCCGGATATGCACAGGTTGTTTCTCACCGTTGACAGGTTCTTTACCGATAAAAGGTTCAGTCTTTACTAACTCTATGCCCCTATCCTCGGGGTCATATATTGTCAGTGACTCTCGCATCTTTGCCTGATACCCGTCACCCAGAACAAAAGTGGGGAACCGGTATTTCCATGCAGTATTGAAGGCTTTAATGGTGTAATCAAACAACTCCTGATGGTTTGCTGTGGAATATACAATTCGGAAGCCTTCACCATTACCGCCATATGTAGTCATCGTGACTTCTTGTTGCGAGTAAATAACGGTGGCCGTTGACGGGCCGCCCCTTTGCTGGATAATAACAACAGAAGGAATCCTCATCATCTCAGCCATTGACAAGGGCTCCTGCATCAATGTATTACCAGGGCCCGCAGTAGCCGTGAATGCTTTTCTTCCGGCAAGAACTCCTCCCAGAGTCGTGAAGCCGGCAGACAGTTCGTCTTCAGTCTGCAAAAATCTCTTCCCATATTTGGGAGCCATCCGTGTCCAGTAGTGCATTATTTCGTTCTGTGGCGTAATTGGGTACCCATACATAATATCGGCTTTTGCAGCCAGGGCGGCCCAAGCAACAACTTCGTTTCCTGTCATAAAGACTCTTTTCTCTCCCTGGATGGGCTTTTCAGCCATTAGACTTAACACCTCCTGAATAGTTACAATGCAGTCTATTTAAAATGGGAACACCCACCAAATTTCACCAAAAAGTATTAATCATATAACGGTCTAAAAAGCGCACCGGATTGCCCATAGCGTCCGTCTTACCATCAATGTCAGCTGCAAATTTACGGTCTATGCAAGTCGCAATAACCGGTAGGTTTAAAAGAGCCGCAGATTCGGAAACAATCTGCGCCCCTTCTTGAACAAATTCAACAGTAGTGTCATCACCCAAATGAGAATTGTTTATAAGCCCATGTACCGGACCCAGCCCTTTTACATATTCCACAATATCGCCAACAGTAGCGGTCATTGGCCTTCCTATATTAAGTACAACAAATATACGGAGGTCTTTTTCCTCAGTTGCTCCTTCTACAAGGTTGAGTACTTTTGCCCCCTCTACTCCGTATCCGATATCTAGAATAATATCCCCCGGCCTCTTAAGAACCCATCGCATTTCAGGTTTTATTGTGCTTCCGGCTTCCCCCAGACCCAATGTCTCACTTGTCTCCCACGCCACTACATCAATTCCCATTTCAATTAACTGCTTTTTAATGGGACGCAAAGTATAAAAAGGCTCGACGAGGTCGAGGTCGACGAGAGAAACCTGCCGACCTTCCTTTCGAATATCTAAGGCCCGGTTAACGGCTGCTTCACTCTTACCGCTTGCGTATTCACCTATGTAAGCTTCAATTATTCTAATGGGGATCCCCCCAAACAGCGTTTGCCTAATTATTATTTACCAAAAGTGCTTTTTTATCAGTAAAAAAATAAAAGCTTCTATCGGCAGTCGGTTCAACCCCAAAAACAAGGTTGTCCCGCCTCTTCAGCCTTCATAGTAACTAGTATACTAAAAGGGTTTATGGTAGTCAAGGAATTTTCCACTAGTTAAGGGACGATTTCGCGACGATTCCGCAATGTTCTGATTATCTTAGTATTATTTGCTGGATGACGAAAAGCAGCACTACTCCCGGGATGCCTAAAAACCCCACAGTGAGGGCTGTTACAGGGTTGAGGGGGATGTGTATGTTAATATATGCTCCGAAATAATTGATAATCCACAGTACAACCCCGCCTACAACGGCATTAATTAATAACTTAAAAACTAATTTAAGTGGAATTAACATTACTCTTCCTATTAAATATATAAGCAACAATCCCAGGACAAAGGCGATGATAATATTTAAGTCCATTGTTTCACCTCCACATTTATAATCTGATTAAGGCTCCTGATATATACTTATTTTCTGGCTCATGCCGTCGTTCACCTTAATATTTTCTTTTCGCGCTCTCTTGACTAAATAGACATACTTTTTTTCCGCGGCTTCAATATTATAAATGGAATAATCAATGAAGTCATTATCTAAACAATAATTGAAATTGTTCAACGCTATCTCCCAGTCTCTGTGAGCAAGTTTCACCTGTTCCAGTAGTTCTTTTTCTTCATTGACTGCCACGTCCACTGCCTGTCCGAAGTTAAAATACCCTATGAAGGTGTTAAAAAATCCTGCCAAAAGGCTTTTCAATTTAATTAGTTTTTCTTTCATATAAAATACCCCCTTCCGGTTTACTACAATATATTGAAGGGGGGTACAAGTTATTCATGTTTTTTCTTATTTATCAAACCGTTTGCTGTCTTTCCTGTAATTCAACAAAATGGTCGAAGAGCATCTTGTATATTTTTTCTATCAGCTCAGGGTCAACGCCTTTCCGGCCAGCGTTTTCTCTGGCACGCTTTAATACTTCGCCTTCCCGTTCCCTGTCCCTGATTGAACTCCTCCGTTCTTTCAAGGTGCCGATCATAGAAACAAGTTGAGTTCTTTTGGCTAACAGCTCGACAATTTGATAATCAATTATATCGATATCCTGCCTGATTTCCTCCAGAGATAAGGTTTCACTATTTCCTTCTGTCCGGTCTTCCCCGGTATCCTTCCAGACAGGGTAAGTCCCCATTACCCGGAACGAGGCCGCCATATCTTCTATCGCGGCAAGACAGTTTCTGACAGCCGGTTCACCACTGTGACCGAGCAGGTCAATGAAGAACAAGTAATCACCCAAATTCCTTTTTGCCGGCCTTGACTCGATTTTGGTGAGGTTAATATTGGCTAAGGCAAACTCTTTTAGTATCTGGTACAACCCCCCAGGCCGGTCAGTAATCGATATCACCAGGGATGTCTTGACCAGCCCACTTACCGGAACCTGCTCTTTGGATACAACTACAAATCTGGTCCGGTTTTCCTGGCAGTCCTGAATATCATACTTAATTATTTGTAACCCGTAGTTTTCGGCGGCCCTTATGTTTCCAATCGCCGCGATGTTATTTTCCCTTTTCGCCGCTATTTCGGCCGCTTCGGCAGTGCTGTTGACTTCACTAACCGGCACCCCCGGGAAATGACGGCTTAAATACTTTCTGCATTGAGCCAGGGCCTGGGGATGGGATACAACCAACTCTATTTCTTCTTCCCGCATGTCTGGTTTTGTCAGTAAGTTATGTTTAATTGGCAGTATCACTTCTCCTATAATATTGAGCCGGCGGTCATTTGCGATGAAGTCAAGGGCTAGGTTTACGGTACCTTCACTAGAGTTTTCCAAAGGCACAATGCCATGGGATATTTCTCCTTTACCGATGGCTGATAAAACTTGCTCAATGCTTGGGTAAGGCACTGTTTTGGAATTGGTTTTCCCGGACTCCAGGTAAATAAACAGGGCTTCTTCAGAGTATGTTCCTTTCGGCCCCAGGTAGCCGTATTTCTCAATCATAGGTTTTGACCTCCTAAATTAAGTGTGCGTCCGACGGAGCTTGCTACCAAAGCCAGTTCCTTCATCAACTGAGAAAAGTTTTCCGGAGTCAGGGACTGAGGCCCGTCACATAAGGCCTTACAGGGGTCCGGGTGCACTTCTATCAGCAACCCGTCAGCGCCGACAGCTACAGCTCCTTTGGACAGCGGTGCAACCAAACGCCATTCCCCCGTGGCATGGCTTGGGTCAACAATTACAGGCAAGTGACTGAGTCGCTTAATCAGGGGTACAGCACTTAGGTCGAGAGTGTTTCTGGTGTATGTCTCAAAGGTCCGAATACCCCTTTCACACAGGATTACATTGTAATTCCCTTCTGACATAATATATTCGGCTGCCATTAACCATTCTTCCAACGTGGCTGAAAGGCCCCGTTTTAAAACTACCGGTTTATTTATCCGGCCTGCGGCCCTTAACAGGTGAAAATTCTGCATGTTCCTGGCCCCGATTTGGATGATATCCACATATTCCACGGCTGAAGCCAGGCTTTTCTCATCGACAACCTCGGTAATTGTAGCCAGTCTGGTTTCTTTACCGGCCTCCGCCAGCAGCTCAAGACCCTCTTCTTCCAAGCCCTGAAAGCTATACGGTGAAGTCCGCGGTTTGTATGTTCCCCCTCTTATTGCTTTTGCCCCTGCCGCCTTAACAAGGCGGGCCGTTTCCAATAACTGTTCCCGGCTTTCTACAGCACAGGGACCGGCAATTACAGTAATATCATTTCCACCTATGGATAAATCCTTTACCTGGACGACAGTATTTTCAGATTTAGCTTCCCGGCTCACCAGTTTAAACGGTTTCATGATGGGCACTATTTTTTCTACACCAGGCATCATCTCAATACCGGAAGAAATAATCTCTTTACGGTCACCGATAGCTCCAAGCACTATCCGTTCCACTCCTTTTATTAAATGGGTCTTAAAACCCAACTGTTCCAAGCGTTTTTTGACATCCTTAATCTGTTTTTCGGTAGCCCTTAAATCCATCACCACAACCATTATTTTTCCTCCTTATTTTTATTTCAAGAAAAGTTAAAAAAAAAAGCCTTTGTCCCACAGGGACGAAAGCTTTAACTTCCGCGGTACCACCCACGTTAATTGCCAAGCAGCTGCTGTCCGGCAACCACTTTGGTAATTCACCTCATTAGAGTACAAGTCGAATAACTGATACTCCCTTCCTTTTAACGGTAGAAGCTCCGGTGCGGCCTACCAGTAAAACCTTCAGCCTACTGCTCAGGAGAGAAATTTCAACTGCCATGTTCTGACGGGACTCCCAGTCAGTGACCCCATCTCCCTGGAAGAACTCTTTGACAATCTACGGACTCCTTCATTGCTTTTTAGCCATATTCATTTTCGTTGAGGCATAATAAAAGGCTTTCGTCCCTAACGGGACGAAAGCCTCAGCTTCCGCGATACCACCCTAATTGGTTACAACTGTAACCCTCTTCTGTGCAGGTACAAATTCTATACCCTCTACCCTGTAACGGTGGAGTTCCGGCCCTGTCTACTCGGTGTTTCACCTTTCAACCGGCAGCTCCGGAGTGAATTTCAGCCAACTATACTTTGGGGGCTCTCAGTCGGTGACCCCGCTTCCCTGTCAAGAACAGTTCCGGCTTACTTGTCTCCTTCAACGCCTTTTAAAATCTATTTGCTGATTATTGTAGCACAAACCTGTTAATAAGTAAATAAAAAGTTTTACAACTCCCGCCGGCCTTCAAAGGCTTTGGACAAAGTGACTTCATCAGCATATTCCAAATCCCCGCCCACAGGAAGGCCGTGAGCAATTCGGGTGACTTTAATCCCCAAAGGCTTAATTAACCTGGCCAGGTACATGGCCGTTGCCTCACCTTCAATATTGGGATTGGTAGCCACTATAATTTCCCGGACCGCACTATCCTGCAATCTGGCCAGGAGTTCTTTAATTTTCAGCTCGTCGGGGCCAACCCCCTCCATTGGGGAAATCGTTCCCTGGAGGACGTGATAGAGCCCCTTGAATTCTCTGGTCCTTTCAACGGCTACAACGTCCCGGGGTTCTTCCACAACACAGATAACAGACCTGTTCCTGGATTCATCCCGGCAAGTGTTACAAGGGTCATTAACTGTCAGGTTACTGCAAACAGAACAATACCTGATTTTTTCCCTGGCATCCACAATGGCCCTGGCAAGTTCTCGGGATTCACCGGGGTCTCTGTTTAGCAAGTGAAACGCCAGCCTCTGCGCCGTTTTTGGCCCGATACCCGGCAGTTTACCAAATTCTTCTATCAACCTGGCAACCGGCTCCGCATAATAGAGCAAATAATTTCACCTGCCTAAAATAATCCCGGAATGTTCACTCCACCGGTTATTTTGCCCATTTCCGCTGACACCATTTCCTGGGACTGGCGCAGGGCTTCATTAACAGCTGCCAATATCATATCCTGCAGCATTTCCACATCCTCGGGGTCAACCGCCTCGGGGTTTATCTGAATTGACAGTATTTCCTGCTTTCCGTTGACAACAGCCTTAACCATACCCCCTCCGGAGCTGGCCTCAACAGTCCTGTTACCCAATTCCTCCTGAAGTTTGGCCATGTCAGCCTGCATTTTCTGAACCTGTTTCATCATTTTTCCCATATTGCCCATATTACCCATCATAATTGCAATCTCCTCCTTCTATTTCAGCCACTTGCCCTCCGACGAGAGCATCTAATGGTTGGTTGCGCGCCAGGCGCGAACCTTCCGATTTAACTAATCCTTCATTTCAATTACTTCTCCTCCAAACAGGCTGATAGCTTTTTCAACGAGAGAGTCTCCGCCTTTGCTTGGATTGGCAGCTGCCGTATCTTTGGATAATTCATTGGTAAATTTGCATTTAAGCTTTAGCTTGGCACCCGTTACCTCTTTAACAACCTGTTCTATGGCGTTTTTGTTTTCCTGCTGTTCTACTTTTTCCTTGTGAAACCCGTATTCGGGCGGGAAACTCAAAATAAGACTGCCGTTTTTTACTTCTACCGGGTGGCCTTCAATAAGAAAGGCCCTTGCTGACATCCGGACTTTCTTAATCCTGTCCAGAATTTCCTGCCAGCATTTTTTAACGGTTTCCGCATCTACTGAATCGCACGTGTTTTCACCGGGCTCGTTCTGTTCTTTTCGTACAACTTCCTCTCCCAAACCGGTCCTATCCTTCACCCGCTCAATGGGTTTCCCCGTTTTTGCGGGGGGCGGGGCTTTGGAAGCTGAAGGCACAAACTGGGTTTGGGCTAACAGACCCTCAAGCCTGGTGACCCTGTTAACCAGGTCGTTGTAATCTTCCGCCGGCTCCTTTTCTCCGGATTTTATGACAGCAAGCTCAAAAATCAACCGAGGTTGGGAAGTCCATTTCATCTCACGTTCCGTTGATGTAAATACTTCAATCAATGAAACAATCCTTTTTCTGCTTAGGCCTGCGGCCTGCTTTTGCATTAATTTAAGAGTTTCTATAGAAACCGGAACAAGGTCTTCAACGTCTTTACATACTTCAATTAATAAGAGGTTGCGAAAATGCTCTGTCAAATCCTTGGCAAACTGGCGGACATCTTTGCCCTGCCGTACCAACTCATCAACCAGTTTCAATCCGGCCGTAACATCGCTGTTAATAAAACATTCCGTCATCTGCAGCAAAAAAGCGGCATTGACCGTGCCAAGGACCGATTCTACATCTTGTACCGTAACGGTTTTCCCGCCAAAAGAGATACATTGGTCCAACACACTGAGGGCGTCTCTCATCCCACCTTCAGCGGTCCGGGCAATTAGACCCAGGGCCTCGTTGTCCGCTGTTACGCCCAGATCCTCAACAACCGTGCGCAGCCTGTTTATTATATCCCCAATCCCTATTCTTCTGAAATCAAAGCGCTGGCACCTGGACAGAATAGTCAGCGGAATTTTATGGGGTTCTGTGGTAGCAAGAATAAATATTACGTGGGCCGGCGGTTCTTCCAGCGTTTTGAGCAGGGCGTTAAAGGCCTCTGTTGTCAGCATGTGTACTTCATCAATGATATATATGCGGTACTTGCCTTCAGAGGGAGCAAATTTCACCTTTTCCCTGAGGTCCCTGATTTCATCGATGCCCCTGTTGGATGCGGCATCGATTTCCATCACATCCATAGAATTTCCTTCAGTAACCCTCTTGCAGTTCACACATTGGTTGCATGGTTCAACCTTAGGACCGTCCAGGCAGTTTAAGGTTTTGGCTAAAACCTTGGCGGTAGTGGTCTTTCCAGTCCCCCGCGGGCCGCAAAAAAGATAGGCATGTGCAGTCCTGTTGGTCTTAATAGCGTTCTGTAACGTCCGACTGATATGTTCCTGGCCGACGATATCGGAAAATTTTTGCGGTCTCCATTCTCGGTAAAGAGCCACATAACTCATAGTTCACACCTCTTATAAACAGCTGGCAATGCCATTATCTCACAACTTAAATATGTCTCGCAACCCGATAATTAATTCGCTGTTAAACAATCAAATCCTTTTTTACCCGTATTAAAAGAAAGATGATAAGTTAGCCTTTTACTTTAAGACTACGCTAATTATATGAAAAAACTCAGGCTATCAATCAAACGCCTGAGTTTCCTTCAAAAATTTAAAGCCGTGCACCTGTCTTTGACAATTACTCCCCAAGCGTTACTGGCGCAGTTAGCTCGGACCAGGCGCCCTTACGGCACACGCGATGGTCTGCTTACCGCTGCTTCCTTCCGGACCTGACGGGGTTCACAAGTTCACGTTGCGTAAGACCCGGCCTTCAACACCACTTACGACAGTCAGACCTCAAGGAATAAAGCCGGGGACAGGAATTCCACCCTGCTATAGCGGATTGCAGGAACAGGGCACCGCTACCTCCCCATGTAGCACGGCTAAGATTAAACTTGTCACAGTTCTTACCATATAGAATATTAAAGGCCAGCGACTATCCTTGGTCACCGGGTCACCGGGTTACCGGTACGGCAGTCACTCGCCACTGTTTGACATTATGGCGGAGAGAGAGGGATTCGAACCCTCGAGACAGGTTATCCCCGTCTACACGATTTCCAGTCGTGCTCCTTCGGCCAACTCGGACACCTCTCCATAGTCTAAATGAACTTAATTTGATATTGTTCCAACCAATTTCGCTTAATCATTATACAATTATTTTTAAACAGATGCAAGTTGTTTTAAGTTATAACAGTAGTCGCAGGGTAGTGAACTCGTTCAGCTAAAGCTGAACATCGAAACTTCAGTGGGGGACTCTACCCCCACTGAAGCAGAAAAGTGGAAACTCCACCTAATAGAAGGTGGAGTCTTGGAATTGGGATAAAAATTATGGAACAATTGCC
>JAJZQD010000051.1 GCA_021847735.1 Bacillota bacterium | reverse complement strand
CATACGTGTATTATTTTAGCGAATATTTTACCTTTGTATTTTGCCGCTGTGGGTTAAAAATATTCCTAACGGGTAACACCGCCGGCCAGAAACAGCATTAGGAGCATCAGGGTATTCCATGTGCTGTGGGCAACCATTGAGGTTAAAAGTGACCCGGTTCTTTCGTAGAAATAGGCCAGAACTATTCCACCCGCACTTATAGGAATCAACCGGTACAAATCAAGGTGCAGGGCACCAAAAAAGAGGGCAGACAAAACCATAGCCCCGGCAGGCCCTAGCCTGACCCTGAATAACGGGTAAATCATACCTCGAAAATACAGCTCCTCACTGAAAGGGGCCAGAACAGAAACGGAAATAAAGGGCAGCCAAAGGTCCCGGCCTGTCTTAATACCCGAGAAAAACCGTTCAATGTCCTGGGGCGGTGGTGGACCCGTTATAGCCGAAACAAGAGCGCCCACACCAATTACACCGATTCCCAGTACCAAGCCTCCCAACAATCCGGTTAAAATTTTATTTCGGGGGTTTTGCCAGATTAAGCCCAAATCTTTTCCCGTTGAGCCCTTCCGGCGGGTTAAAACGATTACTGCCAGGACCATCACTGTGGCCTGAATTACGGTGGCGGAAAACAACAGCAGGGTCTGCAGACTGGAGCCTGTTACTCCCAGGGCAGTTACTGCATTTTTAATGATTTTTCGCAATGCCCAGGTAACCGGTATTAGGGCGAAAAGTGCAACCAGGACCATCATGGCATCCCACCAGGACCACCTTGGCCTGTGGGGAAGTTTTTCTATCTCCATTTATATACCCCCAGCCCGGATAAACATTCGGATATAATATTAATTCTACTTTTTACACATTATACCTCCAGTTACGGCAGCAAATATCCTTAGCTAATCTGTTAATGTACCGGTTCAGTCAGCTGCTTATACCTGTCTAAGTATTTTTCCACGGCCAGGATGTAGGTTGAATGGGACCATGTTAAAGGAGAAACAGACAAATCCCCACCGGTATATGGGTGCACCTGCTCCGGAAGAAGCCCGCTGGGCAGGGCATATCTTACAGCCCAATCGATAATCTCTTTGCTTTTGGCCAGGTCACCTATGTTTGCCGCTATTTCCGTGTACCATTCAGCCATCCAGAGGGTGCATATAACCCACGGGTTCCCCGGCACGTTATTGATGTCATTGCTCTTTTTGAAGTAATAATCATCCACATACCTTGCTACGCCTCCTATATCGGTCTTTACCCGCAGGTTTTCCATGACGGCGCCCATGGTGTTGGCAACCCGTTTGTCAGAGGCAGGAAAGGACCCAAACTCAAAAATCCCATACAGACTGCTGTCCAGAGTCAGGTCTTTTTCAAGATGCCCGTTATCTCGCGGGTATACTCCCCTTAGGAACCTGCCCAATTCGGGGCTGTAAAGATATTTGGCCATGGCCTCCCGGATTTCCCTGGCAGCGCGGCTATATTCGTCCTCAGCCTTTTGGTCGCCGAGCAGGGAAGCAAAAAAAGCCGCCGCGATTAGTGCCCCGTATACTGCCGAACAGGTAAAAGTAAAAACGCCCCTCCGTTCTTCCCAGAGGTCGAAACTCGGTAAGGGCAGCTTGGTGACGGGATCCCTGTAAGAAGCAAGAAAACCGGCAGCCTTTTTAATTAGGGTGGGGTACAGGGAATCTATAAACTCGACATCCCGGTAAATCTTATAATGATATCCCAGGGCGAAAAGCACAAGAGCCGTCTCATCTTCCTGGATAGGCAGCTGAATATGACCGTCTTTCCACCACGGGTGCCAGCTGGACCCTAAGGTCCCGTCGGCATTGTATTTGTGCAGGAAATAACCCCCTTCGGAAATAATCCCGGCACATAATTCAAAGAATTTGACAGCTATCTCCGGGTAGCCTGCCCTGTCCATGGCATAAGCTACAAGGGCGCCGTCCCTTGGCCACATATAACTGTAGTGGTCGCGATGATACATTAGGACATCGGAGTCATTGGCCGCCAGAATTGCCCCCCCGTTATCAATCTGGGTTCTCACAATTAATAGGCTGCGATGAAACATGTCAACTGCTTCCACCGATAAATCATAGAAATTGCGTTCCTTTTTGTGTACCCAGGCATCCCAATAAGCATCAACTTCATTAAAAATCAAATCCGGGCCGAACTCCAGGATGTACTCGTTACCCTGCCGGACCTCCCTGATATTACGACCTGCCGCTATCCAGTAATAGAGTGTGGAGGTGTCATTTCCGCCCAACCTGGTGCGAAAGCTTACCGTACTGTCAATGGAACCATGGGCAACG
This sequence comes from Bacillota bacterium, assembly GCA_021847735.1. Classification (GTDB taxonomy): domain Bacteria; phylum Bacillota; class Thermincolia; order Thermincolales; family UBA2595; genus JAJZQD01. Next base: position 9,125 of record JAJZQD010000051.1, on the reverse strand, counting down.
GAATTTTGCTCTAAGACACCGTCCTCGGCATCCCTCCATGTTCCTTCAGCGCCTCCAAACCTTTTAGTACCGATGGAATATTGGTATATGCCATGCTCACCCATTCTACCGTTAATAAGAAAATACCTGTCCCGTTTATAGTGGCAGATACATTGGCAGACCGGGTCATAAAGGGCTGTATCTCCCACGTCGGTTTCATTGATGGATAGGTCATGGGTGAAAAAAACCCTAAATTCGCGTTCGTTATCAGCCATATTGGTAATAGTGACCCTTTTTAGATAGATGTTGCGTCTGAAATGAACAGTGTCGTTGATTTCCAGCACTACCGCCAAACCTTTGTGTTGGGCTTTTATGCGGCTAATGAGGGTGTTTTTTTTATACCTGATTTGCCTGGACCAGCAGTTATCGTCTGTCCACGAAAATTTTCCGTCCACCCAAACACCCAGTTTGTTGCGATGTCCCATTATATGATTATCCAGACCCACCTGAGGGTAATATAAATCTCTCATGTTAAGTCCCCGGTCAAAGTTTACTAACATTGACCCGTTGCCCAAAACTAGGTCTCTCGGCATTAGAAATTACTCTCCGTTTCTATTTATTTCCCTTTATTTGCCGGGCTTGTAACAGCATATATTTTTTTATTTACCTCGTTTCTTGGGGGATTAGTCTAAATAAATTTTTGAATCCGTGACATAATAAAAAAGTCAATAACATTATTCCACACGAACCCGGAAAATATAAACCCGCAAGGCTCAAATGTCTTCCTGAACGGGAAAGCCCTGTGTCTTCCTATTAGGAAAAAGGAGGAGGGATTAATGTATAACTTGGATATAGTTGGGTTAATATTATTATTTGCGGCATTCATTTTAAGCGGAGGTTTGTATATAATGTTTAACAGAACTAGCAAAGTACACAATAAGGTGTCTTCCCTGGCGAAATTACCCGAAGACACCTTCGAAAACGCGGTGGAATTGTTTCCTATTATTGATTTTCCGCCAGAAATTGAGCATGAACCGATTCCGGACCTGCCGTGGGGATACGGCGATAACAAGATAACGATTATGGCCAGGGACCCGGAATGGATTTTTGCTTATTGGGATATCAGTGAAGAAAAACGCAATTTCCTCCAACATGCCTACGGCTCTCGTTGGGATAATTCTCTATCCGTGCTGCGGGTTTACGACACAACAGGAGTGGAACATTTTAACGGGTTCAATGCCAACCGGTATTACGATGTGGTGATAAATGACTATGCCGTAAACTGGTATTTGCATGTCGGAGTACCGGACAGAACCTATTGCGTTGACCTGGGCAAAATTCTAAATGATGGCACTTTCATTGTTTTAGCCAGGTCGAACTTCACCTTTACTCCACGCAACAGCCTCTCAAACAAGACAGACCCCGACTGGATGCTTGTTTCCGACAAGGAACTCAGGCTCTACGCCAGAATCGGGGAGTTGGAAGGCACGAGTTCAGGCGAACTGTTTAAAAAGTAAGACAGCCTATTGCGGGAACTAAAGCTTGTCGAAAGGAATGGTAGCATTGGCTAAAGGATATCTGGCGCTGGTCCTCCACGCTCACCTGCCTTATGTTCGGCACCCCGAACACGAGTTTTTTTTGGAAGAAAGATGGTTCTATGAAGCAGTAACAGAATGCTATATCCCGCTAATTAATGTTTTCGAATCCCTGGTTAATGATGGGGTGGATTTCCGTTTAACAATGTCCTTAACCCCCCCGCTTATGTCAATGTTCAACGATGAACTTCTGCAAAACAGGTATTCCAACCATATTACCCGGCTCATTGAACTAGCCGAAAAAGAGGTTGAACGTACGAAATGGGAACCCCATTTCCACCGTACAGCCTTGATGTACAAAGAAATGTTCATCCAGGCCAGCAGGACATTTCATGACCGGTTCCACAGGAACCTGTTGAATGCCTTCAAAATCTTCCAGGATTTGGGGGTACTCGAAGTTATTACCTGTGGTGCAACTCACGGGTATTTCCCCCTGCTGGGGGTTAACAGGGAAAGTATCAGAGCCCAGGTCGGAGTAGCTGTAGACCTGTATACCAGGCTAATGGGCAGAAAACCGAAAGGCATCTGGCTGCCGGAATGCGGTTACAGCCCAGGGGATGATAATATTTTGGACGAGTTTGGGATCAAGTACTTTTTTACAGATACCCACGGAATTATGCACGCCGCCACGAGACCCAAGTACGGCATCTATGCCCCTGTTTACTGCCCATCCGGGGTAGCCGCTTTCGCCCGGGACACGGAAACTTCCAAACAGGTCTGGAGTGTTAACGAAGGTTACCCCGGTGACCATGATTACCGGGAATACTACCGGGATATTGGGTGGGATTTGGATTATGACTATATCAAGCCATATATCCATCCCAATGGCCAACGTATCAATACAGGCATCAAGTACTGCCGGATAACCGGCAAAACCGAGTGCAAAGAACCCTATGACCCGTACCGGGGCCGTGAAAAGGCCGCCCTTCATGCCGGCAACTTTATGTTTAACAGAGAAAAACAGGTTGAGTTTTTAGCCGGTCTTTTTGACCGAAAGCCTTTGATTGTTTCACCATATGACGCTGAGTTATTTGGCCACTGGTGGTTTGAAGGACCACAATTTCTCAATCAACTGATTAGAAAAATAGCGGTAAACCAAAAAATTATTAAACTTACAACCCCCAGTGAATACCTGGCCGAGTATCCTGTCAACCAGGTAACAGTCCCGGCTTCTTCCAGCTGGGGATATAAAGGCTACCACGAAGTGTGGCTGGAAGGCAGCAATGACTGGATATATAAGCACCTGCACAAAGCGTCCCAACGGATGTCTGAGCTTGCTGCCAGGTTCCCCAAAGCCGACGGTGACCTATTACGAGCCCTCAAACAGGCAGCCAGAGAACTCCTGCTCGCTCAAAGCAGTGACTGGGCCTTTATCATGAAAACAGGAACCATGGTGGACTACGCCAGGAAAAGGACAAACCAACACCTTTACAACTTTAACGGACTATACGAGGACATCAAGTGGAACAAAATCAATCCCTCCTGGCTGACTGAACTGGAAACCAAAAACAACATCTTTCCCGACGTAAACTATAAGCACTTTCTACCTGACAACAGCAGAAAGACTGCGGCAGCAGTTATTTAGGAAAATGGGGCTCTCAAGCCCCCTATTATTTTCCAAAAAGGAAGAGGCAAATGTGTTCCGCAGACCGAGGCTGACGTCAGCCGGCCCGCGATCCGCGTATACGGGAGCGGCTGCCGGCTGAGTTGTTGCTCGCTCTGAGGAAGATACCCGCCTCTTTCGTCATTGATTTCGCAGCTCATTAATCCTATTAATATAAAAATCAGCCAGGCTTTCCGCAAATTCGTACGAAAAACCCTCGGAATACACGTGATACTGTGCTTCTTCAGGATCAGGGAGAACCAGGGCCCAACCTTTTTCGTGGTAAACTTTGACCCCGTCCAATAACTCAACATGCCCGCCCCTGGTTTCTTCTATTAACTGCCTCATTACCTTACCCTTAACATTCCACGGACATTCCGTCTGCTTCCTGGTCATATAAAATTCCGGTATTTCAGAGACGACCTGTCCCAGGGTAAGGTCTTTCCTGGCCATGTATTCCATTACCCTGACTACCGTAGAAAGGGCGTCAAAGGTTATCACGGCTTGGTTGAAAATTCCCTGGGATTCAGCAACCTCCCTTTTGGCTGCTTCTTTCATAAATGCGGCCGGCGCGGTTTTGGTCCGAATTACGGTGCCCTGTCTGGCCCCTGCCATAGATTCCACTACAGTACTGCCGGTAATGGGAACGGCAACTACCGGTACATTCGAAGTTTCCAAAATAATCAGGGACATTAACGCCAGGAAAAGGTTTTCGTCAATAACTCTACCCGCCTCATCAATTAGAGATACATGTTCCGCATTCCCGTCAAACACCGCTCCAAAGTTGGCATTAGCCCTTACTACTTCACCTGCCATGGCTTCAGCGGCGGCCAGCCTGTCTGGAAAACCACCGGATTCCGGGTCAGGACTAAAGACAGTTACTTCACAACCCAACCCACTAAAAATATGGGGAATAATTGTTCTTAAACTATCCCCTGTACAATAAGCCACCATTCTATAACGCCTGTCCTGAATGGCATCAACATTAACCAGATTGAACAGATATTGAACATAGGCTTCAGTCAGGCCCGGCATGTAAGAAACCGTACCGACGCTCTGTTTGGCATGGCGCTGAAAGTCAGCCCGCTCAAACTGGTTTTCTATTTTGCGCTCCAAATCCCGGGAAATAGCCGCACCTTGTCCGGAGAAGAAATTGACATGCAAGACCTCAGCGTCAACGGGGGAGGATTTAATATGCACCCCGGCGTTCACTCCAAGGGCCCTGACAGCATTCCTGTGAACAGGAGTAACCAGGTCTCCCCCGTCAACAACAGATATACCGACAGACATAAGGCCGGATTGGACCGCGGTCTTTATCATCCTTGTGCTTCGGTGGTGATCAGAACTAACCAACACTGTGGAATCCGGCCCGGTGACCGTCCCGTAAACAGCCCCGAGTTTAGCCGCACATTCCGGAGTCAGGTTGACATTGACCTTGCCTGAAATCCCATCAACGCCGAAAAGATTTCGGCACGCCTTGCTTCCCCAGATTAAATGGCTCTCTAGGATAGAATCCTTCTCCACCAGTTTATAAGGCCATACCTTGGTATCAGGTCTGATCCTGGCGTTTTCTTCAACCGTGCTGCTGTCCCCTATCACAGCCCCTTCGAAAACCATCGCCCCGTCCTTGACTGTGACTCCGTTGCATATGACTGCACCCCTGACTTCTGCATGCCTGCCTATGTATGAACCGCCCCATATCACTGTCCTTTTGAGAGAAGCACCGGTATCGATTTTGCAATTATTGCCAATGATTACGTGGGGCCCGATAATGGCTTTTGCCCCAATGTGGCAGTTATTTCCCACTGTTACGGGGCCCGTAATGACAGCAGTGGGTTCGATTTTACAATTTTGGCCGGTGTAAATTCGATTACCCCTCAGTTCCCCCGAGATATCAACAGAGACCCTGCCCTCAAGGGCCGCATAATGTGCTTCCTGGTATTGTCTTAGATTTCCGATGTCGCACCAGTACCCACTTAAGCTAACCCCGAAAAGGGCTTTGCCTTCACGCAAAAGTAGAGGAAAAAGGTCTTTGCTGAAATCAAATTTTCCCTCCCGGGGAATGTAATCCAGCACTTCGGGTTCCATTATATAAATACCTGTATTCACTGTGTCGCTAAACACTTCGCCCCAGCCCGGCTTCTCTAGAAATTGGCGAATTTCCCCGCTCTTTTCAGTAATTACGACACCATACTCCAGAGGAATCTCTACCGGGGTGAGGATAATGGTAGCGATAGCCCCTTTTTCCCGGTGAAAGCTGATTGCTTCAGACAAATTAAAATCGGTAAGTGCGTCACCGCTTACAACGATAAAAGTATCTTTGAGAAACTCTTCGGCATTTTTAACGCTGCCGGCGGTGCCCAAAGGTTCTTCTTCAATAAAATACTGAACATTTACTCCATGGTCCGAACCGTCCCGGAAGTAGTTGACAATCTCCTGGGGCATATACTGTAGAGTCACCCCAATATCTATAATACCGTGTTTTTTCAGAAGCTCCACGGTATGTTCCATCACAGGCCTGTTTAGCATCGGGACCATCGGCTTCGGACGGTCGCATGTAAGAGGCCTGAGACGTGACCCTTCGCCTCCGGCCATGATTACCCCCTGTATCATAATAACTTTCCCCCTTTTTGTGTAATGATTAAATTTTAGCGCTGACTGAAAACACCTATCTTCCCAAGGCTTCTGATTTTGTCATACAAGGCGGAAATATGGTCTGACCCGGCCCAAGTATCTGGTCGCCAATCGGCCCTCTTGGATTGCTGGATAACTTCCTCATATACCTGTAAGGTCCTGCCGGCGATGGCAAACCAGCTGTATTTCCGGCTGGCTTTGTCGTAACCGTTGATTTTGAGCCTTTCAGCCACACGAGAATCTCCCAGAATTGCCATTATATTGTCAGCCAGTGAGTCGGGTGAACCCGCATAACACTTCAAGCCGTCTATTCCATGCTCAACAATTTCGCTTAACCCACCGGTGTCAGAAACAACTACCGGTGTCCCTGCCGCCATAGCTTCAAGGGCAACAATGCCAAAGGGCTCATACAGGCTGGGGAAAACAGCGACACTGCTTTGTTTAAAATACCTGTTTCGTATCTGGTCGTTTACATAGCCGGCAAGCTGTATCCTGTGTTCCAGCCCACGCTCCCTTATCCTGGCCCGGATATGTTCTTCGAAGGGCCCTTTACCTGCAATTATAAACCGCGCTTCCGGGAACCGGGCCAAAATCCTGGGAGCGGCATCTATTAAAACCTGCACCCCTTTTTCCCGCACCAGCCTCCCGATGAAAAAGATATACTTCTCACGGTTCCTGGTCATGTAGTTTGACTTGGCTGGGAAATCCTCAACGGTTACCCCATTGGGGATTACCGTTATTTTGTCAACGGGAAGCTGGAAAAAGCCGTTTAATTCCCTTTGCATGTAGGTGCTGCAGACGATTACGCGCCAGGCTTCATAGGTCAACCACCATTCTACATCGCTGATATACCGCTGGTTATCGTTGTGCAGACCGTTGTTGCGCCCGTACTCCGTGGCATGAATTGTAGCCACCAGCGGCAGCTGAAAGGAGTGCTTCAGGGCCCTTCCGGCATGGGCTACTAACCAGTCGTGAGCATGAATAACATCTACATTCTTCAGGGAGTTAGCCAAAGCGACGGCATATTCCAGTAGACTGAAATTTAGGTGGAGAATTGAAGTTCTAAAGTCCGGGGTCGAAAGACTGTAAGGGTTAACCCGGTGAACCTTTACTCCGTCATGGTCTTCATACGGAATCGCATCGTTACCGCCAACGGTTATAACGTGAACTTCCGCCCCGTGTTTGGCAATAGCTTTTGATAAATGATAAACATGCTGGGCCAGTCCTCCCACATTTTTAGGGGGATACTCCCAGGAAAGCATCAGAATCTTCAATTCAGTTCTACCTCCTCCTGATTTTCTCTCGCGCTTATTGTACCTAGGCAGTAAACTGTTTATTCTTCCGGTTTCGGCCAATAAAAAAATCCTTACTGGAAGGTAAGGATTAGGCTATAGAAAAATTATTCCCAAAGGGTTAATACAGTTGTTCCCTTAATATATCTTTCCGTGATGTATCTCAAAACTCCAGTTGTGGCCCCAGTTATTATCCCAGTTATTGGCATTGTCCCTGAAACAGAAGTTTAACCTGCCAGGGTCATTGACTTGAAAGGTTTGTTCCCAACCGCGTCCTGTGTGAAGCATCTTTAATTCGCCGCCTTTGTACCAGTTGTTATGGGGGCCGTAGCCCATGTGTAAATATACCTCCTGCGCTCCGGATGTGGCAAGAAGCCCGTCATACACTATGTTAATGTGTTCTCCGAGGGTTATCGGAGTCGGGTATACACTAACCCCCCCGACATTTTCACTCCCCTGTGTACTGCTGTGATTAACATGGTCGTAGTCCATATATTCCATAAATTTTCCTCCTTGGTCGATATAGTTTCTGGGATTAGTATTTATAGCACCGATGTTTTTTATTTGTGGAAAATATTGAGGCGAAAGGCAGGAGGCAGGTATATTCCTTCGAGCGAGCAACAACTCATTCGGCAAACCACTCCCGCTGCGCGGATCGTGGGCCGACTGACGTCAGCCTCGCTCTTCGGAACATACCTGCCACCTGCCTTTTTGGGGAGAACAGAGGGGTGTGACTTTAGAGTTTAACTATGGAATTTACGATGTTGTCTGCATAGTCGACTTTATATTGGGAATCGACACCTGAACCTCCGGCAAATAACCTGTCAATGGCCTTTTGGGCCTCACCTGAAATCATGTTAATGTAACTCTGGGCACTCTGATTTTTTGTATTCTCCTCTTTGACCATCAGGTTATTGGCGGCTTTTTGGCATCCTTTATAGAGCTTCAACCCAAGGGCTTTATCCTGCTCCTCTATTACAACAGCGGCGTGGTAAACCTGTACCAGGGTTTCTGCCTGGGTAAAAAAGTTTTTATAAATTTCGTAGGCCTCGACCTTTTTACCTGTCTGGTTAAGACCCCAGGCATAAGTGTCGGTTACATCCTTGTTTTTATTTACGGAATAAACCTCCCCGGCCAGTTTCAGCCCTTCGGCATAGTTTTCGGTTTCGATTAACACCCTCGCCAAGGCCTGCTTTTTAAAGGGGTCTGAAGGGTTAAGATTGTAATGAGACCGGGCAGTCCGCACATATCGTTCCTTTTCTTCCTTACTCAGACCCGCCAGATGATTCTTGTAATCATAGGCTTCAATCAGGGTCTCAAATAGTTTTTCTTTTACCGAAATCAAGGTGTACACAGACTCCTTAACAGTCGTTTTTGCCGTTTCCCTGGCAACAAGGGTATTGGCATTCTCTCCGATTCCGATAGCTTCTTCCCAATTACCGGCATTAATCTTTTCCACCATCTGGTCAGTCATGTTATTGATATCAGCAATAGGCTGTTCCTGAGGTTCGACGAATTTTTTGGTCTGCTCATAAGCTTTTTCGGGTACAGAGAAGCCTTTTTTAAAGGGGTTCAGTTTCGAAATAGTGGAACAACCGCTTATCAGTATGGTAACCGCAAGTATGGTAACCGTCAGAATGATAACACTCAGAACCGTTTTCTTTTTCATTGAAATAGCCCTCCCTACAGTAAGTTCCTATAGACTGGTTCTTTGAATATATAAAAAATCCTATTATCGCAGGATAATAGGGTAATTTACTTCAAGAGCGCAACCTGGCAATCATAGCTTGTTAGCCTTAGACCCACGGCTTTGTGTCCTTACCTTTCAGTAAGTTTACCCTATGTATAAGATTGTGATTTAGTAATTATTCGACAAATTTTGTAGTCTTTCCTGCACCAATTTAAAAAAATTATTGATTCCCGAAGTAGTAATCGAGAAGTGCCAGGTTCTCATCGGCCGTTGGGGCAGATGACAGCCTAAAGATATGTTTTGGGTCCTGCCCGGGACTGTTAAGGCCGGGG